>DATGVG010000086.1:0-16992 GCA_035300625.1 Candidatus Limnocylindrales bacterium
GGATTGAGCCGGGAGCCAATCCAACCCGAGGGGAGGTGAATCTGAATGCCGGCGAAGAAGAAATCGTCCAAGAAGAAGACCTCGAAGAAGAAGTAACCTTGGATTGGGCACGTCCTGAGGGGCCGTCCGGCAACGCCGGGCGGCCCTCGTGCATTACAATGGTGTCCGTGCCACGCCGCGACTACGTGCCTCCCGACACCTTCCTTCGCCTATTCGGGGCTCGCCAGAACAACCTGAAGGGGATCGACGTCGCCCTTCCCCACGCCTCGCTCTCCGTCATCACGGGTGTCAGCGGATCCGGGAAATCCTCCCTCGCCTTCGACACGATCTATGCCGAGGGGCAGCGCCGCTACGTCGAGTGCGTCTCGACCTACGCGAAGCAGTTCCTCGACCGCCTCCCGCGGCCCGAGATCGACCGGATCGAGGGTCTGAGCCCGGCCGTCGCCATCCGCCAGGGTGCCGCGGCCCAGACCGGCCGCTCGACGGTCGGGACCGTCACGGAGATCGCCGACTATCTCCGGCTCCTCCTGGCCCGGGTAGGCGAGACGCGCTGCGGAAGCTGCGGCCACGTGGTGCCCCGGCACAGCGTGGACTCGGTGCTGGAAGCCGCGCTTCGCCACGAGGGGGAGGAGCTGACGGTGGCGGCCACGCTGGCCGCGCGCCCCGGCGAGCGGCCGGCGCAGGTGTGGGAGCGCGCGCTCGCGGCCGGGTTCCTGCGCGGGCGGCCGCGCGACGCCGCCGAGTGGCTGCGGCTGGACGAGCCGCTGCCGCCCCGCTCGAAGGGCCCGATCCGCGTCCTGGTCGATCGCGTCCGCGCGGTGCCGGAGCACCGCATGCGACTCCGCGAGGCGATCGAGACGGCGTGGCGCGCGGGGGACGGCCGCCTGGAGCTGGAGCATCCCTCCGGCGAGACGCTCACCTACGCCGACGGCCGGACCTGCCCCCAGTGCGGCCGGACCTTCCCCGAGCCGCGCCCGCAGCTCTTCTCGTTCAACAGCCCCTACGGCGCCTGCCCGGAGTGCCGCGGCTTCGGAAACGTCCTCACGTTCACGATGGACCGCGTGGTGCCGCACCCGGAGCTGACGGTGCGCGAAGGGGCGCTGGACCCCTGGAAGAATTCCTGGCGCGCCTATTTCATGCCCAAGCTGGAGACGCTCTCGAAGGAGCACGGCATCCCGCTCGACAAGCCGTACCGATCCCTGAGCGAGGAGCACCGGAAGATCTTGCTCTACGGCGCGCCCGGCTTCCGGGGCGTCTTCCCGTTCCTCGAGCGGCTCCGCGCGAAGTCCTACAAGTCGAGCGCGAGGTTCCTGGTGAAGCACTACCAGGAGGCGGTCTCCTGCGCCGTCTGCGGCGGGATGAGGTTGAAGCCCGAGGCGCTCGAGGTGCACGTGGGGGGAAAGAACATCGCCGATCTCCTCGCGTCCACCGTGGGCGACCTGCGCACCTTCTTCACGTCGCTGCGCCTGGACCCGGTGCGCGAGGCCGTGGCCGCTTCCATCCGGACCGAGCTGGAAGGGCGCCTGGAGTACCTGGGCGAGGTAGGGCTCGACTACCTGACCCTGGACCGCGCGTCGAAGACCCTGTCCGGAGGCGAATCGCAGCGGATCGAGCTGGCGAACGCGCTGGGCGGCACCCTGTCGCACGCGCTCTACGTCCTGGACGAGCCGACGGTGGGACTCCACCCGCGCGACACCGAGCGGCTGATCCGGGTGATGCGACGCCTCCGCGAGCGGAGCAACACGGTGGTCGTCGTGGAGCACGACCCCGACGTGATCGGCGCGGCGGATTGGATCGTGGAGCTGGGCCCCGGCGCGGGACAGCGCGGGGGATCGCTTCTCTACCAGGGCACGGTCGAGGCTTGGCCCTCCCGCGCCGCCGCGACCGAGCCTCCCGGGCTGGTCGCCGAGGAGCCCGCGGCCTACGGTGCCGCCGGGGAGCGCTCCGCGAGGGGGAAGTGGCGCTGGCTGGAGGTGCGCGGCGCGCGGGAGCACAACCTGAAAGGCGTGACCGCGCGCTTTCCGGTCGGCGCTCTGGTCGGCGTGTGCGGCGTCTCGGGATCGGGGAAATCCACGCTGATCGAGGATGTCCTCTGGCGGGCCGCGGCCCGCGCGCTGGACCAGGAGGCGCCCGCGCCCGGCGCGCACGACACGGTCTTGGGCGTGGACGCGTTCCGCCGGGTGGCTCTGGTGGACCAGGCGCCCGTGGCTAGGAGCTCGCGATCGAACCCGGCCACGTACGTGAAGGCATTCGACCGGATCCGCGAGCGCTACGCTCGCGCGCCGCTCGCGCGGCAGCGGCATTACACGCCCGGGACCTTCTCGTTCAACGTCGCGGGCGGGCGGTGCGAGGCGTGCGAGGGCGCGGGAGTGACGCGCGTGGAGATGTATTTCCTGGCCGACCTGTGGGTGCCGTGCGAGGTGTGCGAGGGCCGCCGCTTCCGCCCGGAGGTGCTCGAGGTGACCGTGCACGGCCTCTCCATCGACGCCCTTCTCGAACGCACCGTCGAGGAGGCGATCGCCCTCTTCCGCGACGACCCGGACGTGGTGACGCCTCTCTGGGTGCTGGAGCGGGTCGGATTGGGCTACCTGAAGTTGGGGCAGCCGTTCTCGACCTTGAGCGGAGGCGAGACCCAGCGGGTCAAGCTGGCCCGCGAGCTATCCGATCGCTCCGCCGGGGAGACGCTGTACCTGTTCGACGAGCCGACGGTGGGGCTTCACCGGAAGGACGTGCAGACGCTGCTTCGAGTGCTGCGCGAGCTGACGCGGCGCGGGGGCACCGTGATCGCGGTGGAGCACAACCTCGATTTCCTGGCGGCGTGCGACTGGCTGGTCGAGCTGGGCCCGGGGGCCGGCGACGAAGGGGGAAGGATCGTCGCCGAAGGCCCGCCGGCCGCGCTGGCGCGCGACCAGGCCTCGGCGACCGGCGTCTATCTCAAGAAGAGCGCGATCTGCGCATAGTCGAAAGGGTGGTGGGTCGGGATCGTCAGCCGCCCGCGCACGACCAGGCCCATGTGGGAGGCGAAGGGAATGTCGAAGCCCGCGTAGCCGTGGGTCTTTAAGTAGACGTGCGAATGGAATGCGGTTTCCCCGAACCCGCGAATATCGGCCGTCTGAACCACCAGGTGCGCGGCGGGTCCGAACTCCACGATCGGGCGTATGGGCCAGCCGCGGCGGATCAGGCGGGTCGGGCGGATCAGGAAGCCCACGCTGGCCGCTCCCTCGCTGAGATACGAGGCGGATCCGGCGGATAGCTCGATATGCATCCACGTCTCGAAGGGGTCGGTGCGTCCCAGGATCCGGTGATATCCGAACGTGCCGAGCGCGTCGAAGGGGCCGCTCACGACGGCTGCTCCCAGCTCGAAGCGGTCCCGATCGCGCGCGGCCTCGCGGGACTCGGGGGACTCTGGTGTGGGCGTGGGCGCGCGCCCCGCGGCAATGCTATCGGGTAGAGCAGCGCTGTCGGCGGGGGCCTGCGCGTGCGCCGGCGCCGCGGCCAAGAGTGCCAGGCCAAAAGCCCCCAGGAGCAATCCGCGTGGGGTCAATCGACCACGACGTCGCTTGTTGAGATGAATTGTTCCGCCTGGAAGTACAGCCGGTAATTGCCCGCCGGCACGCGGTGCCCCGCGGCATCCGTGAAATCCCAGGAGATCGGCGGCAGGCGGAACGAGCCCTGGAGCGTCGCGGGCTCATCCTGATCAAAGATCACCTTCACCAGGGCGGCGCGCTCGTCGAACACCGCGATGCGCACGTGGCTGGGGGACGGCAGCGCGAACTCGATGTTGTAGGAGGGAGCCGAGGCGCCCGCAATCAAGCCGGTCGATGCGCACAGCATGATGGCGTTCCCGGCCTGGGTGTTCTTCTCGCAGGAATTCCACGACGTCAAGGTGCCGCTGGGGAAGAATTTCTGGGGCGAGTGGATGCCGTCCGCGCTACAGCCGACCAGCGCGATCACGGCCACGACAAGCAGCGTGCGCAGGGAGAGCGATACTCCTATCCGGCTACAGGGGGACGTTCGGATTTCGGTGGTGCCGTCAGAATCGCAGAGTCAGGGCTCGGAGGGTAAAAAAAATTGAGGAAGTTCCCCGCGCATCCACGTGTATCGCAAGTTAAAACCCCGCAAGAAACGACCGGCCTGATGGACTAGGTTTTAGCTGCGGATTGGACACGAAGCGGCAGGGAACTCCGCTCAATTGAAATTTATCAAACCCCTCGAATCGTGTCAACGTTTTTCGACTCCGGGCATTATTTCGGCCCGGGAACGGGAGAATTTGAGCGTAACGGTTACCTTACCTCGAACATCAACCTTCCCGAGTACGCGCTTGTGGCACTTAGGGGTACGCGGTTTCTGATCGCCGAGGAACCCACCCCTCGTGGCAGGGCATAGGATCGTTCTAACGGCCATGTCGCATGTGTGTTACGCTGGATCTACCGGCCCTGATAACTCGTGCCCGCGCCGCCCGAGGCGACGCGTGTGGAGGTCGCGATGCGCCCTGGCCGGCTCCCCTTCGTGTTCGTCCTCGTGTTTCTTTTCGGCGCCTCCCTCTCGGTCACACCCGCACTCGCTCAAACCTTCTGCGACTTCGCGCCGCGCGTGTCCACATCAGGAGCCCGTGGGGCGATCGGAGTGCCTGTCGTGGTCGAGGTGACCGCGAGCGACCCGAACGGCGACGCGGTCACATCCCTGACGGCTGACGCATCAGGGCTGCCGGCCGGCAACAACGCCTCATTCACCACGACCGCCGACAACACGTCGGGGACGCTCACATGGACGCCCCAGGCCGGGCAGACCGGGAATTTCACCGTCGTTTTCACGGCGACGGCCAACGCGCTCTCCACGTCCATCTCCGCCGGAATCTCGGTCACCGACACGGCCGGGCGGCCGTTCGTGCAGTGCCCGGTCACACTGAGCGCACCGGAGTTGGGGCGCTTCACGTTCAAGGTATACGCGGGGGACCCCGACGGCGAGGCGATCGCGTCCCTCACTGTGGCGCCGCTCCCGGGAACCGCGACCTTCACCACGAATGCGTCGAACACGGCGGGGACCTTCGACTGGCAGACGGACTTCACCAGCGCGGGCACCTACACGATCACCTTTACCGCCTCGAATTCGCAGGTCGGATCCTCCAGCACCAGCCTCACGGTCACCAATTCCGATCGGGCGCCCATCGTCAACGCGCCTCCCAGCGCGACCGGAACGGAGGGGAGCCTCCTCCAGATGTGCGTCTCGGCGAGTGACCCGGACGGCGACGCGATCACCTCGCTGACGGCGGCCCCGCTGCCATCGGGGGCCACGTTCAACGCGAGCCCCAGCCACGAGGTCGGCACGTTCTCGTGGACGCCCGCGTCCGGCCAGGCGGGGATGTACAACGTCACCTTCACGGCGTCCAACGCACTTTCGGGCTCCCGGACCGTCCCAATCACCATCCAATCCTCGGGCGGCGACCGCGCGCCGGTGGTAACGGCGCCGGGATCGGCCAGCGCCCGCGTAGGCACGCCCTTCAGCCTGACCGTGACCGCGAGCGATCCCGACGGGGACGCCATCACCTCCCTGACCGCGTCGCCGCTGATCTCGGGAATGTCGTTCCTGCCCAATTTCGACAACACGGAGGGAACGCTGAGCTGGACTCCGGTCGCGGGGCAGGAGGGGACCATCTTCGTGACCTTCGTTGCCTCGAACGCGCTGAGCGGCGGCGCGACCACCGCCATCGTCGTGAGCGCGAATTATCCGACCCTCGTCTTCACGACCGGCGCCGACAAGACGATTCATCTCGGCTCGGGCAAGCCTCTCTGGTGCGTCTCCTTCGAGCCGGTGGGCGGCTCCTACCAGGTGACCGACGTCATTCCGGGCTCGGTGGTGCTGAAGTCGACGGGAACCGGAACGGTGTCCCAGATCTCCGCCTCGCAGGGAAAGTCGTTCATCGTCGGCGACCAGAACAACGACCAGGTGCCCGACCTCGAGGTCTGCTTCCTGAAAAGCGATCTCCGCCAGCTTTTCAGCAACCTGACGGGAAAGACGACGGTCCAGGTCTCGCTCGAGGGGGATTTGACCACGGGCGGGCATTTCTCCGGGGTGCTCCAGGTCGATGTCGTCGCCGGAGGCGGCAACCACGCCGCCTCGATCACGCCCAACCCGCCCAATCCGGGCGCCACGGTGCGCTTTGCGACCACGCGCGCGGGTGCGGTGCGGGCCCGCGTGTTCGACATCCGGGGACGGCTGGTCCGGACGCTGGCCGTGCCGGCCGAGGGCGGGGCGGGCGAGCATGCGCTTCGATTTGACGGGCTGGGAGACGGGGGCAGGCCGCTTCCGGCCGGCGTTTACCTGTTCCGCATCGAGACGCCGGACGGAGAGCTGACGGCCAAGGCCGCCATCGTTCACTAGCCGGGTCTTTGGCGCGCTCCGACGACTAGGGTTGCCCGCGTGGGACGGGGAGTGGTATCTTCTCCGGTTTGTGGCACTTGGCCACGTTAACCGTACCCGTTTCACGCGAGCGCCATGTTCGAGGATTTGACCGAACGCTTGGGCGGCGTATTCCGGAAGATGTTGGGCCGGGGCCGCTTGAGCGAGCAGGACGTGAAGGACTCGCTCCGCGAGATCCGGCGCGTTCTCCTCGAGGCGGACGTCAATCTGGACGTCGCGCGCGAGTTTCTGAAGACGGTCGAGGCGCGCGCGGTCGGCGCCGACCTGCTTCACAGCGTCCAGCCCGGGCAGTTGGTCATCAAGATCGTCCACGAAGAGCTGGTCAAGCTCCTCGGGGGCGCGGGCCCGTCGGCTGGGTTCCAGTTCCCGTCGAACCGGGCCGCGGTCCTACTCCTCGCCGGTCTGCAGGGCTCGGGAAAAACGACGACGGCGGCGAAGCTCGCCCGCTTCTGGATGAAGAAGGAGAAGCGGGTCCTCTTGGCCGCGCTGGATCTGCAGCGGCCCGCGGCCGTGGACCAGTTGGAGGTCCTCGGGAAACAGGTCGGGGCGCCGGTGCATCTGGACCGCGCGTCGAAGGATCCGGTCGCGCTGGCGAAAGCGGCGCGGTACCGCGCCGACAAGGAGGGCTTCGACCTCCTCATCGCCGACACGGCCGGGCGGCTCCACGTGGACGAAGAGCTGATGAAGGAGGTCGGGCGCGTCCACGCGACGCTGGAGCCGACCGAGAGCTACCTGGTGCTCGACGGTATGACGGGGCAGGACGCGGTGGCCATCGCGGAGTCCTTCACCGCGCGGCTTCCGATCACCGGCTTCGTCCTGACAAAGATGGACGGGGACGCGCGCGGCGGAGCGGCGATCTCGCTTCGCGCGGTGACGGGAAAGCCGATCCGCTACATGGGGACCGGCGAGAAGATCGACGGCCTCGAGCCGATGCACGCGGACCGGCTCGCGTCGCGCATCCTCGGCATGGGGGACGTGGTCACCCTGGTCGAGCGCGTCCAGGAGCGCCTGGACCTCAAGAAGGCCGAAGATCTGGAGCAGAAGCTCCGGAAGCAGCGCTTCACGCTCGAGGATTTTCTGGGGCAGCTCCAGGAGATGAAGAAGCTGGGGCCGCTGGAGGAGATCGTCAAGATGATCCCGGGCATGAAGCTCCCCGCCGGGGCCAACGTGGACGAGCGGCAGCTGAAGCGCACGGAGGCGATCATCCAGTCGATGACGCGCGGCGAGCGCGAGCAGCCGCGGATCATCGACGGCAGCCGGCGGAAGCGGATCGCCAAGGGGAGCGGGACCACGGTGCAGGACGTGAACCGGCTCCTGAAGCAGTTCGAAGAGATGCAGACGATGCTCAAACGCCTGGGCAAGACGCCGCGCGGAAAGCTCCCGACGGGGCTGCCGCGCTTCTGATCCGGGTGTCCACACACGGGAGGTAGAACCGCATGGTCGTCATCCGCATGAAGCGCGCGGGCGCGAAGAAGCGCCCGTTCTATCGGGTCGTGGTCGCCGACTCCAGGAGCCCCCGCGACGGGCGCTACATCGAGCAGCTCGGCTATTACGATCCGCTCACCGACCCGGCGACCTTCAAGGTCGACGCGGAGAAGTTCGCCCACTGGATCCGCCGCGGGGCGACACCGTCCGAGTCGGTCGGCGTGATGATGTCCAAGCACGCTCCCGAGGCGATGCGTCCGTTGCCGCTGATCGCGCCCCGCCCGGCCGATGCCGTGACGCCCGAGGCGAAGGCGGAGAAGAAGGCCCGGAAGAAGGCGGCCAAGACGGCCAAGACCGCGGCCAAGAAGGCCGCGAAGAAGCCGGCCGCCAAGAAGACGGCTGCGAAGAAGAAGGCCACCAAGGGCACCGAGAAGAAGGCGAAGGCGCGCGCCAAGAAGAAGAGCGGCGTGGCGCCCAAGAAGGCCGTCAAGAAGGCCAAGAAGAAGAAAAGCTGAGCCGGCGAGAGGATGAGGGAATGAAAGCCAAGGCGCTTGTCGAATATCTGGCGGCCCAGCTCGTCGACCACCCCGAGGGGGTGAGCGTGGACGAGCACGATACCGGCGAGACCACCGTGCTCACGCTCCGCGTGTCGCCGGGCGACCTGGGCAAGGTGATCGGGCGCGAGGGACGGACCGCGCACGCGCTCCGCTCGCTCTTGACCGCCGCCGCCACGGCGCAGGGCCGCCGCGCGATGCTCGAGATTGCCGACTGAGGAGGCCGGGCCGGGGCGGATCCTGGTCGGGCTGGTCGCGCGCGCGCACGGCCTGAAAGGCGAAGTCGTCGTCGACGTGCTGAGCGACGCGCCGGAGCGGTTCTCTCCGGGCAGCGTGGTGCTCGGCGCGGCGCGGGGAGCCGACGAGGGGAGCCTCTTGAAGGTCTTAGCGTCGCGCCCCTTCCAGGGCCGCCTGCTCGTCACCTTCGAGGGGTGCGCCTCGCGCGAGGACGCCGAGGCGCTGCGCGGACTGGAGCTGACGATCGAGCGGAGCCAGGTGGCGCCGCTGCCCCAGGGGAGGCACTACCGCTTCGAGCTGGTCGGGCTTTCGGTGCGGACGGCCGCGGGCGCTTCGCTGGGAAGCGTGGCCGAGGTCTTCGGCACCGGCAGCAACGACGTGCTGGTGGTGCGCGACAAGGAGCACGAGATCCTGATCCCGATGCTGGAGGGGGTCATCGTCTCGGTGGATCTGCCCGGCCGCGTGATCGTGGTCGAGCCGCCGCCGGGACTGCCCGGCATCGGGGACGCATAGCGCGCCCTCGGGCGGCGGAAAGAGAGCCCGCGTGCGCGTCTCGATCATCACGCTGAATCCCGGGTTCTTCGGCGGGGCGCTGGACGAGGGGATGATCCGCGTCGCTCGCGAGAAGGGCGCCCTGGAAGTGGCGCTGGTGCCCATCCGGGCTTTCTCCGACGACCGCTACGGCACCACGGACGACGCGCCCTACGGCGGCGGCGCTGGCATGGTCATGAAGCCCGAGCCGATCGTCGCGGCGCTGGAGAGCGCGAGGCAGGCGGTGCCGGGCGCGCCGCCTCGGACGCTGGTGACCACGCCGCAGGGGCGGGTGCTGACCCAGGAGTGGGTCCGCGAGCTGGCCGCCGAGCGCCACCTGGCGGTGGTCTGCGGCCGCTACAAGGGGATCGACGAGCGGGCGGTGAAGCTGTTGGCCGCCGAGGAAGTCTCGATCGGCGACTACGTGCTCTCGGGCGGGGAGCCGGCCGCGCTCGTGATCCTGGACGCCGTATCGCGTTTGCAGCCCGGGGTATTGGGCGATTCGGAGTCGGCCGGGGCCGACTCCTTTTCCGAGGCGCTTTTGGACGCGCCCGTGTACACTCGCCCGGACGAATTCCGGGGACTCTCCGTCCCCGAAGTCCTCCGACGCGGGAACCATGAAGAGATCCGCCGCTGGCGACGTCGGGAAGCGATCCGACGGACCCTCGCGCGCCGGCCCGATATCGTCCGGGGCCGCGAGTGGAGCGAGGAGGATCGAAGACTGATGGACGAGATCAGGAAGAAGGAGGCGGATCAGCCATGAGCGTCATCGAACGGTTCGAGAACCGGTTCAAGTCGGACCGGACTCTCGACTTCAGCCCGGGCGACACGGTGAAGGTTCACGTGCGCGTGATCGAGGGCGAGAAGGAACGGTCGCAGATTTTCCAGGGAGTCGTCACGAACGTCCGCGGCAGCGGGATGCGCACGTCGTTCACGGTGCGCAAGATTTCCGCGGGCATTGGCGTGGAGCGCACGTTTCCGCTCCATTCGCCTTCGGTAGCCAAGATCGACCTCGCGCGCAAGGGAAAGGTCCGCCGCGCGAAGCTGTTCTACCTGCGTGGCCGCAAGGGGAAGGCGGCCAAGGTCGAGGAGCGCGAGTCGCTCGGGGGAGATGAGACGTAGCAAGCTCGCAAAATTCGACGACGGGTATCGCTCGCTGTGGGGCGACCTCGTCGCGGGGGTGGATGAGGCGGGGCGGGGGCCCCTGGCGGGCCCGGTGGTGGCGGCCTGCGTCGTGCTCCCGGCGGACGCGCGCGGATTGCGCGGCGTCCGCGACTCGAAGGAAATGAGCGCCGAGGAGCGCGGGGAAGCCGAGGTGCGGATCCGGGCGGTGGCGCTGGGCGTGGGAGTGGGGATGGCGAGCGTCGAGGAAGTAGACGCCTTCAACATCCGGATGGCGTCCCTCCTCGCGATGAGGCGGGCAGTCGAGGCCCTGGGGTTGGTTCCCCAGGGCTTTTTGGTTGATGGGAAGGACGTCTTCAGCCCGGAATTGCGGTGCGAGGCGGTCGTGGACGGCGACGCGAAGAGCCTCTCAGTCGCGGCGGCGTCCGTGGTCGCCAAGGTGACCCGCGACGCGATGATGGTGGAGCAGGCGATGCACCACCCCGTCTACCTGTTCGAGAGCAACAAGGGGTACGGGACGCCGGAGCACTTGAGCGCACTCCGGGAGTACGGGCCGTGCGGAATCCACCGGAAGAGCTTCCGCCCGGTATGGGAGCGAATGTACGAGCAGGTGGCGCTGGAGCTGTAGCGGGGTGGGGATGGCGCGAGGTGTAGTCCGGGAGCGCCCGGAGCGATGGCGGGTACGGGCGGCCCGCGCGGGCGAGCGGATGGCCGAGGAGTATCTTCGGGACCGCGGCTTCGAGATTCTGGACCGGAACGTGCGATCGGGCCGCGGCGAGATCGACCTGATCGCGCGCGAGGGCGAGGTGGTCGTATTCGTCGAGGTGAAGTTCCGGAGCGGGGCGGACACGGCGGCGCCTCTGGTCGCGGTGAACTGGAAGAAGCGCGAAGACGTGGCGCGCGCCGCGACGCGGTGGCTCCAGGCCCGCGGGCTCACCGATCGGCCCGTGCGGTTCGACGTGGTCGGCATCACACGGGAGGCCGATGGATCCCGCCTTCGCCTCGAGCACATCCGGAACGCGTTCCCCGGGGGCGGACGGCATTTCTTCTGAGCCGCGCGGGATGACCGGGGGCCCTTCCCGCTCCACGGCGACCCGACGCGTGCTCATCCTGTACGTCCGCGCCGGCGTCGGCCACGAGCGCGCGGCCCGCGCGGTCGCCCAGGCCATGCGCGAGCTGGATCCCAAATCCGAGCCGATCCTCCACGACGCCCTGGATTTCGCGACGTGGCCCCTGCGCCTCCTGTACGCCTCCTCCTACAACCGGATGCTCGCGCGCACGCCGCGCGTGTGGGGCGTCGTCTACAAGCGGGTCGGCACGCCGCCTCACGGTTTCCGCGCCACCTCGCGCACCCGGGTCACGATGATGTTCTGCCAGGATTTCCTGGGCGCCGTGGATCGATTGCGGCCGGACTCGATCCTGTGCACGCAGTTCCTCCCCTCCGAGGTCTACGCCACGCTGCGCGAGGACGGGCGGCTCCAGATCCCGGTCATGACCGCGATCACCGACTTCATGATCCACCCGATCTGGGTCTACCGCGGGATGGACCGCTACTTCGTCGCGACGCAGACCACCAAGGACCAGCTGGTGGACACCGACGAGGTCCCGCCTGAGCGCATCCAGGTGACCGGGATCCCCATCGATCCCAGGTTCTCCTTGCCGATCGCGCGCGAAGTGGCGCAGCGCGCGCTGGGCCTGGACCCCGACCCGTCCCGGATGACCGTGCTGGGGATGAGCGGCGGCTTCGGGTGGGGCCCCATGGAGCAGGTCGTGGAGGTGATTCTGGCGCTGCCCGAGCGCGTGCAGGCGCTGATCATCTGCGGGCGGAACGAAGGGCTACGGCAAAGGCTGGCCGTGCGGGTGCGCGGGCTGGAGCATCGAATCAAGATCCACGGCTTCACCGAGAGGGTGGATCAGTTCATGGCCGCCTCGGACGTCATGGTGGGGAAGTCGGGCGGCCTGACCACCAGCGAGGCCATGGCGCGCGGCCTTCCCATGATCGTCTTCCAACCGATCCCAGGGCAGGAGGAGCGGAACTGCGATTTCCTGCAGGAAACCGGCGCCGGCGTTCGCGTGCACGACTACGAGGAGCTGCACTACCGGCTCCGCCACTTCGAGACGCATCCGGAGCATCTGGGCGTGATGCGGGCAGCGGCGCTGGGGATCGGGCGCCCGCGGTCGGCGTTCGACGTGGCAGGGGCGATGCTGGGGGCGCGGTGATTCTGAGCGAGCTTGGCCAGCGCTCACCGATGCCGTGATCGACCTTTCAAGGTCGCGCTGGTCAGTAGTACTTCGGCGAGTCCTCGTCGTGCGTCGCGTGCCAGATCCGGTATGGATCGACGAATACGCTGAATCCGTTTCGCGTGACGTTCTTGAGATAGATCGACTGTGGGACCCTCGCCCAGTCGTAGCGCGCGCCGAACATGCCGCGATATTGAAGGGCTGCTCCGGCGCCCCAGGTGTCATCTCGAATCGTGCCGGATTTGTCGTCGATATATCCGTGGCGAAGGGAGACCACGCCTAGAAGCGTTACCTCTTGCCCCGTCCGGTTGATCGTCTCATGGGCAAGGCGGCCGTCGGCCTCGTAATACCTAGCCTGATCCCAGGCGGCTCCCAGGCTGATCTCGGGGGTGAAGACGCGTCTAGCCCAGCCGGAGATGCCAGGCAGTGAAAGGGAAAGACGTGCCGCCCCGCCGATCATGCGCTCCTCGACGATGGGGTCGCTCTGAGACACATCGATGTACGAGATTTGGGTGTCATCGTAGTTTCGTTGGGAGAATCCGCCAGCCAGGTCCACCCGTACCCTGGACGAGGTCGCACCGGCCCCGCGGGACCTCGCTCCGAACGGCGTCAACCGAAGCAGCGCGCCCCGATCCTTCTCCGTGGCTTCACCACGGCCCGCGAGTCCGTCCAGGGTAACGGAGGCAGGCGCCAGATCCACCACGACTGTTTTCCACGCATGACCAAGAGACAGATCCACGTGGCGGCTGATATCCGGTGCGTTGCCGCCGGTGGCCGCAAGAAGGCTCTCGAGAGCCTGGAATACGTTGATCCCGACTCCAATCTGACGGGTATCCTCGAACGAGGAGAACTCCCCGACGACATTGCCGTTTACGTCCGTGGCTTCGCTCACGCCGTAGTCGAGGCGCAATCCTCCAAGTCCCTCTACCGGCTTTCCCGCAAGCGACACCCCGATTCCCCCCACCCCGATAGTGAATCGATTGGTGGTGAAGAAGACGTCATTGGCCAGATCCGGGACAAGCTGTGTCCGCCCGTAGCTGTACCGGACGCCACGGTGGTACCCGAGAAGGGACGGATTCGCCCAGTCGTCCGGCTCGTCGCTCCAGAACACCGCGATGGCCGCCTTGCCCATGCCGGATGCGGCGATCGACGGGTCGATGAACGTGGATTGGGCGCCGCTCTCCGACTGGGCGGTAGCGGTCGAGGGCTGAATCAGGGTGAGCAGAAGAACGAGGAGAATTGGCAAGAAGGGCACGATTCCGCGGAACGAGTGCATGAGTGCCTCCGCCGGCGGGCAGGCCAAAGATGTGGCGTGGGCTGTGCGAATACTCCTCAAGCATACCCCGCAAGTTCTTTTTCGCCACGTCAGTTGACGATCGAAAAGTTGCTCGGCCGGCGCTTGGCGATGCGGCACCGAGAGCCGGCTCAAGTTGACGAAGCGCGGCGGTGGTGTTAGCATGTCGAGATGTCCCAGGCCAGCGCAACTGACGCCGCCGCAGCGGGATCGGAGCTTCCGACCGAGCCGCGCGAGACGCGCAAGGGCGTCCTTCTCGTCATCACCGGAAACGGCAAGGGGAAGACGACCTCGGCGTTCGGGACGGCGCTGCGCGGGCTGGGGCACGGGTTCAAGATCGCGGTCGTCCAGTTCATGAAGGGGCGCATCTACGGCGAGCTGGAAGTGCTGCGGGACCGGCTCGGCGTGGACGTCTACCAGTTCGGGCGGAACGCGTTCGTGGATCCGAAGAATCCGGATCCGCGAGATCTGGAGCTGGCGCGGCAGGGCCTGGACAAGGCGTGGGAGATCGTCCGCGGTCAGCAGCACGACCTGCTCATTCTCGACGAGATCATCTACGTGTCGAGCTACGGCCTTTTACCCGAAACCGAAGTTCTCGCGCTGGCGCGTTCGCGGCCACGATGGATGGATCTCATCCTGACCGGGCGCGGCGCGTCGGCCGAGTTGATCGAGCTGGCCGACACGGTCAGCGACGTGCGCGAGATCAAGCACCACTACAAAAAGGGAATCGAGTCGCGCGCTGGGATGGAATATTGAGCGCGGCGCCGCGAGGCGCCGCGGCGCCCGCGAGCAAGGCTTCGCCGCCGACGCGGCCGACGCCGCCGCCCTTGGCCGGCGAGATCCTAAAGGGCGACCCGCGCTCGCTCGCGCGCGGGATGACGCTGGTGGAAAACGGGACGCCGGAGGCCGAGGCGCTTCTGGACGCGGTCTACGGGAAGAAGCCCGCGGCCCCGCGCGTCGGCTTCACGGGCCCGCCGGGCGCGGGGAAGAGCACGCTGGTCGCCGAATACGCGCGGCTCCTCAGGTCGCAGGGGCACACGGTCGGCGTGATCGCCGTGGATCCCACCAGCCCGTTCACGGGCGGGGCGATCCTGGGCGACCGCGTGCGCATGGGCGAGCACGCCACGGACGGCAAGGTCTTCATCCGGAGCATGGCGACGCGGGGCAGCCTGGGCGGTCTGGCGGCGCGCACGGCGGAGCTGGCCGAGTTGCTCGACGCGTGGGGCAGCGAAACCACGCTTATCGAGACGGTCGGCGTGGGCCAGTCCGAGCTGGACGTGGCCGAGACCGCGGACACGACGATCGTCGTCCTCACGCCGGAATCGGGCGACGCGATCCAGACGCTCAAGGCGGGGCTGATGGAGATCGCCGATGTGCTCGTCCTGAACAAGGCCGACAACCCCGGCGCCGACCAGATGACGGCCGCGCTTCGCTCGTCGCTGGCGTTCCGGCCCCAGGGCGGGTTCAAGCCGCCGATCGTGCGCACCATCGCGACGGAGCGGAAGGGGATCGAGGAGCTGCATGCCGCGATCGCCGAGCACCGCGCGTGGGCCGTGCGGCCCGAACAGGCCGCGCGGCTCCGGAAAGAGCGCGTGCGGTCGCGCCTTCGCCACGCGGTGCGCGAGGGACTTCTCGACTCCTGGGCGGCCCGCCAGGGGCTAGAATCATGGATTGAAGCCGCCGCAGACCAGGTGCTGGCGGGGGGCGTGTCGCCCTACCGCGCGGCCCGGGACGTGATCGAAAGGATGACGCGACATGGCGGAAACGCGAGCTGAGACCAAGGTGAAGCGCGCTCCGGCGGCGCCCCCCGGCCATGCCCCCGCCGCGCTCTCGCCCGCGGACGGCTCCCGCCCCGGCATCCCGCCCGAGACGCTCTCCGGCATCCCGATCGAGCCGCTCTACACCGAGAAGGACCTGCCGGAGGACCTCGATCACCGGATGATGCCCCCGGGCGAATTCCCTTATCTCCGCGGGCTCCATCCCGGTATGTACCGCGCGCGCCTGTGGACGATGCGCCAGTTCGCGGGCTACGGCTCGGCCGCGCACACCAACGAGCGCTTCCACTACCTCCTGGGCCACGGCATGACGGGGCTCTCGACCGCGTTCGACATGCCGACCCTGATGGGCTACGACGCCGACCATCCGATGTCCCTGGGCGAGGTGGGTCGCGAAGGGGTCGCGGTCTCGACCCTCGATGACATGGAGATCCTCTTCCACGGCATCCCGCTCGACCAGGTAACCACCTCGATGACGATCAACGCGCCCGCGATCATCCTCCTCGCGATGTACGTGGCGGTCGCGGAGAAGAACGGCATCCCCCCGGACAAGCTGGGCGGCACGGTGCAGGCGGACATGCTGAAGGAGTTCATCGCGCAGAAGGAGTGGATCATCCCGCCGCGCCCGTCGGTGAAGATCTGCGTGGACATGATCGAGTGGTGCGCCGAGCACATGCCCAAGTGGAATTCGATTTCGATCAGCGGCTACCACATCCGCGAGGCCGGCGCGACGGCGGCCCAGGAGCTGGCGTTCACGCTGGCGGACGGAATCGGGTACGTCGAGGAGTGCGTGAAGCGCGGCATGGACGTGGATGTGTTCGCGCCGCGGCTATCCTTCTTCTGGGACGTGCACAACGACTTCTTCGAGGAGATCGCGAAGTTCCGCGCGGGCCGGAAGATCTGGGCCGAGGTCATGCGCGACCGCTTCCACGCGAAGAACCCGCGCTCGCTGATGCTCCGCACCCACGCACAGACGGCGGGCGTTTCCCTGACGGCGCAGCAGCCCTTGAACAACGTGGCGCGCGTCGCGATCCAGGCACTGGCAGCCGTGCTGGGCGGCACCCAGTCGCTCCACACGAACTCGATGGACGAGACCCTGGCGCTTCCCACCGAGGAGGCGGCCACCGTCGCGCTCCGCACGCAGCAGATCATCGCCTACGAGACCGGCGTCACGGCGACGCCCGATCCCCTGGGCGGATCGTACTTCGTCGAAGCCCTGACCGCCGAGATCGAGAAGGAGGCGCTGGGCTACATCCGGCGCATCGACGAGATGGGCGGGATCGTCGTCGCGGTGGAGAAGGGCTACCCCCAGAAGGAGATCGCCGACTCCGCCTACCGCTTCCAGCAACAGGTGGAGCGCGGGGAGCGGGTGATCGTGGGCGTGAACAAGTTC
>DATGVG010000087.1:0-2447 GCA_035300625.1 Candidatus Limnocylindrales bacterium
GGAGGGTTATCCGGCGGAACGACTCCACGTACTGGAGCGGCGCCCAGTCCCCGGGGTGGAAATACTCGGCCTCCAGGTTTCCCACGGAGGGAATGCCCGTCTTCTGGCGCGCCTTCCGCCACGGCTCGACGACAAAGCCCAGGGTCACGAAGCGCCGCAGGATCCACGCGGGGTCGATCCGCTGCTCGTAGCCGTAGAAGAGCGGCTTGGCGCCTTCCGCGGCGGCGCCCAGGGAACCGTTCATGTCGAGCAGGTAGTGCGTGACGTAGCCGGTGGCACTGTCGGGGCCGTAGGTGTCGAGGGACTGGTGATCCTTCACGTCCCAGTTGTTGAGCCACGAATAGGCCACGTACAGACCGCGCAGCTCGCGCCGGTTCTTGTGCCAGATGCGGTCGTTGGGATCGTCCTTCCGCTTGCCGCGGAAGCTGAGCGGCCCGACCGGCGAGCCGGAGAGGAAGAGGCTGGCGCTGGCGTAGTAGCTGCCGTCGTCCGCGCGCGCCCCGCGCTCGAGCAGACGATTCAGGTCCGCCTCGCCGAAGGGTTTCTCGCCATCCTTCCCCTTGACCAAGTCCTCGTCCAGCTTCAGCTCGTCGCGCCGGAACCTGAACGACTCGTCGTGCGACACGTTGTAGCCCGCCGCCCAGATGAGCCGGCTGGCCACCACGCCGGCGCCGGAGCCCGTCTGGGGATAGCCCGGCGCGTCCAGCTTCACCACCCAGCGCCTGCCGGCCCCGTCCTTGACGTTGAACCCGGGGTTGAAGCCGTGTTTCTTCACGCTCTTGATCGTGTACGGCGCCGTAGGACGGAAATCACCCTGCGGCCCCACGAAAACCTCGCGGGGCGACAGCGAGCGCACGTGGTTCCGGTTCGTGAACCAGGTGGAATTCGGAACCTCATCGAAATCGTTGACGTTCGCGGCCCCCGGGACTTTCCGGACGCCGAGAGGCTCGGTCAGCCACAAGAGCTTGTCGGGGATGTCGAACGCGCGGTTGATCGGCTCGATCAAGGACTCGCGGGTCAGGTGTCCCAGGTGCCCCGGCTCCCGATCCTTGGGCTTCGGAACGGGCCGGCCGTCGTGGTCGACCCAGGTGGAAGGGGCAACGGACTGGTGCTCCAGGCGCTCTTCCGCATCGCTACACCGTCCGGCGCGCGGCGCCACCATGGCCAGCGTGATGGCGAGTATCGGCACCCAGACGGCGCGGCGCGGGCGCATCAGAACCACGTGTCCAACTCGAGGTCGATGTTCACGCCGCCGGATCCTTTCGCGACCTCGAGCCGCGCGGCGTGGGCGTCGCTCAAATGGAAGCGAAGTCCGCCGCCGTACGACTCGTGCATGCCGGCATAGCGAATGGCGGCCGTCGAGGGCGCGACTTCGCCGCGCTGGGCCAGCGCGAACGCCCACAGCCGCGAGGACCAGATGAGCCAGCGATACTCGGCTTGCAAGAGGAGAAGCCGCTTGTCGCGGAAACGCTCTCCGGAATACGCATCAAACCGGTTCTGCTTCACCGAAACCGGAAGCCGGTAGAACGGGATCGGGTCGGTGCCCGCGTCCGGGTCGACGCCCTGGTAAACGCCCCGAAGCGCGATGACGCGCCGCGTAGAGAAAACGGGGACGTATCCGCGGGCCTCGGTCCGCCACGACTCGTAGCGAAGGTTCGTGCCGCCGCCCATGCTGCTCACATGCCTGGCTTCGCCGATCAGACGCATGCCCGCGTAGGGCTCGCCTCCCTTCTGGAGCGCCGCGAATTGCCCCCCGAGGCCGTACGATTTGACCCGCGAGCCTTGGGTCAGGAAGGGAACCTGGGACGGGCTGAAAACGTCCACCGCGCGGGGGCGGCTGATGTAGCCCGGCGCGATATCGACGTCGGACAGTCCGACGATGGCGCGGAGGCGTCGCGTGGAGTCGCTGCCGAACGAGACCCACCCGTCGGCGCGGTTCTCGCGCTCGAGGAAGATGGTGCGGCGGGTCCCCGCGTCGTTCCCCATGCCATAGAAGGAGCGGTTGGGCCGGTAGTCGTAGACGCCCTCGGCTCCCACCCCGAGCAGCGAGCCCTGACCGAACAGCGTGCGCAGCCGGACCCGCCGGTTGTCGTTCATGGTCCAGAGCGCGTCACCTTTGAACTGGTTGTGCGGATTGAACAGCGGACCCTTCACCGCCGCGCCCGCGCCGAATCCCTCGTTCCCGGCGAAGGCGAATTCCGGGGACACGCTGACGCTGGTCGGAGGTCCCTTGGGCTTTCCGAGATCTTGAAGAGGGAAATGCGTCTCGGCGAAGTTGGCACCCCCCTCGATCCCGCGCGCGAGCAGGCGGAAGGGGAGAAAGGCCACGCGGAACGGCGCGCGTAGAACGGTTTCCCAGGTGCGCTCGTGATCGGGCTTGGCGACCCGGGGACCGTCCTCGGTCGGATTCCCGGCCGGCGGGACGTTGGGGGCGACCCAGGTCGAGT
>DATGVG010000088.1:0-25157 GCA_035300625.1 Candidatus Limnocylindrales bacterium
GCAGGGTAGATGGCGAGATTGAAAGCCCGCCGGAGCAAGTGCCCGAGAGGGCCCTTGGATCTCGCCGGGTCGGTCCAAGGAGGGAGGTCGTACATCAAAATGGACTCCACCGAGAATGGGGAAAGCTCAACTGCGCGACGAAGGGTATGGGGGCTATACCAGGCTACGTGATCCGGGTGTATGAGCTCCTTCCGAAGGAGTGCCGGTACGACATTGTAGAAGCGCAGCGCGTTCGGCGTCGTGATCACGAGCGAACCCCCTGGCGCAAGAAGCTCAGCGGTAGAATCCAAGAATCTCCCGACGTTCCGAATATGCTCAATGACCTCGCCGGCGATCACCGTGTCGAAATACGCTCGCGGAACCGTCGCCGGAGGATCCTCGGCCGAGCCGTAGCATAGGTTCTGATAGCCATGTGTCTTCAACCGCTCAATACCCTCCTGATCGAGGTCCAATCCCCATAACTCTTTCGTCACGGTGCCCAGTCGGCTGTGAAGTAACCCATCTGAATGAAGCCGATCCTCGAGCATCCCCGAATCCACACAACCGACGTGAAGAACCCTCTTGCCGGACGCAGAGTCGACTAGATATCGCTCTCGCGAGACCCGTCTGACTTGCCCTAGTGACTGAAGAAATCGCACGGCCAGTCCCCTATTTTGGTCAGCCTGCCGAAGCTCAGTTCCTTCTAGAGGCCGAGGCGTCGTCCAGAATATCGAGAATCCTTGGAGCAATGAGCTTCGCGCTGTAGCTATCTGCCGCAAGAGTGCACTCATGACGCATTTCGGCCTCTCGCTCGTGAACTGCGCGCAGTAGGCCGGCAAGCACACCTGGACCTCGTTCCTGGGCTATGAATCCGTTCACGCCGTGGCGGACCACTTCCGACACACCCCCGACATCCGCGCTCACAACGGGTACGCCGCAGGCCAAGGCCTCGAGCAACGCTACGGAAAACCCTTCCTTCCAACTCGCGGTCAAAAATACATCGCTCGCATTGAGGGTGGTCGCGACCGCGGAACGGGGCAAATAGCCCAGGAAGGAAACGGCGGCCTCGATCTCCAGAGCGCGAGCTGTGCGCTCGAGAGCGCCTCGATAACTGCCGTCGCCCACGACGACCAGCCGTGCCTGTACCCCGCTCGCGATTAGGGCGGCCACCGCGCTCAATACCTCCTGGACACCCTTGGAGCGCTCCAGCCTCCCGACGCAGACCACGACAAATCCGTTCTCGGGGAGGCCCATTCTCGCTCGGGCCGATGTCTTATTTTGTGGATAGAACACATCGGTCGATATCATGGAGGGCACGCGATGAAATTTGCTCCAGAGCCTCATGCTCCAGCCCTGCCGAAATCGGTCAAATCCTGTTGTGTCGGCTGTGACGACCACTGCTCGAGCCCGGGCGACCGCAGGAGCCATGATCGCCCTTCCGTACGCAAGGGGGAAGATACCAGCCCGCACCGCCGGAAAACGCGAAAGCCGCACCGGATTCTCCGTACCATGGCAATGGAGCACGATGGGTACGTTCGGGACCGCATAGCGTAGAGCCACAGCGGCCTCCGGAGTGTGCGCATAGGCGAGATCCGGATCAAGGCGGGTCAGCTCCGTCCGTCGACGCATCAGTCCGAGCGAATACGCCACACGACGCGACATGCCGCTCTTCACTGGCACGTGGGCTACGGGGATAAATTCGAACTCCTTCTCTCGGATGCGGCGAGTATGGCGCCCGGAAAGCTCCCCGCGGTTCTTCGTGATTCCGATGAGGGTGAACTCATGCGTGCGACTAGCCGGTAGTGCAGTGAGAAACTCTTCAATCGTTGCCCCGGTGCCACCAAAGGGATACCCGGCGAAGTCGACGGGAGCTGCGATGAGAATTCGACGCACGCTCATGGGAGTACCCCTTGGGCTGACCGGCCCGCCCCCCATGCGCCTCGTGAGCCCCGTAGAACTCCCCCCGCGACCGCGGCGTATCCCGCCAGGAACACGAGAGATCCGGCCCCGGCACCCACCCACGGGGAGATCCGACCCACGCCGAGACCGACGCCGCACGAGACACCGAATGACAGGAGGACGGCCACCAGCCGAAAGGCGTGTGCTCCGATTCCTCGACTATGGCGAAAGCTGACGAGCGTTAGCGTGAGGATCAGCGCCTCCGTGAGGGCGGTCGCAATTGCTGCTCCCAAAATGCCCATCCGAGGGATGAGCCATAGATTCACTGCCACATTGGTACCTGCAGCGATCCCCGACCATTTGGCCAGGCTTACTTGACGCCCAGTGGCAACTAGCCCTTGCGCCATGACTCCCGAGGCGAACGTAAACAGGATGCTGATCGACAGAAACTGGAGTGTGGTGGCACCGACTAGGAATCGATCCCCATAGAGAAGGCCAAGAACTGGCCTGGCAAGAACGACAAGACCCACCCCTATGAGCGCTCCAGCTCCGGCCGCGATCAACGAGAGCCGAAACATCCCTGGCGTCACGGTAGCGCCTCTTCCCCCTAATCGCGACATTTCGGGAAGCGCGGCCCTGGAAAGGGGGGCAGCGATACTCAGCGCCCCGAACAGTACCGAATAGGATGCGTAGTAGATTCCAGCCGCCTGGGCATTTATCAAGCGCGCGATCATGAGGGTGTCAATCTTCGTATACGTCAGATACATGATCCCCATCACAACGAGGGGCAAACCCGCGCGTGCGAGCGGCTGGCTGTTCCTCGGCCCGTCCTGACTGGCCTTCAACGCATGGCGTCTAGCGGCCATCGCGGTAATGATGAGGGGGGCTACTTCGGCTGCTAGCATGCTCCAGACCGCAGCTGTGACGGATTTGAATTGCAGGACAACGGTGAATACAAGGGCCAGGTACACCAGCTCCCTGGCAATCGCGGCGATCGCCACGCTACGCTCGTCGCCCAGCCCTATGAGAAGCCAGTCCAGGCGACGAACGAACAGGATCGGAATGATCGACAGCGGAATCGCGATCCCAAGTCCACTATGGCTAACGATGCAAGCAACCAGGATCACGAACGTCATGCTGACCGCCAGCCAGGTCCGGAATGTCGTGACTCGCAATTGCATCGAGGAACGGGTATCTGGGTTCTTGGCCACTTCGCGCGTCCCGACCGAATCCAAACCCCAATTGACTATTACCAGGCCAAAGGCGAGCAAGGTGACGACGACCCCGAATAAGCCCAGTCCAGCGGTCCCCAAACTGCGGCCCACGACGGCCGCAGAAACGACGCTCAAGCCCTTACAGGCGACCGTTGCTATCAGCAGTATCAGGTAAGCGCGTCCGACCGACCGGAGCTTCACGACCGTCGCTCCACGCCTACGACCCATCCCGCGGCCAGCCATATCGGCCAGGATATGGCCGGAGCATCGAGAGGAGTGGCTGTGAGGCTGTAGATCAGAACCCCCGCCAAGGCCGTGGCGGTGGCGGCGGCGAATGCCTGCTCCACCCAGTCCCCGGAGCTCGCCAGGACTCGCCTGCACGAGCGAATGACCAGTCCAATCGCCACTAACAGGGCAATGAGCCCAAAGACACCCGATTCAGTAAGCACGCGAAGGTACTGATTGTGGGCTCCAACGTTGCCTACCTCGAACTCGTCCAGCTCCGGATTCAGAGCCGGGGTCGGCGAGTACTTCAAATTCACACCGGGCGTCGCGTGCAGACCGCGACCAAACAGCTTCTGGGGCACGGATGCATCCTGAAATGCGGATAGTTGGGCGACAAAGAGAAGCGTTCGCCCGGTGCCGAACGCGTAGACATCGCCCTCCAGAAGGGGTCGCGTGGCGTTCACAATGACTTGGCGCGGGCCGGGCAGAATCAATGCTGCCGCTACCCCTCCGCCGAGGCAAAGCACCGTCGCGGTGCGCCGGCCCCGCAGTAAGAGCCAGACGCACACTTCGCCGAGAGTGGCGAGAAGAGCGCTCCGCACCAAGGTAGCCCAGGATACAGCCGCGAGAAAGACGGCCCATAGGACCATGAACGCGCGATCCAGCTTATTTTGGAACCACGAGCTTAGTACGAGCGCGAATGGGATGCCGAGCCCACATCGCATCGAGATCTCGAGCGGATGATGATAGAAGCCTGTGACGCGTAGCACGCCAGTTGGACTGCCGACGGCCTCCGATAAAGGGCTGATGATGCCGGCGAACTGCAAGATCGCGGATACTGCTGGAACGAAACCGTACGCTGCAATCACAAACGCGATCTGCATGCCGCCCCGCCGCATAAGCCCCAGGTACTGGCCGAACCAGAAGAACACCAGCGGCAAGGTGATTCGGGCGAAATCTCCTAAGGCCTGAGCCTTCGTCGGACTAGAGACGACGCCCAATAGGGATATGAGGGAGTAGGCGATCAAAGCCGAGTCGATCAGAACGGGCCTCATGAGCCACCCACGAGCGGCGAGGCCAAGCCCAAGCGCCAGGGGGATCACGACGCCGACGGCGGACTGGAGATTCAGCTCTAGCCCTCCGACCGGAATGAGTTTCTGGCTCCAGAAGCAGTCGATGACGGGGCGCAGGAGAAGGCTGAGAAGAACCCCCATCTCCGGCGTTAGAAGAACAACTCCGCCGAGAAGAGCCGTAACGGCCAACGCGAGTCCCGCGGGTCCCGCCCCGGAAGCTGCACCTGCGGAAACCGCTGCTACACTTGCGAGGTTGAGCGCTCGGCGTGACCTCAATTTTCTTGTCTAAAGGGCGATACGATGAACCTACGAACGGAGCACCACGACCCCGGAACGCAGCAATAGATACGCGAATCCGGCCATCAGCCCTCCGAGCAGGACCGCGAGTGCCAGCGAAAACCGCTGAGGTCGCGTGGGTGGCACTGCAGGGTCGACGACGGAAAATACGGGCGATTCCTTCTTCTCTTGAATGCGCGCCAGCTCAACCTGTTTCGCCAGGAGCGCGTAGATATCCTCACTGAGCTTGACGTTTCGCTCCAAGCGCTTCTGCTGTAGCAGCAACTCCGGGGCGTTCCCGATTCTCGCGTTCGCCGCGTTGAAAGCCGTGAGGCGGTCCTCCGCCAGGGAGAGAGCGTTCCTCGCATCATCGAGGCGGGCTTCTACAAAGACTACCGCGCCCTTCGCGCGAGACGATCGAACCTCGGAGTTAAACCGCTTTAGCTCCTCGATGAGTTTGTTGGCGATATCCGCGGCGAGTATAGGATCCCGATGCTTTACAAGAATCTCGTACAGACCGCTCCGCGGATCGAACCTCGAGGAAATGCGCTTACGAAGCCGTCGTACGGCAATCTCGAGGGAGCGCGAGGGGGAGACGTTGTGCGGCGCAAACCGCTCCATGATCGGTCGCGTTGGCTCCGCTGATTGAGGTTGGCCCAGCAGATGGGTTAGCACGGCGCGGCTTTGACTGATCGCCATATAGGCGTAGCCGTTCTCCTTTCGCGACTGCGACTGGAGCGCGCCTTGGGGAAGAAGGTCGGAGATCTGGGCCAAGTTGACCAAGCTGGTCCCCTCGCCTTGCGCGTCGAGAAGGATGGAGGCGTCCGCGACGTAATCCGCCGGATAGAGCTTGACCGCGGCGCCAGCCAGGACGGCGGCGACGCCAACTACAGCCAGCAACCTCCAAAAGTCTCCGGATGCGGATTGAATGAGAGAGCCCACGACACCGCGTGAGGCTCTCGTCACTTCGTCGCCTCGTGGGCCAGGAATATCGTCGTCACCGCCCCGGACACGATCCCCACGATCGTCGCCACGTCTTTCAGTGTCTCTTTCTTCTGCTCGGCGGGCCTTCTGGGGACCAGCACCATGGAGCCCGGTTGGGGCTCGGGGTCCCACCACATCCGCCGCACCGAACTTACCTTTCCGTTCGGCTGAACCACCTTCACGCGGCTCTTGTCTGACGTATCCGTATAGCCGCCTGCCTGGTCCACGTAATACCCCAGGCCCCGGCCGCTCTCGTAGAGCACGCTGGCCGGGAAGCCGACCTCTCCCGACACTTTCACGGTCTTGGGCTCGCGGGGGATGAAGACTTGGTCCCCCTCTTCCAGCACCAGGTCATTCCTCTTCCTTCCCCTCGCGACGCTCTCCACGTCCACGGCCAGGCGTCCGGCGTTCCCCTTGCGGCGCGTGAACTGGGCGGCGCGGGGATATGCGGTGGCCTTCAGTCCGCCCGCGCGCTTCAACAGCGACGACAGGCGCTCCGTGGAACTCTTCAGCGAATAGGTGCCGGGATAGAGCACTTCTCCCGTGATGGTCACGTTCTGCTGCAGGTCCCAGTCGGGAATCTCACGCACGAAGACCTGGTCGTACTTCTGCAGCGCGAACGTGGAGTCGGCCGAGTGGACGGCATAGTCGCCCGTGATCGCGACCTGGTGGACCTCGGCCGCCTGCGTGGTGGCGATGGTGGCCGAGTCGATGCGCGACACTTCGGCCTGCATCTTGTACGCCGACTCCTTCAGCCCGCCGGCGCGGAAGATCAGGTCCATGACGGTCATGCCGTCCAGGTACTCGTAGGTGCCGGGCTTCCGCACGCTGCCGCTGACCTGCACCGTGTGGCGGTCCCGGATGTCCCACACGGACGTGACGGCGATGGAGTCCAACTCTTGGAGCGCCAGATCGTCGTCGGGATTGTTGGCGAGCGCCTTGGTCAGGTTGAACGAGCGCATGGTGCGGCTGCCGTCGGGATTGGTGCGGAAGATCTGGGCGCGGTCCATGTAGACGTCGTGGTCAAAGCCGCCGGCGTCCTGGATGAGGTTGGAGATGTGCATCCCCGGGTGCCACTGGAACACCCCGGGATGGATCACCGGCGTGCCGGCGATCTCCACCGTGTTCTTCCGGATGTCGCCGATCCGGAAGATCTGCACGATGTCCCGATCGTGCAGCCCGGGATTCTTCGTCGTGTCCGCCAGGATCGCTCGCAGCGGAACGTCGAGGGCGATCCGGTCCTGCCCCGCCAGCGAATCGCGCTCCGCGAAGGGAACGATCCGGTCGATCAATGCGCGGTCTACAACCGCGGTCGTGAGCACCCCACCCGCCAAACGCAACAGATCTTGTAACCCCTCGCCCGGCCCCAGCTCATAGATGGACGGACGATGCACCTCGCCCACGACCGCGGCTACTTTCCCTATCGGAGGGACAAAGACCACGTCCCCGCTCTGAAGCCGCACGTCGGCGGCCTTGCTGCCCGTCAAGATGTATCCGTAGAGATCGGCGTGCTGGTAGATCTGGTTGTGGCGGATGATGCGCACGTCCCGCATGGAGCCGCGCGGCGTGGGGCCGCCGGCGTTGTACAACGCGTTCAAGACCGTCGCGACCGAGGAGATGGTGTAGCCGCCCGGCCGCACGACGTCGCCCAGGATGAATACCTGGATGGTGCGGATCTTTCCCAGCGTCACGTCCACGAAGGTGGTCGGGCGCCGCGCGCGGATGCCCGAGTAGACGGCGCCGAGGCGGTCGGTGATCAGCCGCTTCGCCTGGGCCAGGCTCAGCCCGTTCAGCACCACCTGCCCGATGTCGGGCACGCTGATCGTGGCCTCGCGGCTGACGACGGCCGAGTGCGTGAACTGGTTGTCGCCCCACACCTGCACGATGACTTCATCGCCGGGGCCGATCGGATAGTCGGGGTCCACGGGACCCGATGCCAAGGGCTCGAACGTGGCCGGCAGATACCCGAAGATCTCGTAGCCGAAGGGAAGCACCGGATCCTTCGCGTGGATCCGCTTCGAGATCTCCCGGGTGAACTCGGGCCAGTCCTCGGGCCGGATCTTGGGCTTGGGTTCGGGCTCGGTGAAGGCCGGGGGCTGGAGGGGAGCCGTCAGCGCGGGGCTGGGCGCGTGCGTCGCGGCCTCCGCATCGCTGGAGCCGCCACCGCCGCCGCCTGCGTCGCCGGCGCCGGACTCTTGCTTTGCCCCTCCCGGCAGGTAGTCGTTCAGCGCGTCGGGATCGTAGCCCGCCTCTTTCAGCGCGTCGCGGATCTGCTCCGGCGTCATTCCCGAGGCTTCGAGGCGCGCGCGCAGCTCGGCTTCGGTGTGGCCGGAGCCTTGGATGCGCTGCTTGACCTCGGAGGATGACTGGGCCAAGGCGCATGGCGGCGGCGCGACGCCAAGCATCGCGGCCAGGAGCATCGCGGCGATCACCGCGCAGGGTAGAGTGCGTGCTAGTCGGTTCGTTGTCGACCCCGTCCGTGGTGTTCGAGATGTCAACCGCTAGTCACTAGGCAGGCGGGTTGCTCCCGAACGTGGGGCCCCCCGTGTTCGGCCGATTGTTACCACGCGTCGCGCGGGGCTGTCAACGATAGTCGGATGAAATTTTACCGTAGCTCTACGCGGCGATCGCCCCCCGCAGCACCGTGACCGCGTGGCCGATCAGCGCCACGCGATCGCCGCGCAGGACCACGCGGGCCGTGGCGCCGCGCGCGGAGGCCTGGTATCCGGTCATCTCCTTCTTCCCCAGCTTCGCGCTCCAGTAGGGCGTCAGGCAGCAGTGCGCCGATCCAGTGGCCGGATCTTCGTCGATCCCGAACGCGGGCGCGAAGAATCGCGACACGAAGTCGAACCCCGGGGTCGTGGAAGCGGCGGTCACGATGATTCCGCGGGTCTCCGTGGCGGCAAGCCGGTGGAAATCGGGCGACAGCTCGCGGACGGCGGTCTCGCTCTCCAGCTCGAGCAGGTAGTCCATGCGATTCCTCCCGATGTACCGGGGAGTCGCGCGCAGAGCCTCCAGCATCCCCTTCGGCACGTCGCCGTGCGCCACGGGCGAGGCCGGCTCGGCGG
The DNA here is from genome assembly GCA_035300625.1 of Candidatus Limnocylindrales bacterium. Classification (GTDB taxonomy): domain Bacteria; phylum Eisenbacteria; class RBG-16-71-46; order SZUA-252; family SZUA-252; genus DASQJL01. Next base: position 8,719 of record DATGVG010000088.1, read on the forward strand.
GAAAATCCATCTCGATCCAGTCCTCCCCCGCGCGCCGCGCGGTCAAGATGCCGCTCCGCGTGCGGAACCGGGCCGTCGCCTCAGGCTGGAGCCGCCCCGTTTCCCACAAGGCATGCGCGCTGGCCAGGGTGGCGTGGCCGCACAGGTCCACTTCGTGGACCGGGGTGAACCAGCGCAGGTGATAGCCGTCTCCCTCGGGGACCAGGTACGCCGTCTCCGAATGCTTCAGCTCGGAGGCCAGCGCCTGCATCCAGTGCGCCTCGCGGGCGTTCTCCAGTAAGACCACGCCGGCGGGGTTTCCCCGGAAGCGCTCGGACGTGAACGCGTCGACGATCAGGACATGCACCTCGTTGGCCTCGGGCATGCGCTCATGATAGCGGTCCCGGGCGCACCCTGTAGACAGAAGACAGCGCGCGGACTAGCTTCACCGCATGACCCCGCCCGGCTCCCCCGATCCGCCCCGTCCACCCGGTCCGCCCCGTCCCGACGAGCGCATCCTCCATTATCGGATTCTCCGGACGCTCGGTGCCGGCGGCATGGGCGAGGTCTTCCTCGCCGAGGACGAGCGCCTGGGAAGGCGCGTCGCCCTCAAGTTCCTCCCCCGCGCCGACTCGGCCGATCCGGAGCGCCGCGAGCGACTGCGTCGCGAGGCCCGCGCGCTGGCCTCCCTTTCCCACGCGGGGATCGCCGCGATCTACGCCCTCGAGGAGCACGGGGACCGGCTCTTCCTCGTCATGGAATACATCGAGGGAGAGACGCTGGCCGAGCGGCTGGCCCGGCGTCCGCTTCCCGTGGACGAGCTGATCGATCGGGGCCGGGTCCTGGCCGACGCGCTGGCCCACGCGCACGGGCGCGGCGTGATCCACCGCGACGTGAAGCCCTCGAACATCCTGATCGCTCCCGACGGCGCGACCAAGCTGGCCGACTTCGGACTCGCGCTCCACGATGGGGAAACCCGGATCACCTCGGCAGGCTCGACCGCCGGCACCGCCGAGCACATGAGCCCGGAGCAGACCCGGGGCGAGGCGCTGGACGGACGGAGCGACATCTTTTCGCTGGGCGTCGTGCTGTACGAAGCGCTGACGGGCAAGCGCCCCTTCGCGCGGCCCACGTTGGAGGCGACGTTCCACGCCATCCGCAGCGAGCAGCCGGAGCCGCCCACCGCGCTCCGGAGCGGCATTCCGCTCGAGCTGGATCGGATCATCATGAAGTGCCTGCGGAAGGAGCCTGCCGAGCGCTACCAGCACGCCGAGGAGCTGGCGTCTGATTTCCGCGCACTCCGTGCCACCACCACCGGCGCGCCGGTCGCACCGTCAGGCACTGTGCCCCGCCCGCGCCGCTCGCGGAGGAAGTCGCTTCTCCTTCTCGCGCCGGCGCTCCTCGTGATCCTCGCGATCGTCTACCTGCCGGGCGGGCTGCGCCCCCGCGGAGGGGACAAAGCCCAGGCCGCCCAGCGCTCCATCGCGGTGCTCTCCTTCCAGAACATGCAAGACCCCGCCGATTCGCATCGCGAGGCAGTCATGGCCGCGAGCCTCCTGACCGTGGGCCTTGGCGAATCGCAGACGATCCCGGTCGTCGGCGCCCAGCGCGTTCACGACGTGCTCCGCCAGATGGGCAAGACCGACCAGGCTCTTTCGGGTGCAGCCGCGCTGGACGTGGGGCGGCGGGCCGGCGCCACCTACGTGGTCACCGGCTACATCTATCAGACGAGCCCCGACGTCGTGCTGGCGGCCGAGGTCGCCTCCACGGAAAACGGCAGCGTGCTCACGTCGCGGCGCGTCACCGTTCCCGGCGGGGAACAGGGCCTCTTTGCCGCGGTCGATTCGCTCACCGCGGCCCTGCGCGACGGGCTGGCCAAGGCGGGATTCGGCGTGCGCGAAAGGCAGGTCAACGTAGCCGAGCTGACGACGCGCAGTCCGGGGGCGTACCGCGCGTACATCCACGGATTGGATCTTCTCTACCGTGGCGACATGGGGAATGCGGCCGATGCCTTCCGGAGCGCGGTGCTGGCCGATTCCACATTCGCGCTGGCCTGGTACAACCTGGCGGTCGCGACCTGGTGGGGACACGACTTCTCGGAAGCGGAGCACGAGGTGAAAGCCGCCCTCCAGGGGGGCGACCGCCTCTCGGCCCGGGATCGCGACGCCCTGCGCGGCCTGCAGGCGTTGATCGAAAGCGATTATCCCCGCGCGGCGGTGATCTACTCCGGAATGATCCGCCGCTATCCCAACGACAAGGAGCTGTACTACGGCCTGGGCGAGGCGCTCTATCACAGCGAGGACGATCTGGACGGCGCGCGGGCCGCGCTGGATCGGGCGATCGCGCTCGATTCCACGTTCGCCGTCGCCTACACGCACGTGATCGACATCGATGTCTTGAAGGAGGATTTGCCGCGCGCGCTGGCGGATGCGGAGCGGTTTACGCGCGCCGATCCGTCCAATCCATACCCGGCGACGCTCCGGATGTCCGCGCTGGGGCGGCTGGGAGATGCGGACGGCGCGCTCCAGGCGGCCCGGGAGATCGTGGCCCGAAACCCCGAGAGCTACGAAGGTCAGAAAAAGCGCTTCGACCTGCTCGTGATGGCCGGGAAGCCCGATTCCGCGCAAGCGATCCTGGACAATCTCAAGGCCTCCGGGGTGTCGGTCGACCAGGCCTCCCTGCATTCCGCTCACGCGCTGATCGAGTTCTCCGAGGGGAGGATCCGTGATGTGGAGCGTGAGACCGCCTCCATGTCGCAGTTGATTCGAAAAGAGGACAGGGTCGAGGTGGTCTACCCTCTCATGAGTTTTCGCGCGCGCGCGCTGGGCCAATTGGGCCGCACCGACGAGGCCATGGCTGTCGTTCGCGCGCAGTATCAGGTGGCCAGGCGCATGTTCGGGGACGCCAGCATCTCCGGGCTGCCGCAGTACGCGAAGCTGGCGGTGGACCTGGGGCGAATTCAGGAGGCGCGCGGTCTGTTACGCCGCCTCGAGGAAATGACTTCGCGGAGGAACACGACCTGCAACCGGAATGCCCGCGACTTCACGGCAGGCCTGATCGCCCTCGCGGAAGGCAAAGCGGATACAGCCGTGCGGCTCTTCACTCACGGGCGTCCGCTGGGGCCGCCGGACGGACGCGAAACCTGGCACCGATCGTACTTGGCCCGGGCGCTGATCGCGGCGGACCAACGCGACCGCGCTGTCGAGGAGTTGCGCGCCGTGATCGCCCGCGCCCCGTATAACGGCGACCCGGAATTGCTCTTCGGCTCCATGGTTCTACTCGCCCGCGAATATGAGCGCTCGGGCAAGAAAGACGAGGCGCTCGCGCTCTATCGGCGCGTCGCTCATCAGTACCAACATGCGGATCCGGGCTACGCGGCCAATGAGGAGGCCAAGGCCGCTATTGCGCGCATGGAGCACGCGCGCGCCCAGTCGTCGGCGGACTAGGCCTGTATCTTATTGTAAACACGTCCGATGCAGCGGCACCGAATCGTGCTTGACGGTTTGACCCGCCTGGCGTAGGAATCCGCCTGGGGGTTTGAGGTTAGCCCCGTGCGCGGGGTCCGCATCAAATCGCTCTCTATCCAAACATCGAGATTGGGCTCTAGACGCCCCGGGTAGCGATTCGGGGCGGGGCGCCGTCTCGCCATTTCTCGCGCGTGCGGCAGCACTGGTGTCTCCGCACGGGCGGGTACGGCCTTGCCATGAGGAACGCTCGATGCGCCGGAATCGGATCGCGTTTCTCGCCGCGCTTCTATGGTGCGGCGCTCTCTTCGTCCATTCGCCCAGCCACGCCATCGCCGCCGACCTGACCGGAAAGACGCTGAGCCCGGCCGGGGTCAAGTTCGGCATGGAAACCGCGCTGGGCACCCTTCTCGGCGGCACGCTGGCGGGCAACGTCAAGAGCGTCGTCGTGAAGCGCGACGAGCCGACCCGCATCGTCGTGACCGTGTCCTACACGGGATTCGAAGGCGCGCGGCTCTGGGGCGAGATCACGGGCGGGGACCGAAAGCCGCAGAGGGCGCTCCACGGCACGCCTGCCGTGACCCTGTCGGAAACGCCGGGGGAAGTGGACCTGGCGTTCGAGCTGGATCCGAACGCGCCCGACAACACTCTCGTGAAATCCTCCTATCTGCGCGTCAGCGTAGCGCGGGCCGACAAGACCACGGCGAGCTACGTTAAGGGTTTCGAGCTGTCGAAGACGTGGCAGACCGGGACGCGGGCCGAGAACGTGGTGGTGACGATCACCCCGCGACCCATCGGCACGACGGCGTCGCTCGGCGTCACTCCCACCGCTCCCCTTCCGCCGAGAGTGATCCGCCCCGACGCCGCGCGCTTCAACGCGATCCTGCCGGTCCGCACGCTCAGCCTGCAGCCGCGCACCATGTCCTCTTCCTCGCAGGCGATGACGGCGGCGCCGCCTCCAGGGCAAGCCGCGGGAACGGCGCAGGCCCAGGCCGCGCCCCAGGCCGCCGCCACGCGCTCGATCATGATGAAGCGGGTGGCGACGGAAACACCGGCCACCATGAGCACGATGACGATGATGACCCCGAACACGGTGGTCATGGCCAAGACCGATTCCGTGGCCAAGCTCCTCCCCGCGACCGCGGTCATGGCGAACATCAGCCGCTTCCACTTCGGCGTGCCGGCCGAGGACCAGAACAAGGGCGCGAAGGGCCCCGGCGATACGCCCGTCGAGCCCCTGTCCGAGCTCCGCTCCGAGGACATCGACCTGGACTTGAGCCACGTGCTCGCCGTCTTCCCGGCGTTCTACCCCGACCAGCAGCCCGCGTCCGGCATCTTCTATTTCCTCCCCTACTCCTATTCGCTCCGCTGGAGCGGGGATTCGGGCTACGACCTCCGCATGATCTACTCGGCGGCGGCGGCCGACGGACAGGCGGGCGAAGTGGCCATGGCGGCGCGCCTGGACGCGGGGCTGGGAATTAGGGAGCGCCAGATCGCGACCGACCTGATCGCGGCCTACGCGAGCGCGCACTCGGTGCCGTTCACGGCCCTCCGCGCGATGCCCATCGACAGCATCTCGGTGTCGATCGCGGATGACCTCCACCGCTACAACATCCCGTCCGACAAGATCGCGGTGACCGGGCTCTCCGATTTCCTGGGACAGATCGACGTCTCCTGGCTGACCGACCCGGTCACGAAGGAGAACCTCCAGCAGGCGTTGGTCGAGGACGTGGGGATCAGCGGGCGGGTCACACTCTATCCCTCCGGCGGAAAGCTCGCGCCCATCGACGTCCCGATCCAGATCCGGCTTGCCGACTTCGTCACGTTCGGCGGATTCCGCTGGAATCGCGCGGAGGCCTGGCGGAACCAGACGCTCTACCCGATCAAGCTCAAGTACCTGAACGCGCTGGTGCTGGATGCCTCGTCGCGGCCGATCGTCTACTCGTGGGACCTGTCGAGCACGACCGTTCCCCCGCAGGGACGCGCGCAGTGGGCGGCGGGAGCGGTGCCGGGCTGGATCGATTCCCAGGCGAAGCGCGTCTGGCTGGAGTACGCGGTGGACGCCTCGTGCCAGAGCTGCGACGAGACGGTGATCCGCTCGATCACAGGCGGCGTGTCCTCCAGCGGCCCCTCGCAGATCACGTTCCACACGATCACGCCGCTCGCGGACGCCGGAGCCTACGAGATCGCGGCCCAGGTGCGGTCGCGCTACTTCGACCCCCAGTCGCACGATGCGCAGACGCGGACGGTGGTGCTCAGCGCCGACAGCAAGGACTTCAACCTGGGACCGCTGTTCCTGGGCTCGCGCCAGCCGGGCGAGTCGGTGCCGGGCGATCCCCTCTTTGAATATTTTCTGACCCTCACCATGAAGGACGGGGCCACGTACAGGGCGACACGCTGGATTCCAAGCGACGATCTCCGGCTTGCCATAGGACGGCACCAGCTGGAGGAGGCGCTGGGCGCCTTGCCGGGGCCTAAATGATCTGTAGGGCCGCCCACCTTCGCGAGGTCACCCGGTTCTTGGCGTTCGCCGCGTTCGCGCTGGTTCCCGCACGCGCCGGCGCCGTGCCCGACTGGAAGAGCCAGCGCACGGTGGGCTCTCTCACCGTCTACGCCGACGACACCCGCCCCAACCGTTTCTATTACGCGCCCCTCGAGATCGCGGTGGTCACCACGCCCGAGGGAAGGCCCGACTTCCACTTCCTCGAGACGCGGTACACCGGGAGCGGCGTGTCGCGCGACCAGGGCATCAGCTCATACAAGGGCCTGGTCACCTTCCGGGTGCGGCTTCCCCGCATCCCCGCCGACGAGCTGGCGCGCGCCGCGCGCGAGCTCGCCGGATCGGGGGGATCGGGAGCGCCGGCGGACCTCCGCCCCTTCCCCGTGAAGAACATCCCGACCGCGCTGGTCTACGCGACGATCGGCGGCTCGGACACCACGGCGCTGCCGGCCGGGCGTTTCGAGTCGTCCGACGAAGGGACCGGCACGGCGGGCGGGAGCTACTGGGCCGAGCGCATCTACACGATGGGGCTGGACCCCAATACGGCGCAGGCCTTCCGCTCGGCGCTGGAGAAAGACCAGGTCTACCTGAGCTTGGGCTACGCGTTCATGGGCGACGCCCGGGCCGCCGACGCGGGATTCGGTGAGCTGACCGGCTCCCCCGTGCTCGTGGACGCGTTGAAGAAGACGCTGGCCTCCGTGCCGGACAGCGCCGCCGCCGATTCGATTCGGCCGCACGTGATCCGCGCCGGCGCGATCGAGATCGGCCTGGACGTGAAGCGCTTCCCCGACCTGATGCGCCGGGTCGACTTGAACGACCGCGCCCCCCCGGGATACGCGGCGCTCGACGTGTACTGCTACGACTTCAACAACGAGCTGCGCCCCGACCTGGCCGAGAAGCAGGTGGAGATCGACGCCGAGGGCATCACGGGGCGGCGCGTCACCCTCTCCGCGTGGTTCACGAGCAGCGACAAGGACCTCTATTCCGCAAGCATCCGCTTCCCCGTCGCCGTCCGCCTCGACCGCCCGTACCGCTATCGCGTACGCGAGGTGAAGCAGGACGGCAGGGAGCACGCGGGCGCGTGGCGCGAGAGCGCGAGCTGGTCCCAGATCCTGGATGTCACGACTCCGGCCAAAGAGGCGGGCGTCCGTTCGGTCCTAGGCCCCTAGCCCCGAGGTATGCGATGAAGCGAGCCGCACTACTCGCCCTGTTGCTGATCACCATCACTGTCCCGCGGGCGGCGTCCGCGCTGGTCAACTACGACAAGGGATCTCGCGTCGTCCTGGGCGTCCAGCTTCTGCAAGACAGCGAGGACCCCAGCGCCTACTACTACATCCCGCAGTTTCCGCGGCTGGCGATGAAGGAGGACTCGACCTTCGAGTTCCTCTGCATGAAGTACGTGGACCAGGCGGGCGGCACGAACGGCGGACTCTTCCACGCGCTGGTCCAGTTCACCCTGCCGGATGAGGTGGTCCAGAGGGTCGAGCGGAGACTCCAAGAAAAGGTCGCCGGGGCCCACGTCATGGGACCGGTCCCGCTGATGCAGTCGACCAAGGACGGCGAGGACGGAATGGGCTCGTTCGAGGTCGTCTCGGCAGTGCTGTCGGACAAGGGGGAGGGCGGGTTCACGCGCTCGGTCGTCACCTCGGGACGCGCGCCGTTGATGCCAGGGTCGAAGGCCGTGGTCGCGGCGCTGTTGAAGCAGGAGGGCGCGACGCTCCTCTGGAATTCGCTCACCAGCCCCACGTCCGACGTCTCGGTGGCGATCCACGGCTACTACGAGGCGGCGGTCGAGGGGTACAACGCGAAGATCACGGCCGACGTCTCGACCGTCTACCAGCACTTCAGCTCCACGACGAACGTGCAGCAGGACTACAACAAGACCCAGATCCGGAGCGCCGTGGACAATCTCCAGCGGACCGGCGGGCTCAAGATCGAGGTGCTGGACCGCTCGGCCGGATTGGGGATCAAGGCCGACGACATGGCGGGCGTGCTCCAGCTGGTGACCGACAAGCTGGTCGAGCTGATGTTCGATTCCAAGACCGGCTGGGCGGCCGATCCGGAGCGCGAGAAGGCGGTCGAGGCGAACCAGATCCTGGGAAGGCAGGAACGGGGCTGGTTCTCCAGCACGTTCGGGGGCAGCGAGGACACCAAGTACTACACCGACAACCAGTACGTCCTGAAGAACCGGAAGGACATCCGGCAGAACACCTTCGTCCTGAACCTCAGCAAGAAGTCGACGATCAAGGTGCCGCTGGACACCGCCGGGAACCTGGGCGGCCTGTACAGCTCGATGGGCCAGGATGAGCGCTACTTCCGCGTGGTGAACCTGGCCGATCCCGCGTTCGAGTTCCGCCCCGTCTACTTTCAGGTGGACGGCGACTATCTGGACTCGTTCCAGGACGTGCTCAACTTCGTCACCGTTAATTTCCGGAAGAGCTATCCCGACAAGCCCGCGTTCACCAAGGCGGTCACATTCAACCGCGCCGACGTCGAGGCCGGAAAGACGACGCAGAACGTCGCCTTCCCCCGGCTGGGCATGACGAACGAGAACTGGACCGGCTACGAATACCAGGTGCGGTGGAGCCTGCGGGGCGGCCCGATCGTTTCCGTGCCGATGGGCCAGGACAGCTGGACCAAGGGCAACGACGCGGCCCTCTCGCTGACGCCGCCGTTCGAGAAGCGCGTGGTGGAGATCGAAGCCGACCGGTCCCTGTTCGCCGACAAGGGCTTCGCGACCGCGGTGGTCGAGTTCGCCACCATCCTCGCCGGGAAGACCCGCGTGCTCAAGAAGGTGACGCTTCGCGCCGCCGACACCGCTCCCACGTCGAAGCTCGCCTTGTACCACGATAAAGACACGCCCATCGCCTACCGCGTTACGTGGCATTCGAAGAACGGGTCGAAGGACGGGAAGCTGGAAGTGCTGGATTCCGACTACCTCTATCTGACGCCGCCGGACTCGGGCACCACCACGGCCGGAGCCACGGGCACGGGAGCGGGACAGTGACCCGAGGCCGCCTCGGGCTCGCGTCGTTCGCGCTGACCTCTGCGCTGGCGATGGCGCTGGCGGCGCCGCAGCCCGCCGCCGCGCAGCAGGTGCTGATGGACCGGGGGCTCCGGGCCGCGGGCCTCTGGGTCTTCCCCCTCGCGAGCGATTCGCTGCAGTACGTCTACCTCCCGGCGAGCGCGCGGCTGGCGACGGACGATCAGGGGCGGCCGCAGTTCTCGTTCGTTCGCTACGTGATCACCGCGCCCGGCGACAGCGCCCGCGCGGCCACGATCACCGAGGCGAAGGGGGGCGGCATCCTCCACTTCCTGGTGCTCATGGACACGCCGCAGTCGCTGATCGACGACGCCCAGAAGTCGCTCCGGCAGAAGTACAAGAAGGACGAGATCACGATCCGCGGGCCGATCATCTTCTCGGACGGGCGCTACACGCTGGTCTCGTCGATCATCAAGGGCGGACCCGGCGTCGCCGTCGCGTCGGCCGACGGCGGCTCCTCGGATGAGGGCGGCGGCAAGGCGGAGCGCACGGTGATCGCCACGGGACGCGCCCCGGTGCTCGAGGGGAACCGGCTGGCCCTCTCCTTCGATCTCGATCCCGAGCACGCCTCGCTCCTCTTACAGAGCTTCCAGATGAACACCCCGGACGTCTCCCTGGTCTTCGACATGACGTTCAGCGGCCTCTCCGAGGCTTACGACGCGGATCTGACCATCGACTGGTCCGAGATGAAGCACAGCCAGACGTTCAAGGCAGGCGGCACGGTCTACTTCGTCAGCGCGGACGTGGAGGTGGGGCTGGATGAGCTGATGAAGAACCACACGATCAAGCTCCGGTCCAGCGGCTCCGACGCCTCGATGGAGGGGCTGTTGAACACGGTTTACTCGAAGCTGCTCGACCTGATGTTCCGGCCGGTCGAGCCCGAGCGGGTCCCGCCCGATCAGAGCGGCGGCCTGATGCAGGCCCTGTCGCAGCTGGGGAACGCGAACGGTCCCATGGGCGCGCGGAAGACGGTGGGCTTCGGCGCCTCCGTTGGCTACCAGCTCAAGGACATGCGCACCGAGGGACAAAGCCACCTGACCTTCAACCACAGGTCGAGCGTGGAGCGGCACAGCTTCGTCACGTTCAACATCGGCGACTTCCACAAGCGCTACGGGCAGGACAACCGCTACTTCCGCGCCGTGAACCTGGGCGACCCCACGTTCCAGCAGCGCGAGGTCCACGTCGCGGTGGACGCGGCCCTGGTTCCCGATTTCGATCGCTACGTGAACACGATCACCGTGACGCTCCGGAAGGACCACCAGAACGGCGAGCAGACCCTGCGCGAGATCGTCCTGGACCGGGCGACGGTCAAGAAGGGCGTGGAAGACCTCCGCATGGTCTACGGGTGGAACGGCGACCAGGACCGCCTGGCATGGCTGGACTACCAGTACCGCACGCGCTGGAGCTTCAAGGGCGGCGGCACCTACGAGACCGAGTGGACCCACACCAGCGCGCCGATGATCGACCTCTTCGCACCCTACGAGCACCGGACGGTGCAGCTGGTGGGCGACGGCGCCACCCTCAAGTCCAAGGGTGTGCGCGCCGTCATCGTCCAGCTGGACTACCCCTTCTTCGGCGAGCGGCGGCGCCCCCAGATGGTGGTGCGCCCCGAGGAGGCGATCGAGGACAAGCAGGTGGAGATCACGCTGCCCCTGGGGCAGCCGGATTACGACTACCTGGTCACCTGGCAGATGGAGGGCAACAAGCGGCTGACCGACAAGCGCCGCGACTCGAGCGGATTGGTTTTCGTGGACGAACTGCCGTGAACGGCCTTCACCCGAGGGAGGAACGCATGTTGAACACTGCTGGGGATCCGAGGCGATTCCAGGACCGGCGCGCGCCATCGCGGCGCCTCGCGGCATGGGGGATCGCGGCGATCCTCTGGGCCGTGGGCACGTTGGCCGCCGCCCCCGCGCTCGCGGTGGTTCTGGACGACGAGAACAAGATCGACGTGGTGCTCAAGGACAACACCCACGTCACCCTCTTCGGGCAGGCGACGCAGACGCCCGGCGTGAAGACGGCGAATTACTACTACATGCCGACCAACCTGCACCTGTCGATGCGGCCGGACGGCACGCCCGAGTTCCTGTTCCTCAAGTTCACGACCGAGAAGCGGGCCGAGCAGGGCGGCGTGAACGGCGGCCTCATGCACTTCTTGATGGAGTGGGGGCTGACCGCCGACCAGGAGGCCGAGCTGAAGCAGAAGCTGAAGGAAGACAATGACAAGGCGGTGTTGATGGGCGCGGTCCCGCTGGAGGCCGAGGCCGGCGACGGCGGCTCGTTCCAGATCATCTCCGGCACGCTCTCCGACGACAAGATGGCGACGAAGCTCGTCAGCTCCGGAAAGGCGCCGCTGATCCCGGGCGGCAAGTGCGCCGCCGCGTCGCGGCTGAGCGCCGAGGGGGCCCAGCTCCTCGCCTCCACCTTCGAGAAGAGCAAGTCCATCACGGACCTGTCGATCGCCTTGAACTTCGGCTACACCACGCTGACACCCGCGGCGCGCGGCACCATCACGTTCGACTGGAAGAAGCTGGAGACCAAGTTCGACTCGCTGGGCGCGGACTACAAGCGGACCCAGACGGGCGAGAGCCACTCGGGCGGCAACTTCATCTTCTTCTCATGGGACAGCTACAAGCCCGAGTACTCGTATTCGTACGACGAGATGCACAAGCACTACGAGAAGCTGATCGAGTCGCAGGTGGTGCAGATCCAGTTCGACGAGCTGGTCTCGGACGAGCGCGTCGCCAAGGTTCGCGAGGCGTTCTTCCAGTACTTCCTGAACGCCATGGCCGAGCCCGCCCCCCCGTCCCAGCCGGCGCCGGCGTCGGACAAGGAAAAGCAGGGCATGCCGAACATCCAGTACGGCGACCGCTACGTGTACAAGAAGCAGTCGTTTGAGCAGGCGTTCGCGCAGAAGACCAAGCGGATCAACCTGAACTACCGGATGGCGATCAAGCGCCCGTTCCAGCTGGTGGGCAACCTGGCCAGCTGGTACGACGGCGTCCGCGACAATCCCAAGTGCGTCGCTGCCGTGAACCTGAACGACCCGTTCTTCCAGCACCGGGACATCGATTTCATCCTGGATCTGGACGCCAAGGACATGTTCGAGCAGGAAGCCAACTACGTGACGGTGAACGTGCGGAAGACCCGGAGCACGGGCAACCCGTTCGAGGATCACGTCACGATCGACCAGAAATATTTGAAGGAGAAGGGAATCAACGCGACGGTCACGTACGCCCGCGCCGAAGACAAGGACGCGGACGTCTACGAGTACCAGGCCCAGTGGAGCTTCCGGGGCGGGAGGATCTGGCCACCCAATCCCGCGTGGGAGAAGGGGAGCTGGGAAGGGGTGACGCTGGCCGCGCCCATCACGCCGCGCACGATCGAGGTCGAGGGGGATCTCGACGCGATGAAGTCCAGCGGCATCACGCGCGTCACCGTGCAGATCCACTACACGAAGTTCGGGACGGAGATGGAGGAGAACCTCAGCATCTCCCCCGCCAAGGGCGAGCCCTTGATCTCGAGGAAGATCTTCATGGACCGTGATTCCAAGGGGTACGCCTACCGCATGGTCGTGGACCACAAGACCGACGGCAAGATGGCGACCGCGTGGAGCGCCAAGGTGGGCGACGACTACATCTACGCTGCGGTCCCGAAGGAGATGCTGGAGCAGCCGGAGCTGAAGGCCGTGGCGAAGACGGCCGCCCTGGATATTGCCTCCAGCGCCAAGGAGAAGGTGCTCTCCAAGTTCACCGACATCCTCGGAGGAAAAACGCAATGAGGACCGCACGGGCGATCGCGCTCGGCACGGGACTCCTCCTGGCGGCCATCGCCGCCTCGTGGACGTCGACGGCCCAGGCGCAACAGATTCTCATCGACAAGCCGGTGCGGGCGGGCGAGCTGGTCTGCTTCCCCGACCTGAACGATCCGCTCGCCTACTACTACGTGAACGACAAGCCGCACCTGTCGATGGACGCGAACGGAAAGCCGCAGTTCTCCTTCCTCCGCTACGTGGAGAACGTGCGCTCGGGCGCCGCCGAAGCCGAGGCCCGCGAGGGCGAAGGGGGCGGCATCGTGCACGCCGTCGTCGCGCTGAGCGTGCCGCCGGAGATGGTCACCTCGGCCCAGCGGGAGTTGCAGCGCCTGAAGCCGGGCGCCAAGCTCATGGGCCCGGTCGTCTACAAGTCCGGCAAGTTCGGACTGGTCTCCTCGTTCAAGGACACGAACGGCAATCTGACCAAGCAGGTCGTGGGCCTTGGGAACGCGCCGCTTTTGGACGGCGAGAAGGCCGCCGTCTCCATGCAGCTCACCAAGCTGGGCGCGAAAATCCTCTGGGAATCGTTCCAGACGCCCACGCCCGACATCAGCTTCACATTCGAGATGGACATGTCGGGCTATCGCTCGCCGCACCGCGCCGTGATCGAGGCCAACTTCGATCAGATCTACGAGCACAAGGCGTTTGCAGTGGGGGTGGCCACGCAGTTCCTGGCCGCCGAGGTCAAGGGGGCCTTCGACGACTTGAAGCGCGAGGGCGCGATCAAGCTGACGCAGGTGGGCGAGGACGAGAAGCTGGACGCGCTCATCACGACCGCCTACAACAAGATCTCCGACATGATGTTCTCGCCCCTGGGCGGGACCGGCACGCCCGACCTGTCGAGCCTCGCCGGCACGGGCGGGCAACCGAGCATGCTGGACCGCGCGACGACCATGCTGGCCGCGAACCGCGCCGCCACCAATGCGGAGAACGAGAAGATCCGCGCCGATAACAAGGCGATCCGGGCGGAGAACCGCGCGACCGACGACCGTGTCCGCGCGCGGGACACGAGCGCCGCGGCCCCCGCGGACGCCAACGCCAACGCGGACGCCGGTGCCCCCGCGAACGCCAGCGCCCCCGGCAAGGGCTCCGACGACGGACCGGTGATCATGCCCGCCGCGGCGCGCCGTGGAGCCCGGGCCCCGGCCCGCAGGGACGTCGCGGCGATCGATCGGATCTCCGCGTCGGACGCCGACGCTCCGGTGGCCCAGCGCAAGGAGGAGACGGCGCCCACCTTCGCGGTGCTGGCCTCCTTCGAGATGAAGAGCGTCCACCAGCGCGGCATCTTCAAGATCGACCTGAACAAATACACGACCGACAACCTGACGCTCCGCTTCGACGAGAACATCGGCGACATGCGGAGCCTGATGAAGGAGGGCGACAACTTCCGCCAGGTCAACCTGGACGATCCGCTCTACAAGCAGCGGGAGCTGGTGGTGTTCGTGGACGGCATGAACGCCAAGGATTTCGGCGACTACATCAACTTCGCCACCGTCCAGCTCCGGAAGACCCACCAGGGTGGCGACGAGACCCAGGACGAGGTCCGGATCGACCGCAAGAACTTCAACTCCGAAGGAAACGCCTTCAAGCTGCTCTACGGCTGGAAGGGCGACAGCGACCGGCGCCAGTGGATGAACTACGAGTACCAGACCACCTGGAGCTTCTTCGGCGGGAAGGAAATGCAGCAGCCGTGGAAGAAGGCCAACGCGGGCGCGATCGATCTGGCCCCGCCGTTCCAGAAGAAGAGCGTGGATCTCCAGGCGGATCCGGACGCCATCGCGCAGGCGGGCGTCCGTTCCATCACGGTGAAGGTCTACTACAAGCTGGGCGACACGGAGCAGGTGAAGCAGGCCACGCTGAACGCCACCAAGGGTCAGCTGTCCGACCGCATCGATTTCATCCTGCCCTCGGACAAGAACGATTACGACTACGAGATCAACTGGCGCTTGAAGGGCAACCGCACCGTCTCCTCGGGCCGTAAGAGCGCGAGCGACGCGGTTCTCTTCGTCGACGAAGTTCCCGCGGGATGAGGAAGGAGACCGCTGTGCACCTATTCAGTCCATTTGCCCGCGCGCGGACGACCGCGTGCGCGATCGTGGCAGTTCTCGCGGGCCTGCTTCCCGGAGCGGCCGCGGCCCAATCGATCACCTTCTTCTACGTAGCGCCGACCGCGACCGTCAAGGCGGGGTTCGGCGCGGTCGCGCCCGCGGATACGGGGCTGTTCGACGTCGGGTACGCCCACGTCCGGATCACCGCGGCAAACGAAGCCAAGTTCAAGGCCGCGGCGCCCGCCAACCTGGGCAAGACCTTCGACGCCCTGAAGGCCGGGACGCGGTTGCGGAACCGCGTGAATCAGATTCTGCGGATCTCCGGCGGCCTCACGGACGTCACGGTGGCGCTGGTCGACGACCGGACCGGCATCACGGCTGGCTCCCGATTCGCCGACATGCCGCGCGGCGACGGCGTTCTGTATGTCTGGCCCGCCGCGAGCGTTTCGGCCCGGCTGGGGAACGGACGGTACCGCGGCTTCATCGGCCTGGGAACCACCGCCGCCGACTCGATATCGAGCAAGTGGCCCGGCCTCTGGCTTGCGTGGGAAGGCACCATCCAGCACGAGATGTCCCACACCCAGTTCGTGAACGAGAAGACGAAATGGGGGTCGGTGAACATCGTGTACGGCGGGGACGGAAATCACTGGATCTCGGAGCTTCTTGGGGAGCAGGAGCTGACTTTCGAGGAGGGACTGGGCACGTTTTTCGGGCTGGTGGATAACCCCGATTGGTCGCGGCGCGCGCTGGTGCCGTTCTGGCAGAACGCCGATGGCCGCTACGACCTCGAGAGCTGGTCCGTTCTGGCCGGCACCGCCGAGCTGTGGAACGCGCCGCACACCGAGGTCCGGCAGACGCCGCCGACGCCCCCGCCCACGCCGGGCGGCGAGTACGCGGTCCGCACGTACAAGTGGCAGGACGTGCCGGGCTTCTACATCCAGTTCAACGAGAACACCTCGACCGCGTTTCACTACTTCTTCTGGAGCTTCGCCAACGCCAACAAGGATTCCGCGTTCGCGATGATCCGCCGGAGCGCGTCGGCCATGTCGCAGGACCGCCGCAAGCGGTATCTATCTTACGCCGTGAACCGGCTGTCGCTGCAGCTGGAGGATTTCGCCGCGACGCCCGCCGGCGCCGCAGCCAAGAGCGCCGGGACGCTGACGTCCAGCATGTTCCCCTACGCGCTTCTCGACGTGCTGACCCACTTCGGGATGAGCGACGCCGATTTCCAGCGTGAATGCCGGGCCGACAATCCCGACCGGACCCCCAAGGCGTTCACCGACTACTGGACCCGCCGCGCGGCGGTTCGGGCGCTGGTGCAGCCGCACCTCACCGCGGATCCGATCCGGATCCAGGACGCCGTGCAAGCGGTCCACGACTATTTCCGGACGCCGGACACGATTCTCGCCACGGGGCCCTAGCCCTGGCGACCACGCGCCGCGTCCATCGGAGGGATTCGATCATGCCAGCGAACCACGTTCCACGCGCCGGCCTCGTGCTCGCGCTGACCATGATCCTCGCCGCCGCGCTCGCCCCCGGGCGGGCGCGCGGCGACGACGGCGCTGCTCCGGCCGCTCCAGCCGCGCCGGCC
>DATGVG010000089.1:0-17376 GCA_035300625.1 Candidatus Limnocylindrales bacterium
CAGGCCTCGCTGCAGGGCATGGGACTTTTGCTCCTGCTCTCGATCGTGGTGATCTACCTGGTGCTGGGCATCCTCTACGAGAGCTTCATCCATCCGCTCACGATCCTCTCGGGGCTGCCGTTCGCCGGCTTCGGCGCGCTCCTCGCCCTGCTGATCTTTCGGGTCGAGCTCTCCATCTACGCATTCGTCGGGATCATCATGCTGGTGGGCCTGGTGAAGAAAAACGCGATCATGATGATCGATTTCGCCCTGGAGGCCGAGCGCAGCCAGGGAAAGCCGCCGCGTGAGGCGATCGTGGAAGCCGCCCTGGTCCGATTCCGCCCGATCATGATGACGACCCTGGCGGCGCTGATGGGCACCCTTCCGATCGCGATCGGCCTGGGGGCCGGCGCCGAGGCGAGGCGTCCCTTGGGTATCGCGGTCGTGGGCGGGCTCGCGTTCTCGCAGATCGTGACTCTCTACGTGACTCCGGTCATCTATACGTACCTGGACGCGATCCAAACGCGGTTCCAGAGGGTGAAGGAGAAGGGCCGGCCCGCGCCGGCGCCCCTGGACGGGCGGACCGAGGCGGAGACGCCCGCCTCCGTGGCTTAGCCGTCAGGGGAATGGAACCTCGAAGCGCAGGAGGAAGCACCATGATCCCGAAGCGAGTGCTGGGGAACGCCACGCGGCTCGAGGTCTCGGCCATCGGGCTCGGCTGCATGGGAATGTCGGAGTTCTACGGAAAGACGGACGATACCGAGTCGATGGCGACGATCCATCGGGCCATCGAGCTGGGGGTCGTCCTTCTGGATACCGCGGACATCTACGGACCCTACAAGAACGAAACGCTGGTCGGCCGCGCGATCGAAGGGCGTCGGGACCGCGTCGTTCTCGCGACCAAGTTCGGCAACATGCGGGGCCCGGACGGCTCGTTCCAGGGCGTGAACGGCCGCCCCGAGTACGTGCGCCAGGCGTGCGAGGCGTCGCTCCAGAGGCTCCGCGTGGAGACGATCGACCTCTACTACCAGCATCGCGTCGACCGGTCGGTCCCCATCGAGGACACGGTGGGCGCGATGGGGGAGCTGGTCCAGGAGGGAAAGGTCCGCCACCTGGGGCTGTCCGAAGCCTCGCCGGCCACGATCCGAAAAGCGCACCGCACCCACCCGATCACCGCGCTCCAGACCGAGTACTCGCTCTGGACGCGCGACCCCGAGGAGGAGGTGCTGCCCACGTGCCGGGAGCTGGGCATTGGCTTCGTCGCCTATAGCCCGCTCGGGCGGGGCTTCTTGTCGGGGCGATTCCAGAAGTTCGAGGACCTTCCGCCCGACGACTTCCGCCGCAACCATCCGCGGTTCCAGGGGGAGAACTTCCTGCGGAACCTGGATCTGGTCGCGAGGGTGGAGGAGATCGCGCGGGAGAAGGGGTGCACGCCCTCCCAGCTTGCCCTGGCCTGGCTCCTCGCGCAGGGCGAGGACGTCGTCCCCATCCCCGGGACGAAGCACCGCAAGTACCTCGAGGAGAACGCCGGCGCAGTCGCGATCCGGCTGTCCGAGGGGGATCGGAGGCGGATCGACGAGGCGGCGCCCCGGGGAGCCACCGCCGGGACACGCTATCCCGAAGGGGGCATGCTGACCATCAACGGTTGACCCCCCCGGAGGGAGAAAGAACTCCGCAAGTCGAAGCCCCGACTTGCCGATGTATCAGGTGAACGCGCCGGTCCATGCCACCATCCCGCGCTTCTGCTGGCGCTCGCTGTTCCGATCGGTTACTCTGCTGGTAACCAAGTACTCAGTCTCCGCCCCGTGGAGGGTCTCGTTGACCCTAATCTTCATTTTCGCGGCAATCGCCGTCGGCATCGTTCAGTCGAGCTTTTTCGAGTGGGCGTTTCATCGTTACTGGCTTCACCGTCCGTGGCTTCCCAAGGACTGCTTCACCAACCACACTCTCATTCATCACCAGCTCTGCAAATACGACGACACGTTTCACGCCGAGGAGGAAGAGCAGCACGAGGCGCTGACCTTCTCCTGGTGGGCGGGACCCGTCCTCATCGCGATCAACACCGCGCCGTGGGCCCTGATCGCCTGGATCTTCCGCGCCTCGGGAATGGTGCTGCCGCACGTCGCCTTCCTCGTCACCTTCGCGGCGACGATGGGCATCTACTACCTGGGCTACGAGGGGACGCACTTCCTCATGCACAAGCCGACGTTCGCGTGGATCGAGCGATCGCGGCCGTTTCGCTTCATCGAGCGCCACCATCGCATCCACCACGTGCGAATGAACCGGAATCTCAACGTGCTGCTCCCGCTCGCGGATCTCGTGCTCGGGACCTTAGTGACGGAGATGCCGGTAGTGGGAGCAACTCCGCGGGCGGCGCGCCAGATGGCGCGGCGCCACAGCCGGTTCGGCCGCCAGATTCTGGCGGGCAAGCCTGCGCTGGTTCGCGGCCCGGAACAGGCACCGACCAAAGGAGAATCCATTGGCAACCAAGAGACCATCGTTTCTGAAGCGCGAGAAGGAGCGGAAGCGCCTCACCAGGGCCAACGACAAGCGTGAGGCCCGCCGGGCGAAGAAGCGAGCCCGGACCGAAGAGAACTCCACCGCCGAAGCCACCGAGATGACCGTGGAGACGGACGATCTCGCCACCGACTTGAACGGCGCGGCGGATGCGGCCAAGGGCTCGGCCGAAGAGACTCCTCCCTCCACCCACTAGTTACTCCTAGCCCGCCCGGGCGATCGAGAGCTCGGCCGTCCGCTCGTGGCCGGCACCCTCGAGATCGTGAAGCTCCAGGGTCCCCTTCCAGGGTTTGCCGTCGTCGCCGGTGAAGCGCCACGTGCTGGCGCGCGAGCCCGCGCCCGTGCTCGCCGATCCCACCTTCGTCCACTTGCCGTTCTCCAGGGCCAGCTCGATGCGGCTCATGAGGTCCGGGGTCGCGAGAGCCGAGCGCCCGCTCACCATCACGTCCCAGCGGTCCGTGTCCCCCTCGGTGCGCACGACGGTCCACTTGCCCAGATCGTCCATCTTGATCGCGGGAATCTGATGATCGGCCAGGGCGGCGCGCGCGAATCCGCCCTCGGGATTCCAGGCGTACTCCTCGCTGAGCGCGGCGTCCTGCGCGACCCCCGTGCCGAACATCCTGGCGATCACGTGCAGGGCGCCGTCCATTCCGGCGGAGAGGCCGGCGGTGGTGATGATCTTGCCGTTGTCGACGTAGCGCCGGTCGTGGACGACGTGGATCTTCGGATACTGGCTCGCGAGCTTCGGAATGTTGCCGTACGTGGTCGTGGCGGTGAGCCCGTCGAGCAGGCCGGCGTCGGCCAGGATGAAGGCGCCGTTGCAGACCGACATGGTGTTGGCGGCGCGCGCGGTCACGTCCGTGACGTAGCGGAGCGTCGCCGGGTCCCGGCTCGCGGCAAACACGCCGCCGCCCGGGATCACGAGAACGTCCGGCCCCGGAGCGTCGGCGAACGTGTACTTGGGGACGACGGTCAGGCCCATGGCGGTCGTGACCGGGTCCCGGGTGGCGGCGACCGTGTAGACGTCGCAGCCGGCCGCGCCGAACATCTCGTAGGGCCCCGTGAAGTCGAGGATTTCAGCGCCGTTGAAGACGAGGATGGCGACCCTCTTCTGATCGGGGTGGTCGGGGTCCCGCGCGGGCTTCGCGGCGGCGGACGCCGCTTCGACGAGCGTCATGCCGCACGTGGGGCACACCCCGGGCGCCGTGAAAACAGTCGTATCGCAGGGAGAGTTGCAGGGCGGGCAGACGTAGCGTTTGACGGCCGCGTGCGCCGCCCGGGGAGTGGCAGTGTCGGCGGCCCCGGCGAGCAGGAGAAGGGCGAGCAAGAGCGACGCCGCAAGGTGCGGGAGCGATTTCACGAGAGCCTCCTGGGTTGGGACGAGATGGGGTGCGGCGGTTTCGAAGGGGATGCGGCGTGGTGGAAGCGCTCCCGGTACCTGCCGGGCGCCACGCCGAGCGCGCGCAGGAAGGCGCGGCGCATGGATTCGGGGGTGCCCAGCCCGCTCCTTGCGCAAACCGCTTCGAGCGGCTCCGAAGTTTCTTCGAGCAGCCGGCGCGCGGTTTCCACCCGGACCGAGGCGACGAAGCGCGCGGGAGTCGTGCCGACTTCCCGGGTGAAGACGCGGGCGAAGTTCCGCGGGCTCATCGCCACCCGGTGGGCGAGGCGGGCGACGGAGTGGTCGTCGCCCGGATGGTCCACGATGTACGACTGAAGCTCGCGCAGCGGCTGGTGCTCGGCCAGCTGCACCGAGAGCTGAGCGCTGAATTGCGCCTGTCCCCCGGGGCGCTGGAGGAACATCACCAGCTCCCGGGCGGTTGCCAGCGCGACCTCGCGTCCCAGATCCTCTTCGACCATCGCCAGCGCCAGATCCATTCCCGCGGTGACCCCCGCGGACGTGTAGAGCGAGCCGTCCCGAACGAAGATCGTGTCCGGCTCGACCTGGATCTCCGGGAAATCGCGCGCGAACGTCGAGCAGTGGTTCCAGTGCGTCGTCGCCCGGCGTCCGCGTAGGAGTCCGGCCTCCGCGAGGAGAAAGGCTCCGGTGCAGATCGACGCGAGACGGCGCACCAGCCGGGACTGGCGCCGGATCCACCGCTTGAGCGGCGCGTGCGAGCGGTACCGCTCCACGCCCTGGCCCCCGGCGATCAGGAGGGTGTCGATCCCGCCGCCGGCGTCGGCGATGCCGCGGTCGGCGTAGAGGCGAAGCCCCGACGAGGCTCGGAAGGCCCCCCGCTTCAGCCCAATGATCTCGACTTCGTAGACGTGGCCCGGACTCTTGCCGTGATCGCGCAGCCAGCGCGACGCGCGCGAGAACACCTCCAGGGGGCCCATCACGTCCAGCACCTGGACGTCGGGGAATGCGAGCATCGCGATCCGCATGGGGCGATGGCCGGTCGGGAGACCGCCGGGGGCCGGCCGGGCGCGTGGGGGAGTCTTCATGGGTACCAAGGATGGCGGCCCGTCCGGCTGGCAGCAATGACAACTTACCAACGTTTCCTGCCAAGCCGACGCCAGGCGCCGCGAAGTCCGCCGGTTGGCGGCTTTGGCGAGTGACGGGAGAGGCCCGTCCCGGCTAGAGTTTCGCTCCATGAGACCCACTCCGGGCAGCCGCCTGGGATCGTACGAGATTGTCGAGGCTCTCGGCGCCGGAGGCATGGGCGAGGTCTACCGCGCCCGCGACCCGCGGCTCGGGCGGGACGTCGCGATCAAGGCCCTGCCCCCCGCGTTCGCCGCCGACCCGGTACGGCTGTCCCGCTTCCGCCGAGAGGCTCAGACGCTCGCGTCCCTGAATCACCCGAACATCGCGGCCATCTACGGACTGGAGGAGGCCGACGGCTCCCCCCACCTCGTTCTCGAGCTGGTCGAGGGCGAGACGCTGGCGGCGCGCCTGGCGCGCGGATCGTTGCCGCAGAGCGAGGCGCTGTCGCTGTGCATCCAGATCGCGGGCGCGATCGAGGCCGCCCACGAGCGCGGCATCGTCCACCGCGATCTCAAGCCCGGCAACGTGATGATCAACCAGTCCGGAATGGCGAAGGTGCTCGACTTCGGGCTTGCGAAAAGCGATCCGGAACCGATCGGCGGTGCTTTGCCCTCCGATTCGCCGACGCTCTCCAAGAACCCCAACGCGACCGCCGCCGGCGTGATCTTCGGCACCGCGGCGTACATGAGCCCCGAGCAGGCGCGCGGCAAGCCGGTGGACCGGCGGAGCGACGTGTGGTCGTTCGGCTGTGTGCTCCTCGAGTGCTTCACGGGGCGTCCGGCCTTTGCCGGCGAAACCACGTCGGATCTGATAGCGCGAATCCTCGAGCGCGAGCCCGACTGGTCGGCGCTGCCGCCGGGTGTGCCGCCCAGGATCCGCGAAATTCTGCGGCGCTGCCTGCGCAAGAACGCGGACGAGCGGCCGCGCGACATTCGCGATGTGCGGCTCGAGCTGTCGGACGTGGCCTTGGGGGGTCGAAAGGCCGCCGCGGGCCGCGAGAAATCGGTCGCGGTGATGCCATTCGAGAACCTGAGCGGCGCGGACGACGAATACTTCGCCGACGGAGTAACCGACGAAATCCTGAACGCGCTTTCGCAGATCGACAGCCTGAGGGTGGCGGCGCGCGCGTCGTGCTTCGCGTTCAAGGGACGGAGGGAAGATCTACGAGAAATCGGCGAGAAGCTGGACGTGACCACCGTCCTGGAGGGGACGGTTCGCCGGGCAGGCTCGCGGCTGCGCATCACCGTGCAGCTCGCCAATGCCGCCGACGGCTACCAGCTCTGGTCGGAGCGCTACGATCGCGAGATGACGGACGTATTCGCGGTGCAAGACGAGATCGCGAGCGCCATCGCGACGCGGCTGCGCGGGGCCATGCATGCCGAGGCGGACCAGAGCCGTGCGCGAGGCAGCACCAAGAACCTCGAAGCGTACGAGCTCCTGCTCAAGGGCCGGGCGCTGCAGATGAAGCGTGGCCGGTTCATGGCGCAGGCGGTCGCCTGCTTCGAGAAGGCGATCGCGATCGATCCCCGGTACGCGGAACCCCTGGCGTCCTTATCCGATTCCTACCGACTGATGGGCACGTTCGGCGTCGCCCCATTCGCCGAGGTCATGTCGAAGGCGAAGGCCCTGGGCGAACGGGCCCTGGCGATCGATCCGAAACTTGCCGAGGCGTGGGCGACGCTCGCGGCCGTGGAAGAGCAATTCGATCGGAACTATGCGCGCTCCGATTCGCTCTACGAGCGGGCGCTGGAATTCGAGCCCCGCAACGCGACCACCCGCGCGCAGCGGGCGCTGTGGAGGGTCATGCGCGGCGCGATGCCGGACGAAGAGGCCCTTATGGAGCTTCGCCGCGCCGTTTCTGACGATCCGCTGAACGCATGGGTCGGCAGCATGTACTCCTACCTTCTCGGGATCGTTGGAAGGCACGAGGAATCGATTGCCGAGGCGGAGCGGTCCATGGCACTCGACGCGGAGTCGTTCTTCGCCCACTGGAACATGATGCGCGGCCATGCGTGGGCCGGTCACTTGGACCGCGCGATCGCGGAGGCGCCGGCGCTCTTGGTGGACTCGGGCCGTCACCCTTGGGCGCTCGGCCTCCTGGCGTGGACGTACGGCCGGGCCGGCCGTTCGGACCTCGCGCGTGCCTGCTACGACGAGCTGGAGGGGCGGTCACGCCACGAATTCGTGTCGCCTTCCTGGGTGTCGGTAGCGGCCGGCGCGGCCGGACTCGAGGAGGCGACGATCCGCTGGATCGAGCGCGCCGTTGCCGAGCGCGACCCGCTGGTGCTCTGGACCCGCAGGCTTCCATTCTGGGAATACCATCGGGCGCATCCGAAATTCAGGGCGGTCATGCGCGAGGTGTGGGGATAAACCAGGTAGGCGTGGTCAGCGCGGCCGGGAGAGTCGCGCGGCGAGCCACTCGGTCATCGTCTGCGTGATCTCCGGGGCCGTGAGAAACGCGGGCAGGTACACCCACCCGCTGTTCAGCCCGATCGGATCGCGCAACAGGGAGTGGCTTACACCGGGGAAGAGCCGAACCGTCACGTCCCGGTTTCCGCCGGCGCGCATCGCCCAGGCCAATCGCTCGGCGGATCGGGTCGGCACGTGCAGGTCCGCGGCGCCCTGGAGGATCAACGCGGGGCAGCGCGTGCGTTCCGCATAGGACAGCGGATCGATGGAGAGGTAGCTGCGCTCGCGAACGGTCAGCGTGTCGGCCAGTTCCTTTTCGACCGCGGCCTCGCGATCCGCCGCGGCAATCGACGAGTCCCGCACGACGGCGGCCTCGATCTGGTAACGCGCGACCTCCTGGCCCGAGACGCCCGGACCGGCCAGGGTGACAATGGCCGCGATCGCCGGGTCGGCGGCCGCGACCATGGGCGCGATCAGCCCTCCCTCGCTGTAACCGACCAGCACGACCCGCCGGCGGTCGATTCGCGGCTGGCTTCGCAGCCAGGCGACTTCGGTCCGCACGTCGTCGGCCTCATCGAACGTCGTCGAGGAGGCGCGATCGCCGGTCGAAGCCCCGACGCCGCGATCGTCGATGCGCAACACCGCGATTCCTTTTCGCGTGAGGGCGTCCGCGACGTCCCGCAGCACCATCCACGGGGGGTCGCCCTCGTTGCGGTCGTTGGGGGACAATCCGGTGATCAGGAC
This sequence comes from Candidatus Limnocylindrales bacterium, assembly GCA_035300625.1. Classification (GTDB taxonomy): domain Bacteria; phylum Eisenbacteria; class RBG-16-71-46; order SZUA-252; family SZUA-252; genus DASQJL01. The sequence goes on from DATGVG010000089.1 coordinate 8,132, forward strand.
CGCGGCTGGGAAAGGCCCGCGTCCGCGCGGAAACGTGAACGTCCCGGCGAGCACATGTCCCTGGAGGGCGCGGATGGCCACTTCGGCCGCGCGGTAGGCGCTGTCCGGGGGCGTGGAATTGGGAGGCCACAGCGGGTACTGGTCGGGGCGGAACCCCTCGCGGCGCTCGATGGTCACCCCGAACTCGGGGAGCGTCGCGGAGAGCATTTGACCCTCCGGTCCCGTCAGCACTTCGTAGCGCTTGTTGTGACAGCTCACCACCCAGTCCGTCGAGTCCACGCGAGTGACCAGAACCTCTCCGCGGGTGTCGCGAAAGAGGGAAGCTGCGGCGATCCGCGCGACGGGCTGATTCAGGACACGCGCCCTCCGCACCGCTTGCTCGATGGAGCTGGGGATCATGTCCGACCAGTAGATCGCCCCCTCTTCCCCCTCTCCCGCCTTTTCCAACGAGCGCTCGATCGGCGCCTGGGGCTCGCTCCCCGCCGCCCCCAGCACCGTGGAAGCGCGCGATGCCGTCTCGTTCCCGTTCAGGGTGATGCTCGCGTCGATCACGCGCGACTGCATGAGCACGCTGCGGGTGTGCAGTCGATTCCCATCTCGCTCCACCCAGTCGACTCCCACGAGGATCCCCGATTCGAAGGTGAGAAACGCGGTCGAGGGCGGGGGATTCACGCCGGAAACGGCTATGGAGGCTGCGACGACGAGGGGAGCGATCATCGGGTGTTTTTCCTCTGGGTCGCGCGCGGCCGGCTCTGCTTTTTCCGAGCGCGGTGCCCGAGCGGGGTGAGCAGGATGGTGATGCCGTAGAGATCCGCCTTGGAACGCGGCCGTGCCACCGCGTCGCGAAGCGCGTGAATCCGCGCGTTGACGTCGGCGAGCTGGCCGGGAGAGAGCCATCCCGTGACGCGGAGCGCCCAAAGGTCGCGCCGCGGCCCTTCGGTACGGACCCCGGCCAGGGCCGATGCCCTCCTGAAATCGCGCGCGCCGAGCCGGAGCATGGAAGCGACGATCGCGGCCACCGCGGGGGAATTGCCTCCGGGAGACGTGTCGTGGCGCAACGCGGGCTCCCGGTGGACCGCGCGAAAGAGCGCCTCCTTGCGACCCGCTCCCGCCCGACCGCTCTCCTTCGAGACCAGCCCGGCCCGCTCCAGCGCCCGGAGGTGGTAGTAGAGGCCGTCCGCCGGGCGGCGAAGCAGGCCGCCGAGGTCCGCGGCCGACGCGGGTCCGGTCCGGACGAGCAGATCGAGGAGTTCCTGCCGCAGCGGAGAAACCAGGACCTTGAGCTGGGCGCGGCCGGAGATCGCGCGGCGAGAGGGCGGAGGCATGCCCAGGATCTTCCCGGATCGGATATTGAAAAACAAGCATATATTTCAACACCCACCACCGCTTGGGCGCCTAGGCGCGTTCTTGCGGAAGAGGCATGGCCGAGTTGTCTAAACGATTGAACGCGCTGCCAACCACGCTATACTCAACCACTTGCGCGGGCGGCATAGCCAAGTGGCTAAGGCGACGGTCTGCAAAACCGTTATCCCCGGTTCGAATCCGGGTGCCGCCTCCACCTTCCTCCACCTCCGGAGGGCTCCGATGCGCTGGTACCTGGAAGCGCTCAAGAAGTACGCGGTCTTCTCAGGCCGCGCCCGGCGGAAGGAATACTGGATGTTCATCCTGTTCAACACCCTCGTCTCGTGTGCTCTCGTCGTCCTCGACCTCCTGACGGGCACCGCTGTAAAGAGCGTCGGCTTGGGCGCGCTCAGCGGCCTCTACACGCTCGCGATCTTCATCCCCGGCTTCGCGGTCGCCGTGCGCCGGCTCCACGACATCGGGCGCAGCGGTTGGTGGTTGCTGATCAACCTCATTCCCCTGATCGGCGGGATCGTTTTCCTCGTCTTCTCGGTCACCGAAGGCCAGCGGGGCGACAACCGGTACGGGCCGGATCCGAAAGGGCGCATGGCCGCCTCACCCGCCTGACCGGGGAACAGATTACACAAGGGAAAAATCGTCACGATTCTTGCATCCTCCCGCGCTCGTTAGCCGTAAATCCAAGCGGGACACGGGGAGACCATGGATCGGGATGTAACTTCTTCTTCATCTTCCGAGCATGTTGTCCAATTTTACGAGGACGGCCCCTTCGTCTGCGGCTCGGTGGCGCGTTTCCTGGGAGAGGGCCTTGCCTCCGGCGAGGCTGTTCTGGTCGTAGCGGCGGAGAAGCACCGCCTCGGCATCCTGGGCGCCCTGCGGACCGCGGGGTACGACCCCGACCGCGCGCGGGCCGAGGGACGCTTCACCGAGCTGGACGCGGAGGAGACCCTTGGCTTGTTCATGCAGGGCGACCTGTGCCGCGGCATGCCGGACGAAATCGCATTCCACCGGGCTGTCGGGCGCGTTCTCGACCGGGCCCGATCGCACCGCCAGGAGCAGGGGCTTCGCGTCTACGGGGAGATGGTGGACATCCTCTCCCAGGGCGGCAACGAGAGCGCGACATCGAGACTCGAAGAGCTCTGGAACGATCTGGGTGCCACGCGGCACTTCAAACTCTACTGCGGCTACGCGCTGAGTAATTTCCCGCGCGCCGAGGACGGCGAAGCGTTCCGTCGTATCTGTTCGCTGCACACCCACGTCGTGCCCGCCGAGACGTTCGACGGGACCTGGGGGGAGCGCGAGCAGCGCCGCCGCATCGCAGAGCTGCAGCAGCGCGCCGCCGCCCTCGAGGCCGAGGTCCACGAGCGGAAGAGCCTGGAGCGCGCGCTCCGCCAGGAGCAAGACCACCTGCGCGAGGCGAACCGCAAGAGGGACGAGTTCATCGCGCTCCTGAGCCACGAGCTTCGCAATCCCCTGGCGCCGATCCTGACCTCGCTCGATTTCATGGACGTTCGCAATGACGCCACGTCGCGGCGCGAGCGCGAGATCATCCGCCGCCAGGCGCGGCACCTCGCGGCCCTGGTCGAGGATCTGCTCGACGTCTCGCGGGTCGCGAGCGGTAAGGTCACCCTGCAGAAGCAGCCGATGGAGTTCGTCTCGGTCGCCACCGCCGCACTCGAGATGGCGAACCCGTTGATCGAAGAGAGGCGGCACACGCTGGACATCGCGATCCCGCGCATGGGACTTCTCCTGGAAGCCGACCCCGTGCGCCTGCCGCAGGTGGTGTCGAACCTGCTCACGAACGCCGCCAAGTACACGCCGGTCGGCGGCCATATCACGTTCGCGGCCGAGCGCCAGGGGAACGAGATCGTGGTGGCGGTGGAGGACAACGGGATCGGCATCCCTCCCGAGGCGATGGGGAACATTTTCGCCCCCTTCGTCCAGGGAAGACGGACCCTCGACCGCGCCGAAGGCGGCTTGGGCCTGGGCCTGACGCTGGTGATGAGCCTGACACAGCTCCACGGGGGCTCGGTGTCGGCCCACAGCGACGGAGCGGGGAAGGGGAGTCGCTTCGTGCTTCACCTGCCCGCGTTGAGCGCGCTCAAGTCCCGGGATCCCCTGGGCCACGCCCACGCCGGGAATGGCACGTCGATCCTCGATGAGGTGCCGAGGCGCCGCGAACATCGGATCCTGGTGGTGGACGACAACAGGGACGGCGCCTACACGCTGGCCGAGCTGATCCGCCATCTGGGCTTCGATGTGCGCACCGCCCACGAGGGAAATCAGGCGCTGGAGCTGGCGCATACCTTCCACCCCGGCACGGCATTCATCGACATCGGCCTTCCGGAGATGGACGGCTACGCCCTCGCGGCGCGGCTCCGGAAGCAGCGGAACGGCGGGCCCCCGCTGCGGCTGATCGCGGTGACGGGATACGGCCAGGCCACGGATCGCGAGAAGGGTGTACTGGCGGGCTTCGATGCCCACGCGGTGAAGCCGCTGGAGTTCGCCGCTCTGCGCGGGCTCCTGAGCCACGCGCTGGATCAGGACGCCGGATAGCGGTCCGGCGGCCGGCAGGCCGCCGCCGTGGACAAGCGACGCCGGCCGGCCGCGGCGTCTCGCGGACGCTCCCCCCAAGGGGACGTCCGCTTTTCTGTTGCGCTCCGGGCGCCGTCCGGGGCATTTTTTTCTACTGGCGAGCGCACCGAATCCATGGAGGGCGGGCGTGGCGACCGACACGCGCAGCGGCTGGCCTGCTGGACCTTCGCCCTCGCGGGCCATCGCGATGCCGATGGCCGGCGTCGCTTGGGGCCGGGAGTTACGCGCCCCCGCGCCGAGTCGTGCCCATCAGGAGCAGCACCACCCCGCCGACGACCGCCACGCTGCCCTTGGTGTAGGTCACGCCCCTCGTGACCAGCCTCGCCGGCCCAAATGCCGCGCTGCCGGCGGCGCCTTTCGACTGGCATGGAATAGTTTACACGGAATCTTGAAAACGCGGGTCGCGCGCCCACGCCGCCATTCGAGCGGCAATTCAGGGGGCGCGACGCTGTCAAAGGCTGCGGCATCTGCAGATCGGGCGTTGCCCGATGAACTGACTCATTGTGGCACACTCTCTGCTCGAACGAGGTCTGGCACAGTTTCGGCGCGATCTCACCCGAGCCGCGTCCGGGCCAATGGCTGCTCCGGACGAGTCGCACGCACCGCAACAAAAGGGGACGGACACATGAAGTCACTACGGACGATCTTCTTCGCCTTGAGCGTTGCCGCGCTGGGAGGGCTTCTGGCGCCGGCAATGGCTCGGAGCGAACCCGGCGGGCTGCATTTGAACCTGACCCCGTACGGTGAATACGCGACATGGGCGAAGGAGGTGAACCTCGACGACCGGCCGGGCTTCGGCGGTCGCGTGGGAATCGGTTTCGGTCGCTATCTCGGGATCGAAGGCTATTACTCCTGGATGAGACCGCACACCCTTCACGGTCCCGCGTTCTGGGTCGACACGCCCCCCAGCACGCTGGGGAAGGTCAGCTACGACATGCAGCGCTACGGTGCCGACGTGTCCCTGAACCTCATCCCCGGCTCGGGTTTCAACCCGTACATCATCGGCGGATGGTTCGAGGATCAGATCAAACCGAAAACGGCCGGCCCGAAGACGTACATGAACGGCATGGAATTCGGAGCCGGGCTGAAGCTGGGCGTGAGCAAGCGCGCGGCGCTGCGCGTGGAAGCCCGCGACAAGCTGTGGAAATTCAACTCACCGCCGGCGCCCAATCCTCCGGGCACAAGCAAGCTGAGCAACCTGGCCTATTCCGCCGGGATCCAGCTGACGCTGGGCGGATCGGTCAAGGGTCACGACGAGGATCACGACGGCGTTCCCGACAAGAGGGACAAGTGCCCCGGCACGCCCAGCGGCGCCCGGGTGGACGAGAACGGCTGTCCCATCGATTCGGACAAAGACAACGTGCCTGACGGAATCGATCAGTGCCCGAACACGCCGGCAGGCGCGACCGTGGACGAGCACGGATGCCCGAAGGATTCGGACAACGACGGCGTTCCCGACGGAATCGATCAGTGCCAGGGCACGCCGGCGAACACCTCGGTGGATGCGCGCGGATGCCCGAAGGACGCGGACGGCGACGGCGTTCCCGATGGAATCGACCAGTGCCCGGCCACGCCGGCCGGAGCGCTTGTGGATGAGCGCGGTTGCCCGAAAGACTCGGACAACGACGGCGTTCCCGACGGAATCGACCAGTGCCCGAACACGCCCGCGAACACCCAGGTGGACACGCGCGGGTGCGCTACGGACTCGGACAACGACGGCGTCACGGACGACAAGGATCTCTGTCCGAACACGCCGAGCAACGTCAAGGTCGACAAGGACGGCTGCCCGATCGAGCTGAGCGAGCGGGAGCACGAGCTTCTCGACAAGGGCCGGATCACCACGCGCGAGATCCACTTCGAGACCGCCAAGTGGGACATCCTGCCCGAGTCGCGCCCGGTGCTGGACGACATCGGCAAGATCCTCATCCAGTGGCCGCAGCTGCGCATCGAGATCGGCGGACACGCCGACGCGCGCGGCTCCGACGCCTACAACATGAACCTCACCCAGAAGCGCGCGCAGGCGGTGCTGGACTATCTGATCCAGAACTTCCCGCAGATCAAGGGTGACCAGTACGTCGCCAAGGGCTACGGCGAGAGCGTGCCCGTCGCGTCGAACAAAACCGTGGAAGGGATGGCGAAGAACCGCCGCGTCGAGTTCAAGGTGCTCAACACCGAAGAGCTCTCCAAGGAGAGGGAACGCCGGCGGTTACTCCAGAAGGGCGAATAAGCACGGAGGTTTCGCCTCTCTCCACGGCTAGCGGGAGGGGAGCCGAAAGGTTCCCCTCCTGTGACTTACATAGAAAGGAGAATTGGATGAAGCGCTTTGGTCTGGCAACACACAGGATGGCCCGGACCGCCCTCGCGCTCGTGCTCCTGGCCTTCGGAGCAATCCCGGCCTGGGCGCAGACGGGGGACGTGTCCGTCACGACTCATGAGACCACTTCCACCTCGACCTGGACCTCCGACTGGAGAATCTGGGCGCTCGGGGGCGCGGTGGTGCTGCTGATCCTCATCCTCGCTCTGTCCCGCGGCCGGGGCGGCAGCAATACGACGGTCGTGAAGTGATGGCGGCCGCGATGAAACGAATTGGTCGCGCGGCCGGCAACGCTGCGCACATCGTCCTGGCGGCGGTTCTGGGCGCGTTCAGTCTTTCGCCGGCATTCGCGCAGGATTCATCGTCCACGAGCACGAGCCACTCCTCGGTCACCACCAGCTCGTCGTCGGAATTCATCTCCGACTGGCGGCTCTGGGCCCTGGTCGGGGCCGTGGTCCTGATCATCCTCATCATCGCTCTGACCCGAAGAGGGGGCGGCGACAGCACGACGATCGTGAAGTAGATCGCGTGGCACGGAGCGGATGGGAATCCGCCTCGCTCCCCATCAGATCGGCGGGCCGCACGTCGGGCCCGCCGATTCATTTTGGCCTATACTCCGGGTCGGTCGCCCCAGGCGGTTGGAAATAGCTACAGCCGCCGGCGTCCTGCCCGGCCGCGGAGGATCAGCGTGTCCAGGGCGTAGCGGCCGCCTCCGGTCAGCGTGAGCGTAGCGAAGCAGACGCCGTAGGCCAGCGGCAGCTCCTTTTCGGAAAACGGGCCCGACGCGTGCTGGACGAACGCCCCCACGAGGAGGAAGAACACGATCGGCATCGCCGCGAGTCTCGTGGCCACCCCGAGCACGATCGCCCCGGCGCAGACGACTTCCGCGAACACCACGAGGGCGAAGCTGACCTGGGGTCCCAGGCCGATCGGATTCGCGAATTGCGGCGCGCTCTCGGTCCAGTGGAGCAGCTTGGGGATCCCGTGCGCGCCGAGGAGAAGGCCGCCCGCCCCCAGGCGCAGCGCCAGGATGCCTATCGAATTGAGGACGTCTTTCGTGCGCCGCATGGCGCTCCTTTCCGAGAGGGGGATTCCCCATGAGCGACGCTGAACCCAATGACCCGGGTCCGGTGCTCGTGACGGGCGGGACCGGATTCGTGGGCAGCCGGCTGGCGCGGCGGCTCTTTGCCGATGGCCGCCGCGTGCGGGCCATCGTGCGCGCGCCCGGGTCCGAGCTGGAGCTTGCCGCCGCGCGCGTCGAGGAGATCACCGGAGACTTCACGCGGCCCGACGTGGCCGGCCCGGCCGCTCGCGGCGCGGAGGCGGTCGTTCACTGCGCCGCGACCGTGGGGCCGGATCTGGAGACGGCGCGCCGGGTCAACGTCGAAGGGACCCGCGCGATGGTCGAGGCCGCTCTCGCGGCTGGCGTGCGCCGGTACGTTCAGATCTCCACCATCTCGGTCTACGCGCGCTCCCCCGCCGACCTCCTGGACGAGGAGGCGCCGCTCAAGACGGAGGGGGACCCGTACGGGCATACCAAGGCCGACGCCGACCGCGTGGTCCTGGACGCCGTGAAGCGCGGGCTTCCGGCGGTGATCCTCCGGCCGGGGGCGATTCTCGGGGTCCATCGCACCTCGTCGTGGGGAGTGAAAATGCCCGCTCGGATCCGGGACGGGCAGGTGAAGCTCCGCGGCGACGGCCGGGAGCTGCTCCCGTGGGTGCATGTCGAAAACCTGGCCGATGCCGTGCTCCTCGCCCTCTCCGACCCGCGCGCGGTGGGGCGCGCGTTCAACGTCGCCGACCGCGACGCCTCGTGGCGCGAGTACACCGACGAGGTGCGCGGCTGGTTCGGCACGCCGCCGCTCGACGCCATTCCGGAAGCCGACTTCGGAGGCTACTGGATGGGCCGGTTCGACGCCTCGCGCATCCGCACGGATCTCGGCTACCGGCCCGGGAAGAGCTACCGCGACGGGATGGACGAAGCTGCCCGGTACTGGGCCCGCGAGTGGACCGCCAAGCCGTAGACGCCGCCGGTCAGGGCTCGTAGCGCCTCGTCTCCTCGATTCCGGCACCGCTCTCATCGTGGAAGGTGAACACCGAGCGGAAGGTGCCTTCCACGCCGACCCGGGCTCCCTCACGGGGCGCTCCGTTCTTCGAGACGACGAGGACCGTGCCGGTGCCGTCTTCCAGACGGTAGGCTCCGTAGCCCATGAGTCCGATCGCGGTCGTCACCTTTCCGGCCACCCGCACGGTCGTCCCGTTGTAGCGGCCGGGATCGTCGAGAAGCTTCCGGATGTCGGTGGCGCCGCCCTTGCAACCGGAGACGGTGAGCGCCAACCCGAGGAGCAGGACTGCGAGCCGCGCGACGGGGAGCGGCCGGTGGACGTACGGGATCGGTGGCATCATGGTTCCTCCCTGAGTGGGCGTCGGCGCGCTAGCGCCCCTTCGCGAACAGCGTGATCGCCACGCCGGCCAGAACCAGCGTGGCGCCCGCGAGAGTGGCGGGCGGCGGAGATTCCGACCGGACCAGCGCGCCCAAGAGCACGGCGATCACGGGAACGACGAGCGCCAGTGCGTGCACCTTGGTCACCTTCCACTTCGTGATCAGCCATCCGTACAGCACGTACGCCCCCAGGTTGCCGACGATCACCAGGTACAGGATCGGCGCCCATCCGCGGAAGCTGCCGGGCAGCGCGTGCGGCTCCCCGAATGCCAGGCTGGCGGCCAAGCATACCGCCGCGCCGACCGCGGCGCCGACCCCGTTCGACACCCAGGTCGACTGGGCCGGACCGCGCTTCAAGATCACCCCCGAAAGCGCGGCGAAGGTGGCCGCCGCCACGATCGCCGCGAGCGCGAGAGGCGGGCCGCCCGACGAGAGCTCGCCGGAGAAGATCAGCGCCACTCCCGATAATCCGATCAGGGCTCCCAGGAGCTGGTGCCGCTCCAGCGGGTGCACGCGGAGCAGCGCCGCGAAGAG
>DATGVG010000090.1:0-19241 GCA_035300625.1 Candidatus Limnocylindrales bacterium
ACCCCATCGAGTTCACGCCGCCGGCCGGTATCTCCATCACCGTGGAGACCCCGACCAAGCTGCACGTGAGCGGCTACGACAAGGGGCTGGTGGGGCAGGTGGCGGCGGACATCCGCGGCTACAGGCCGCCGGAGCCGTACAAGGGCAAGGGAATCAGGTACGCGGGCGAGTACGTCCGACGCAAGGCGGGCAAGGCCGCCGGCGGGAAGACGGCGTAAGCCGCCGGGGAGCGCAGAACGATGAAGGGCAAAGCGAGACTGGCAGGACGCAAGCGCCGCCACATGCGAATCCGGCGCAAGGTGACGGGTACGGCCGAGCGGCCGCGCCTCACCGTGTATCGCAGCTTGAATCACATCTATTGCCAGCTGGTGGACGATCTCGCGGGCCGCACGCTGCTCACGGTTTCCTCGCTGGACGGGGAGATCCGGGAGGGCATGAAGACGGCCAAGGGGAAAGTCGGCACCGGCAAGGCCGTCGGGAAGCGCCTCGCGCAAGTGGCCAAGGAAAAGGGCATCCTGCGCGTGTGCTTCGACCGGGGCGGATACCTGTATCACGGCCGCGTCAAAGCGGTCGCAGACGGCGCCCGCGAGGGCGGCCTTAATTTCTGAAGCACTTCTAGGAGAACTATGGCCCATCCAGGAATGCGCGGCCGGGGGCAGTCCCAGACCGATTCCGAGTTCATCGAGCGCGTCATCCACGTGAACCGCGTCGCCAAGGTGGTGAAGGGCGGGCGCCGGTTCAGCTTCAACTCCATCGTGGCCGTGGGCGACGGCAAGGGGAAGGTGGGCGTGGGTCTGGGAAAGGCCAACGAAGTCTCGGACGCGATCCGGAAGGCCGGCGAGGGCGCGAAGAAGCGGATGTTCGAAGTGCCGATGATCCGGACGACGATCCCCCACGAGGTGATCGGGCACTTCGGCGCGGCCCGGGTGCTGATGAAGCCGGCGACCGCGGGAACGGGCGTTATCGCGGGGGGCGCGATCCGCGCCGTGCTCGAGGCGGCCGGGATCGGGGACATCCTCACGAAGTCGCTGGGGTCCGGGAATCCGCACAACGTGGTCCGCGCGACGGTTGAGGGCCTGAAGTCCCTCCGGCGCGCCAGCGAAGTGGCCGCGATGCGTGGAAAGACGGTGGACGAGCTGTTGGGCATTCGACGCAAGGGCGTGGAACCAAATGGCACAGCTTAAGATCACACAGGTGAAAAGCAAGATCCGGTGCCTCGAGCGCCACAAGCGGACGCTCGCGGCGCTGGGGCTTCGGCATCCGCACGACACGGTGATCCACAACGACACGCCGCAGATCCGCGGCATGATCGCGACCGTCGACTACCTCGTGTCCGTGGAGCCCCATCAAGGGGCCCGCGCGACCAAGGGAGGTGCGTGATGCCGGCACGGAGAAGCGTCCGTCGTGGCGAGGCGTCCGCCCACGGCGCCGCGGGGAAGCCCGCGGGCAAGGGCAAGGGCGCGGCGGCGGCGAAGGGCGCGGCAGCCAAGAAGGGCCCGGCGGCTCCGGCGCGTTCCGCGGCCGGCGCGCCCGTCCGCACCATGGGCCTGGGCTCGCTGAAGCCCGCCAAGGGCTCGCGGCGTCCCGCCAAGCGGCGCGGACTGGGCCCCGCATCGGGCCTGGGCGGCACCGCGGGGCGCGGCCACAAGGGGCAGCACGCGCGGTCCGGCGGCAAGGTGTCGCGCTGGTTCGAGGGCGGCCAGATGCCGATCCAGCGGCGGCTGCCGAAGGTGGGGTTCACGAACATCCATCGCGTCCCGCACCAGGTGGTGAACGTGGCGAACCTCGCGCGTTTCGGCGCGGGCGAATCGGTGACCCGCGAGACCCTGAAGGCGAAGCGGTTGATCGACCGGGGCGACCTGCCCGTGAAGATCCTCGGGATGGGCGAGCTGTCGCTGGCGCTCCACGTGTCGGTGGACGCGGTGAGCGGGTCGGCCAAGACCAAGATCGAGGCGGCGGGCGGCACGGTGACCCTCCCCGTGCCCAAGGTGCGGCGCCCACGCGGCGTGAAAAAGGGAGCCAGCTAGCCCGTGTCGATGCTGGAAAAGGCCCAGAACGTCTTCCGGATCCCGGAGCTGAAGCGCCGGCTTCTGTTCACGCTCGCGCTCCTCTGCGTCTACCGGCTGGGCGGGCACATTCCGACGCCGGGCGTGAACAGCGAGGCCCTGGTCGCGGCGTTCTCCAGCCAGGCCAACTCGCTGTTCGGCCTGTACGACCTGTTCGTGGGCGGATCGTTCGCCAAGGCGACCGTCTTCGCGCTGGGGATCATGCCGTACATCTCGGTATCGATCATCATGCAGCTCCTCGGGGCGGTCGTCCCGTACTTCGAGAAGCTGCAAAAAGAGGGCGAAGAGGGGCGGAAGAAGATCACGCAGTACACGCGCGTCGGGACCGTGGTCCTGGCCGCGGCCCAATCGTTCGCGTTCGCGCGCTTTCTCGAGTCCATGGGAGCGCAGGGGATGGCGGTGGTGCCGCACCCCGGGATGGGCTTCCGCCTGATGACCATGATCACCCAGACCGCCGGGACGATCCTGATCATGTGGCTGGGCGAGCAGATCACGGAGCGCGGAATCGGAAACGGCATCTCGCTCATCATATTCATTGGAATCGTGGCTCGATTCCCCAACGACATCATCAACTCCATCCGGGCGCTCCGCGTCGGCACGCTGAATCCGTTTTTGGCCGCGATCATCCTGGTGGTCATGGTCGCCGTCATCGCGTCGGTCGTGGCGATGACGCAGGCGCAGCGGAAGATACCGGTGCAGTACGCGAAGCGCGTCGTCGGGCGGAAGATGTACGGCGGGCAGAGCACCCACATCCCGCTGCGCGTGAACACGGCCGGCGTGATCCCGATCATCTTCGCGCAGTCGTTGATCATGCTCCCGAGCACGCTGGCGCTGTACTTTCACGGGAACAACGCGCTGCAGTCGGTGGCCGGGTGGTTCTCGCACGGCACGTGGGTGTACGTGGTCACCTATTCGCTGACGATCGTCTTCTTCACATATTTCTATACCGCGATCGTCCTGAACCCGACGGACATGGCGGACAACATGAAGAAGTACGGCGGCTTCATCCCCGGGATCCGTCCGGGGCGGAAGACGGCCGAATACATCGACCGGATCCTGTCGCGCATCACGCTGCCGGGGGCCATCTTCCTGGCGCTGATCGCGGTGCTTCCGGACATCCTCATCCGCCGCTTCAACGTTCCGTTCTACTTCGGCGGGACCAGCGTGCTGATCGTGGTCGGAGTGGCGCTCGATACGCTCCAGCAGATCGAGTCGCACCTGATCATGCGTCACTACGAGGGGTTCGTCACGTCGGGGCGGTTGCGGGGCCGCCGATGAGGGTGGTGCTCCTCGGCCCTCCGGGGAGCGGCAAGGGAACCCACGGCCGGCGGCTGTCCGAGGCCTTAGGCGTGCCGCTGATCGCGACGGGCGACATCCTGCGCGAGGCGATCGCCCAGGGGACACGGCTGGGGATGGCCGCGCAGGAGGACGTGAAGGCGGGACGGCTGGTCTCCGACTCCACGGTCCTCGGGATCATCGAGACGCGGCTGTTGCAGAAGGATGCGGCGAACGGCTTCGTCCTCGACGGCTTCCCGCGGACGACCGCGCAGGCCGACGGGCTGGCGGCGCTGTTGGGTGACCGGAAGGTGGACCGGGCGGTGAACCTGGTCGTCCCACCCGAGATGGTCGTGGAGCGGCTGAAGAACCGGCTGGTCTGCAGCAATTGCGGCGAGATCTACAACGTGGCCTCGCGGCCGCCCCGTCAGCCGGGCGTCTGCGACGTGTGCGGCGGGGAAGTGAAGCAGCGCCCCGACGACCGGCCGGAAACGGTGCGGGCGCGACTCGAGGTCTACGAGCGGGAGACGGCGCCCCTGGTGATCTACTACGAGCGCCTGGGCACGCTTCGGAACGTGAACGCGGCGGGTCCGCCGGAAGCGGTGTACGCGGCGATCCAGCAGGCGGTGGGAAAGGTCGCCGCCTGAGGGGGGCCGTCATGGCGGAGCGCGCGGTCCGGATCAACACGCCGGACGAGGTGGAGCGGATCCGCGAAAGCTCCCAGATCGTCGGGCGGTGTCTGTTGCGCCTGGGGCGGGAAGTCCGCCCCGGAGTCACGACGCGGGAGCTGGACCGTCTGGCCGAGGAGTTCATCCGGGCGGAGGGCGGAGAGCCGGCGTTCAAGGGGTACCGCGGGTACCCGGCGAGCATCTGCGCTTCGATCAACGAGGAGGTCGTCCACGGAATCCCGAGCGGTAAGCGCGTGCTGAAGGAAGGGGACGTCATCTCCCTGGACATCGGCGTCAAGAGGTCCGGGTTCTATGGTGACGCCGCGAGAACGTTCGCGGTGGGATCCATCTCCGCCGAAGCGCAGCGCCTGCTCGAAGCCACGGAGCGCTCGCTCAACGCCGGCATCGATCAGGCGCGGCCCGGCGGGCGCGTCTCGGACATCTCCTCCGCCATCGAGCGCGAGGTGAAGAAGAGCGGATTCAGCGTGGTCCGGGCGCTGGTGGGGCACGGCGTGGGGCGCGAGCTGCACGAAGAGCCCCAGGTCCCCAACTACGGGCGCCCCGGCGAAGGGCCGCGGCTCCGCACGGGAATGGTCCTGGCGATCGAGCCGATGGTGAACGTCGGCGGCGCGGACGTCGTCACGCTTTCGGATCAGTGGACGGTGGTGAGCGCGGACCGCAGCCTGTCCGCGCATTTCGAGCACACGGTCGCGATCGGAGAAGACGGACCGGTGGTGCTCTCCCTGGTGGAGGCGGACTAGGTGGCGAAGGAAGAAGGCGTCCAGGTCGAGGGAACGGTGATCGAGCCGCTCCCGAACGCGATGTTCCGGGTGGAGCTGGAGAACGGGCACCGCGTCCTGGCGCACATCTCGGGCAAGATGCGGATGAATTTCATCAAGATCCTGCCCGGAGACAAGGTGACGGTGGAGTTGTCGCCCTACGATCTGTCGCGGGGGCGCATCGTCTACCGCTACAAGTAGCGGCCGCGTTCGGCGCGGCGCGGAAGGAAGCGCGATGAAGGTCAAGGCATCGGTAACCAAGATTTGCGACAACTGCAAGGTCGTCCGGCGGAAGGGCGTCGTCCGGATCATCTGCAAGAACCCGCGCCACAAGCAGCGCCAGGGCTGAGACCCGGCGTGCCGCAGTAGGCCGAGGACAGGAGGAGCGCGTTGGCACGAATTGCCGGAGTCGATCTCCCGAACGACAAGCGTATCGAGATCGGCCTGACGTACATCTTCGGGATCGGAAACGCCGCGGCGCGGAAGATCATCAAGATCACGGGCGTGAATCCGGACACCCGGGTGAAGAACCTCACCGACGAGGAGACGGGACGCCTCCGCCAGGTGATCGAATCGCAGTTCAAGGTCGAGGGCGCGCGCCGGAGCGAGGTGGCCATGTCCATCAAGCGTCTCATGGACATCGGCTCCTACCGCGGCCTGCGCCATCGCAAGAACCTTCCCGCGCGGGGCCAGCGCACGCGCACGAACGCGCGCACGCGGAAGGGTCCGAAGAAGACGGCGGGCGCCATGCGCCGTACCGTCTCGGCCGTCAAGAAGCCGGCGCCGAAGCCGGCCGGCTGATCGCCGCGTGAGCTTCAGGAACGAATAGGAGAACCGAGTGGCAGAAACGACAGCAGCGACCAATGTTCCTCCGGTAGCGCCGACGGCGAAGCCGAAGAAGAAGCGCGAGCGGAAGGTGGGGATCAACGGAATCGCCCACGTCCAATCGACGTTCAACAACACGATCGTGACCATCTCCGACATGGACGGCCACACGGTGGCCTGGGCCAGCGCGGGCAAGGTGGGTTTCAAGGGCTCTCGCAAGAGCACCCCGTTCGCGGCGCAGATCGCGGCCGAGTCCGCGACGAAGGAAGCCGTGTCCCTGGGGCTGAAGAAGGTGGAAGTCTGGGTGAAGGGGCCGGGGGCGGGCCGCGAGGCGGCCATCCGGTCGCTCCAGGCGGCCGGGCTCGAGATCTCGGCCATCAAGGACGTCACCCCGATTCCACACAACGGTTGTCGCCCGCCGAAGCGGCGGCGCGTCTAACGGGCAGAGGAGGTCACCGCTTCGATTATGGCGACGTATCACGGGGATAAGTGCCGGCTGTGCCGCCGGGAAGGTGAAAAGCTGTTCTTGAAGGGTGCCCGCTGCTACACGGAGAAGTGCGCCTTCGAGCGCCGTGGTTATGCTCCCGGGGAGCACGGCAAGGATCGCCGCTCCAAGGAGACCAACTACGGCCAGCAGCTCCGCATGAAGCAGAAGGCCCGTCGGATCTACCGGATCCTCGAGGCGCAGTTCCGGAACTACTTCAAGAAGGCCGAGAGCCAGAAGGGTGTCACCGGCGAGAACCTGCTCCTGCTCCTGGAGCGCCGCCTGGACAACCTGTCGTACCGGCTGGGGTTCGCCCCGTCCCGTTCGGCGGCCCGCCAGCTGGTGCGCCACCGCCATATCGAAGTCAACGGGCGCGTCGTGGACATTCCCTCGTTCTCCGTCCGCGTCGGGGACGAGATCCGCGTGCGCCAGGGAAGCAAGGAGATGATCGCCATCCAGTCGTCGCTGGAGGCGAACAAGGCGCGGGACACGCTGAGCTGGCTGAGCCTCGACGCGGAGAAGATGTCGGGACGCATGCTGGAATACCCGACGCGCGGCTTGATCCCGACCAAGATCTCCGAGTCGCTCATCGTCGAGCTCTACTCGAAGTAGCCCGGCCCCCGGAGGACATAGATCATGAAATGGAAGAATCTTCAGATGCCCAAAAACGTCGAGATGGACGAAAAGAACTCGACGAACAAGTATGGAAAATTCTCGATCGAGCCCTTGGAGCGCGGTTTCGGCGTGACGCTGGGGAACGCGCTCCGGCGCGTGCTTCTTTCGTCGCTGCCGGGCGCGGCGGTATCCGCAGTCAAGATCGACGGCGTGCAGCATGAGTTCTCGACCCTCCCGGGCGTCAAGGAAGACATCCCCGAGGTGCTGTTGAACCTCAAGCTGATCCGCTTCAAGCTGCACGGCGACGCCCCCAAGATGGGGATGATCGAAGTGCGCGGGAAGTCCGCGGTGACCGCGGCCGACCTCAAGGTCGACGCGGACGTCGAGGTCTTGAACCCCGAGCTGCACATCGCTACGCTGAACAAGGAAGGCGAGTTCCGGGCCGAGATCGAGATCGGCGCCGGCCGGGGATACGTCTCGGCCGAGAACCAGATGAATCAGGACCGGCCGATCGGCGTGCTGCCCACCGATTCCATGTACTCGCCCGTGACCAAGGTCAACTTCGAGGTCGAGAACACCCGGATCGGACAGCGCATCGACTACGACAAGCTGGATCTGGAGATCTGGACCGACGGCAGCGTGATCCCTTCGGACGCGCTGGCGTACGGCGCCAAGATCTTGAAGGACCACTTCGCCCTCTTCGTGCACTTCGAGGAGGAGATCGAGGAAGAGCAGGAGGAAGAGGTCGACGAGGAGTTCCTCCGCATCAAGGCACTCCTGGAGCGGAGCGTCGAGGAGCTGGAGCTTTCCGTGCGCTCGTCCAACTGCCTCAAGGCGGCCAACATCAAATCGATCGGCGACCTGGTGACGAAGTCCGAGGGCGAAATGCTCAAGTACCGGAACTTCGGCCGGAAGTCGCTCAAGGAAATCGCCGACATTCTCCAGAGCATGAACCTGGGCTTCGGCATGGACGTGTCGAAGTACAAGCTGGGCGAGAAGATCGAAGCGGCGTAAGGGAGACTGAAATGCGTCATCGCAAAGACCATCGCAAGCTGAGCCGCACGCGCGAGCACCGGAAGGCGCTCCTGCGCAACCTGACGACTTCGCTGATCCTCCACGAGAGGATCGAGACGACGGTCGCCAAGGCGAAAGAGGCCCGCCGGATGGCCGAGCGGATGATCACCTTTGCCAAGCGCGGCGACGTCGCCGCGCGCCGCCACGTCGCCCGCTTCGTGCACGGCGACGACGTGGTGCGGAAGCTGTTCACCACCGTGGCGCCGTGGTATGCCGACCGGAACGGCGGGTACACCCGCATCATCAAGGTCGGCCACCGGCTGGGGGACGCGGGTCAGACCGCGTTTCTGGAGCTGGTCAAGTCGCCCGAGCTGAAGGAGCGTCTCCGGAAGGAAGCGGAGGAGCGCGCCAAGGCGGAGCGCGGCGCCAAGGCCGCGGCCAAGAAGGGAACCAAAGACGCGAAGGTCGAGCCCCCCAAGGGCGAAGCCGGGAAGGAAGGCGCCGCTGCCGCCGAGGGCGGCGCGCCCGCGCGCAAGGAGCGGGCTCCCAAGCCGTCGCGCGGCGACCGGCTGGGCCGGAAGGGCGGGATGCCGGGCAAGGGGCCCCATGGCGGAGCGCGGGGCCGGCAGCGGGGGAAGAGCGGCGACTAGGGGCCTATCGCCAAAGTGACCGCAAATCGGATTTTCGCGCCGGCGCGACTCGTGCCGGCGCTTTTCATTGGGGCCGCCTTCTGGTGCGCGCCCCCCGCGCCCGCCCGCGCCGCGCCCCCCGCGGGCGTGGAGACGCGGGCGCTCTGGGTGGTGCGGCATGCCTTGAGCTCGCCCGGCCGCGTGGACAAGATCGTCGAGGTTGCCGGCGACGTGAACGTGAACACCATCCTCGCGCAGGTGCGCGGGCGCGGCGACGCCTACTACAAGTCCGAGATCGCGCCCCCCGGCGAGGCCATGGGCGGCGCCCCGGCCGGATTCGATCCCTTGGACCAGCTGATCCAGCGCGCGCACGCGGCCGGCATGGAGGTGCACGCGTGGGTCAACGTCTACCTGGTCTGGTCCGCGGGCGCCCCGCCCTCGTCGCCCCTCCACGTGGTGAACGCCCATCCGGAGTGGATCTCGATCCGCTCCGACGGCACCAGCCTGGCCGAGATGGTCCCCGCGGAATTCCACGAGGAGAAGATCGAGGGGATGTACCTCTCCCCCGGGAACCCCGACGTGAAGCGCCACCTGCGCGACGTGGTGAACGAGATCGCGACGCACTACGCCGTGGACGGGATCCACCTGGACTACGTGCGCTATCCCGAGCCGGGGGTGGGCTACGACCGCCCGACCCGCACCGCGTTCATGCGCGAGTTCGGGGTGGACCCGGCGCAGATCGACGACCCCGACTCGACCACGCTCGCCATAATCGGCGCGGACCGCCTCCCCGACCTGCGGCTGAAGTGGATCCAGTGGAAGCGCGACCAGGTGACCGACCTGGTGCGGACGCTGCGGCACGACTTGAATCTGCTGGGGCGCCCGATCAAGCTGACGGCCGCGGTCATCGCCGACCAGAACGCGGCCTTGAACCGCTATCTGCAAGATTGGCCCGCGTGGCTGAAGGAGGGGATCATCGACGCCGCGGTCCCCATGGCCTACACGCCTTCCACCCCCGTCGCCGTGCGACAGATCGGGGCCGCCCTGTCGATTTCCACTCCCCGCCAGATCTGGGCGGGAATCGCCGTATACAATGAGGGATCGCGCGAGGCGGTAGAGAAGATCCGCCGCGCCCGAATCCTGGGCGTGGACGGGATCGCGATCTTCTCCTACGACACCTTGCTCGAGAGCGCGGGCTACAGGCGCAATCTGCGGGCCTGGGCGTTCCGGGAGCCCACCATCCCGACGCCGATGCCCTGGAGGGAGGCGCGGTAATGGGCACAGGCTGGGTCTTCGGAAAATGGAGGGATCCCAATCGCCGGGCGACGGGCTCCGACCGGGGCCCACTTCGCGGCGAGCTCCTGAGCGTCGAGCACCTGGAGGAGCGCGCCCGGATGCTGGCGGCGGGCTACACGCTGGCCCGCAATCCGCGCTATCGTCCGCGACCGTTCCTCCCCCGCCTTCGCGAGAACGCCCGCGCCCTCCGCCACGGCTACAGCGTGCTGGCCAAGGACGCGCGCCGAGGCGAGCCCGTGGCGCCGGCGGCCGAGTGGCTGCTCGACAATTTCCACCTCGTGGAAGCCGAGATCGCCGACGTCCGGAAGAACCTCCCGCAGAGCTACTATCTCGAGCTTCCCAAGCTCGCGTCCCGCGAGCTGGCGGGCGTGGCCCGCATCCACGCCATGGCCCTCGATTTCATCCGCCACTCGGACGCGCGCTTCGATCTCCACCGGCTGACCCGATTCATCAGCGCCTACCAGACCGTGGCGCCCCTCACGCTGGGCGAGCTGTGGGCGTGGCCGACCATGCTCAAGCTCAGCCTGATCGAAAACGTGAGGCGGCTCACCGACGAAATCGTGGAGAGCCGCTCGGGCGAGGCGGAAGCCGACCGCTACTTCGCCCGGTTCGAATCGGCAGCTCCGGACGCGCCGCTGCCGTCCCCCCCCGAGCGGCTCTCGAACGCGTTCTTGGTCCAGCTGGTGCAGCGGATGCGCGAGCTGGGGCCGCGGGTCGCGGAGCTCCGGGTGGAGCTGGAACGCCGGTTGAACGCGGCGGGAGTCGGCGTGGACGAGGCGGTGCGGGCCGAGCACCAGCGGCAGACCATGGGGCTCGCCTCCATGGGGAACTCGATCACCGGCCTACGGCTGGTCGCCACCATCGACTGGAACCGCACGGTGGAGCGGGTGAGCCTGATGGAGCAGGTCCTCCAGCGCGATCCGGCGGGCGTCTACGGGCAGATGGACTTTGCCAGCCGGGACCGCTACCGGCAGTCGGTGGAGGAGCTGGCCGAGCCGACGGGCGAGGCCCAGGTGCGCGTGGCCCTGCGGGCGGTGGAGAGCGCGCGGCGATCCGGCGAGAGCGCGCCCGGGGACGCCAGCGGGCACATCGGGTATCACCTGATCGGCCCCGGGCGGCGCGATTTCGAAGTCGACGTCGCGTACGTCCCGCGGTTCCGGCAACGGATCCGGCGCAGCATCTTCTCCGCTAACGTCACGTTCTATCTGGGGTGGATCGCGATCCTCTCCGGGCTGGGCTCGGCCGCGGCCATGTTCTACGCGCGGGTCCATGGGGCGGACCTGGCACTCCTCCCCTGGATCGGGCTCCTCGCGCTGGTGCCCATGAGCCAGCTCGGGATCCTCCTCGTCCAGAAGTCGGTCGGCCGGATCGCGCACCCCCGGCGCCTCCCGCGGATCGACCTCAAGAACGGCGTCCCCGAGGACGCGCGCACCCTGGTGGTCGTGCCCGTGCTCCTCACCAGCGCGGAGGGGGCCCGGGCCCAGATTGAGCACCTCGAGGTGCAGGCCCTGGGAAATGCCGACCCCCATCTTCACTTTGCGCTCCTCACCGATTTCCGCGACGCGACGCAGGCGGAGCTGCCCGAGGACGCCGACATCCTCGCGGCGGCGACCTCGGCGATCGAAGGGCTGAACGCCCGCCACGGCGGCGGCGGAAACAACCGCTTTTACCTGTTCCACCGGGCCCGCCAGTGGAACGAGCGGGAAGGCGTGTGGATGGGGTGGGAGCGAAAGCGGGGGAAGCTGGAGGAGCTGAACGCGCTCCTCCGCGGCCGTCCGAACACATTCCGGACCATGGTGGGCGATCCCGCGATTCTGGGCTCGATCCGCTACGTCATCACACTCGACGCCGACACGCGCCTCCCGCGCGACACGGCCCGCACTCTGGTCGGCATCATCCGCCATCCCCTGAATCGCCCCGTGTTCGATCCCCAACTGCGCCGGGTGACCCGGGGCTACGGGATCCTCCAGCCGCGGGTCAGCGTCACGATGGCGAGCGCCGCGGGCTCGCTCTTCGCCCGCGTCTACGCCGGGCACACCGGCGTCGACCCGTACACCACCGCCGTGTCCGACGCCTACCAGGACCTGTTCGGCGAGGGGATCTTCACCGGCAAAGGGCTCTACGACGTCGACGCCTTCACCGCGGCGCTGGAAGGGCGCGTCCCCGAGAACGCGCTCTTGTCGCACGACCTGTTCGAGGGGATCTACGCCCGGACGGCCCTGGTCTCCGACGTGGAGGTGGTGGACGACTTTCCCTCCAGCATCCTGACCCACGCGGGACGGCAGCGCCGCTGGGTGCGCGGCGACTGGCAGATCCTCGCGTGGCTGTTCCCGTGGGTCCCCACGCGGCGGGGGTTGGAGCGGAACCGGCTTCCCCTGATCAGCCGCTGGAAGATCTTCGACAATCTGCGGCGAAGCCTGGTGGCGCCCACCACGCTCGCGTTCCTCCTTTCGGCGTGGACCTGGCTCCCCGGCTCGCCCGGGCTCTGGACCCTCGCGGTGATGGTGACCGCCGCTTTCCCGTTCTTGTCCCAGCTCCTGCGCGGGGCGCAGGGGCCCGCTCCCCAGCAGCCCACCGCGGTCTTCCTGCGCGATTGGCAGGAAGAGCTGGAGACCGCGGCGGCCCAGGTGCTGCTGGACCTCACGTTCCTGGCCTACCGCTCCTACGAGATGGCCCAGGCCATCGGCCTCACTCTGATCCGGCTGATCCTCACGCAGCGGAAGATGCTCGAGTGGGAGACCGCGGCGGCAACCGCGGCCCGCTCCGCCGGGCTCTCGGGGCGCGAAGGCCTGCGCGCGTTCGCCAACGGGATGTGGGCGGGACCCGCGGTGGCGATCGCCGGGCTGGCGCTGACGATGACGGCCCGCCCCGAGGCGCTGGGCGTGTCGCTGCCGCTTCTTCTCCTCTGGCTCTCCTCGCCGCTGATGGGCTTCTGGCTGAGCCAGCCGGCGCGGAGGAGGGTCATCGTTCTCGAGCCGCGGGACCGCGTCTATCTGCGCCGCGTCGCGCGCAATACGTGGCGCTACTTCGAGGCGTTCCAGGTCGAGGAGGAGCACTGGCTTCCTCCCGACAACGTCCAGGAGAAGCCGTCGCACAGGGTCGCCCACCGCACGTCCCCCACGAACATCGGCATGGGATTGATCGCCACGCTTGCCGCGCATGACCTGGGCTTCATCGAAGCCGGGGACGCGCTGGACCGATTGGAGCGCACCCTCGGCACGCTGGAGGGATTGGAGAAGCACGAGGGACATCTCCTCAACTGGTACGACACCTCGAGCCTGGCGCCGCTTCTCCCGCGCTACGTGTCCACCGTGGACAGCGCGAATCTCGCGGGATCGCTGATGGCGCTGGCGGCGGGGCTCCGGTCTCTGGAGCAGGTCCCGGCCGACGATTTCCGCCGGGCCACGATGATCGCGGACACGCTGACGTTGCTGCGCCAGAGCCTCGACGCCCTTTCCCACAGCGCGCAGGGAGAATCGCTCCGGCAGCGTTTCACACCGGCGCTGCGCGAAGTGGAGACGTGGGAGAGCGCGCGCGACGACGAGACCGACCATCCGCGCGGCGTCTCGGCGGGAGCCGAGCTCAAGCGCGCGCTGGACGAGGCGGGCCTGCACGCGCTCGCCGCCCCCGAGGCCGCGGACGCCTCCTTCTGGGGGCGCATGCTACTTCGCCTCTTAGAGGAGCCGCGGGCGGGCGTCCCCACGGAGCAATGGAGCGACCGGCGGGACTCGCTGGCGCACCGCGCCGAACGGCTCGCGAACGATATGAACTTCGCGTTCCTCTATGACCGCGAGCGCCGGATCTTTTCCATCGGCTACCGGCTGGCGGACATGGAGGGGCCCGGGCGCCTGGACACGTCCTACTACGACCTGCTGGCGTCGGAGGCGCGGGTGGCCAGCTTCTTCGCGATCGCGAAGGGGGACGTGCCCCAGGAACATTGGTTCCAGCTCGGACGCGCGCTGGTGGGGATTGCCGGCACGCCGACCCTGGTTTCCTGGAGCGGCTCGATGTTCGAGTATCTGATGCCGCTCCTCTTGATGCGGAGCTATCCGGATACGCTGCTGCACCGCTCCTGCGATTCCGCCGTCCACGCGCAGATCCAATACGGCCGCCTCCACGGGGTTCCGTGGGGGATCTCAGAGTCCGCCTTCAACGTGATGGACCGCCAGGGGAACTACCAGTACAAGGCGTTCGGGGTGCCCGAGCTGGGGCTGAAGCGGGGGCTGTCGGAAGAGCTGGTGGTGGCGCCCTACGCGACGGCCCTGGCCGCGATGGTCGATCCGGTCTCGGCCTCGTCCAATCTCAGGCGCCTGGCGCGGGAGGGAGCCGAGGGGCGCTACGGCTTCTACGAATCGCTGGACTACACGCCGCGCGAGGCGGAAGGGGAGCCGGAGCATGCGCCGGCGTCGGGAAAGCCCGCGGCGGTCCAGGCGTTCTTCGCGCATCACCAGGGCATGACGGTGGTCGCGCTGGCCAACGCCGTGCTGAACGACGTGATGGTGTCGCGCTTCCACACCGATGCCTGCATCCAGGCGACCGAGCTGCTCTTGCAAGAGCGGGTGCCGCGCTTTGTCCCGGTGACGCGGCCGCGCCCGATCGAGGTGACGCGGATCGCTCCCCTGATCCTGCCCGTCTCGCCCCGGCGATTCCGGACGCCGCACACCCGCTACCCGCACGCGGCGTTTCTCTCAAACGGACGGTACGTCTCCATCGTCACCAATGCCGGCGGCGGAGCCAGCTCCTGCCGCGGCCTCGCGGTCACGCGGCGGCGGGAAGACGCCACCTGCGACTTCGGGAGCCAGTATTTGTATTTGCGGGACGTTCGAAGCGGCGCGGTCTGGTCGGCCACCTACCAGCCGATCCGCCGCGAGCCCGACGAATACCGGACCCACTTCGTGCCGGACAAGGCGGTGATCCAGCAGCGCGTCGAGGAGATCGACTCCCGGTGCGAGATCGCGGTCTCGGCCGAGGACGACGTCGAGGTGCGGCGCCTGTCGCTGACGAACCGGAGCGCGTATCAGCGCGAGATCGAGATTACCAGCTACGTCGAGGTGGTGCTGTCGCCGCAGGCAGACGACGTCGCCCACCCGGTATTCGGGAAGCTGTTCCTGGAAACGGAGTGCCGTCCCGAGACCGCGTCCTTGTTGTGCGGGCGACGGCCGCGATCCGTCGAGGATCCGCAGCCGTGGGCCATCCACGTGTTAAGTCTCGAGGGACGCACGCACAGCGCGATCGAATGGGAGACCGACCGCGCGCGCTTCCTGGGACGGGGGCGCGGGACCGAGGACCCGATCGCGCTGGACGGCCGGCCACTGTCGGGCACCAGCGGCGCCACCCTCGATCCGATCCTGAGCCTCCGGCAGCGCGTCCGACTCGCGCCGGGCGGATTCGCGCGGCTGGCGTTTGCCACCGGGATGGCGCACGACCGCGACGCCGCCATCGCGCTCTGCATGAAGTACGCGGACCCGACGTCGGCGCCGCGCACGTTCGCGCTCGCGGCAACCCAGCTCTCGATTTCGCTCCGCCACCTCGGCATTCCGGTCGAGGAAGCGCAGTTGTACGAGCGCCTCGCCTCGCGCGTCCTCTACACGGACCGCTCGCTGGCCGCGGACCCGGCGACTTTGGCGCGAAATGTCCTGGGGCAATCGGGGCTCTGGAACCACGGGATCTCAGGCGATCTTCCCATCCTGCTCGTCCGCGTGCTCGAGCAGGCCGATCTCGCGTTGGTTCGGCAGGTGCTGCGTGCCCAGGATTATTGGCGGTTCAAGGGGCTGTTGGCGGATGTCGTGATCGTGAACGAGCATCCCATCGGCTATCGAAACGAGATCCACGAGCAGCTCGGGGCGCTTCTCGAGGGCGGTCCGTGGGGCGCGTGGAAGGACAGGACCGGGGGCGCGTACCTGCTGACCGGCGACGGCATGAGCGAAGCCGACCGCGTGCTCCTCTCCGCGGTGGCGCGCGCGGAGCTGCGAGGGGATCGGGGGAGCCTGGAGGCGCAGCTCGAGCACCCGTACGCCGATGTCGAATGGCCCGCCCCGGTCGTGACCGCTGAGGCCGCGCCCGCCTCTGTCGATGGCGATGGGACCGCGATCACCCCCATCCCCCCCAGCCCCGAGATCGACGCGCCGGAATTGGCTCTGTGGAACGGGCGCGGCGGCTTCACGACGGACGGGTCCGAGTACGTCATCGTTTTGGATGGCGCCGACGAGACACCCCTCCCATGGGCCAACGTCCTGGCCAATCCGCGATTCGGGTGCGTCGTGACGGCCGCGGGGCCCTCGTACACGTGGTCCGAGAACAGCCGGGAGAACCGGCTGACCCCGTTCGCCAACGATCCCTTGACCGAGGCGACGGGCGAGGCCATCTACCTGCGCGACGACGAGAGTGGCGAGGCGTGGGGCGCTACACCGGGTGCCATGCGCCGTCGCGCCGACGGAAGACGGTGGGTCGTGCGCCACCGGGCGGGCGCCACGCGGTACGCGCATCGCGAGCGCGGGATCCGCCAGGAGCTGGCGCTGTTCACGCACCGCTCGGCGCCGATGCGATTCGCGCTCCTCACGCTGGAGAATCAGGGGAGCCGGCCGCGCTCCATCAGCGTCTTCCACTACAACGAGTGGAGGCTCTCCCCGCCGCGGGAGGGGGAGCAGGTCCACGTGCGCACCGAGCTTGACGCCGGCACGTCCGCCTTGCTGGCCGAGAACCCCTACAACCAGGAGTTCCGCGGGCGCGTCGCCTTCGCGCACTCCGACGCGCTGACGTCCGCCACGGGCGACCGCTTGGAGTTCCTGGGCCGGAACGGGTCGATGACGCGGCCGGCCGCGCTGGGACGCCGCACACTCTCGAATTCGTTCGGCGCGGGGCTCGATCCCTGCGCCGCGCTCCATGTCTCGCTCCGATTGGCGCCGGGCGAGACGCGCCAGGTGGTCTTCCTGCTCGGACAGGGCGAGGACCGGGACGCGGCGTTGCGGCTGGTCCGGGAGCACGGATCCGTCCGCGCCGCGCTCGCGGCGCTCGAAGAGGTGGAGCAGTTCTGGGACCGGCTCCTCGGCACGATGGAGATCCACACGCCGGACGATTCGTTCGACGTCTTGATGAACCGCTGGCTTCTCTACGAGTCCATCGCCAGCCGGCTGTGGGCGCGCACCGCCTTCTATCAGCCCGGCGGCGCGTACGGTTTCCGCGACCAGCTCCAGGACGTCATGGCGCTCTCCTTGGCCGCGCCCGACCTCTACCGCGAGCACCTGCTGCGGGTCGCGGCCCGGCAATTCACCGAGGGGGACGTCCAGCACTGGTGGCACGACCACTCGGGGGCCGGGGTGCGGACCCGCTGCTCCGACGATTTGTTGTGGCTCCCCTTCGCCGTCGGGCATTACGTGGAGGCGACCGGGGACGGCGGCGTGTTGGACGAGCGCGTTCCGTTCTTGGCGGCGCCCGTTTTGACGCCCGAGGAGGCGGACGCCTACGGCCGGCCCTCCGTGTCGGGCGAGGACGCGCCGCTCTATGAGCATTGCCTCCGCGCCATCGATCGGAGCTTGACGTCCGGCCCGCACGGGCTCCCGCTGATCGGAAGCGGGGACTGGAACGACGGCATGAATCGCGTGGGCCGGAAGGGGCAGGGGGAGAGCGTCTGGCTGGCGTGGTTCCAGTCGAAGATTTTGCGCGAATTCGCCGGGCTCGCGGAGTCGCGCGGCGACGAGGGACGCGCCGCGCGCTACCGGAACGAGGTGGCCCGCCTGGCCGTGGTGCTGGAGCAGGCCTGGGACGGGGACTGGTACCGGCGCGCCTACTTCGATGACGGCACACCGCTCGGCTCGACCCAGAACGAGGAGTGCCGCATCGATTCCATCGCCCAGTCGTGGGCC
Source organism: Candidatus Limnocylindrales bacterium (assembly GCA_035300625.1). Classification (GTDB taxonomy): domain Bacteria; phylum Eisenbacteria; class RBG-16-71-46; order SZUA-252; family SZUA-252; genus DASQJL01. The sequence continues at coordinate 17,514 of DATGVG010000090.1, forward strand.
GTTTTGTCGGGTGCCGCCCCTCCGGGCCGCGCCGAGCGCGCGATGGACTCGGTGCGGAGCCAGCTCGTGCGGCGGGACGCGGGAGTCATCTTGCTTCTGACCCCACCGTTCGACTCGTCCGCGCTCGACCCCGGCTACATCAAGGGGTACATCCCCGGCGTGCGCGAAAACGGCGGCCAGTACACCCACGCCGCCATCTGGACCGTGATGGCCGTCGCCAAGCTGGGAAGCGGCGACGAGGCCGTCGAGCTATTTCACTTGTTGAACCCCATCAACCACGCGCGCACCCCGGCAGACGTGGCGCGCTACCAGGTGGAGCCCTACGTGATCGCCGCGGACGTCTACACCCACGCCGCGCACGTCGGGAGAGGCGGTTGGACGTGGTATACCGGCTCGGCGAGCTGGATGTACCGCGCGGGGCTGGAGTCGATTCTGGGCATCGAGCGGAGAGGTGGGACGCTTGCGGTGAACCCGTGCATCCCGTTCGCGTGGGGGGGATTCTCGGTCGTGCTGCGGTTTGGCGGGTCGCGGTACGAGATCGCGGTGGAGAATCCCGAGCATCGGTGCCGCGGGGTCGCCCTGGCGGAGTTGGATGGCGTGGGCGTGGATCCCGGCGCGATTCCGTTGCGCGATGATGGGCGGACGCATCGGGTGCGGGCGGTGATCGGCGAGCAGGTTGCGGCGGAGCGGCCGGTAGGGTAGAATGTTTGGCTCCGGCTCGTTGGGACGTTTGCGATAAGTCTTTGCGGGGCGGGGGATTACACAATTCCTGAGTAGCTCAACGGTAGAGCATCCGGCTGTTAACCGGAGGGTTGTAGGTTCGAATCCTACCTCAGGAGCCAGATGACACGGTCGCAAACTCTGCGGCCTAGTGATAACGCGGGCCCTGGTGGTGAGAACTGCCGGGGCTCTCGCGTATGTGGGCGTGGGGGCGATACTTGTGCGCCGTGCCATCGTTCGTGCCTTTGGCCCATGCCGACGGGTTCCGCGGGGCCCAGGGCGAGCCTTGCACGCATTGACCCCATCAGGACACAATGAGGCTCTCTCTATCTCTGGCTCTCTCCCCGTATCGCCATTGGGCCGAGCCAGGGGGCCCCATTTTTCCAGCCTGGAGCGTGATCGTTTGGCCGGGGTGGTGTCTAGACTGCCGCTTGGGAATACCGAGACGTTCCGGCGACAGGCGCGCTAGACCGCAAGACGCGCAAGTTTGGATACCCAGTTCTGCATTACACGAGTTGGACGCCTAGATATACCTGGAGAAGTGGGACATGGCATCGCGGAAGGCAAGCATCGATGCTCTCCTCGAGCATGCGGACACCGAACTCGCGAAGATCGAGGCTGAGTATCAGGAATCACTGCACGCGAAGAGCATCGACACCGCCATGCGAATCGACATCAAGAACCTCTGCGAGAACCTTCGGTCCGCCCTGGACTATCTTGCACACGAGGTGCGAGAGAGCTTTTGCCAGCAGGCCCGTGGAGACGCCAAGTTCTACTTTCCCATCCTTCCAGATAAGGCAACATTCGATGTGCGGGTCGACCAGTGGTATCCCGGGCTCCGTTCAGCAGCCCCATCCGTCGTGGCCTACCTAGAAGCGGTCCAACCGTATCAGAAGGGTTTCGAGTGGCTCGGCTACCTCAACAAGGTAAACAACGAAAACAAGCACGGAGATCTCGTCGAGCAGATTCGCAGCGAAACCCTTGAGACCCGTGTCACTGGACAGGGGG
>DATGVG010000091.1:0-2417 GCA_035300625.1 Candidatus Limnocylindrales bacterium
TCTCGGATGTCATTCCGACCGTCGGATCATCGGGACGGCCGACGTAAAGCCCCCTCGCGCAAGCGATCGAAATCGCTTCGGCTTTTTTCAGCCCCCAAAGAAAAACCTCAATCTGGGCGTGCACCGGGCTCCCATGCGAGCTGCACTCTTCGCCTGACTGGGCTTGGCGCTCCCCCGGAAAGCAAAACGGAGATCCACGCCACTCATGCTCGAACGCGGAATTCACGATCGCGACTCGGCGTCGCCCCAGGCGCACGAGGCAAGAAGTGACGAATCATGAGAGCGCGCTCCCCCCTCGACCCCCCAAAGAGATCGCGGTTGCCATTTCCACCGCGGATTGCGTTCACAGCGTCTTCGCGAAGGCGATGATTTCGGCAGCCACGGCACGTGGTGCTTCGGCAGGGAGGAAGTGCCCTCCCGGAAGCACGCGCAGCTCGGCGGTGAGCAGCCGCGCGAGCGGGCGAGCGACGGCGTCCACCGGGAGGTAACGATCCGACTCTCCCCAGAGGACCAGGGCCGGGACTCGTGCGGCGGCCAGGGCGGGCAGGCGCGAGGCCGTCTCGCGCGGGTCGAGGGCCCGCGCCGCGCGGATGAGCCTCGAGCCGCCTTCGTCGCCCGCGTACGGTTCGAGCAGGGACCGGATCGTCTCGTCGGGGAGTCCCGGGCTGCGCAGCCGGCGCGCGAGCACGGGCGCCAACCGTGAGGCATTCGCCGGCTCCCAGTTCCGGATGCTCTCCACCTGGTCCATCGCCCATTGATCGGCATGGACGCCGTCGCAGACGACCAATCCCCGCGCTCTGCGCGGCCGATCGGCGACCAGGATCTGGGCCGCGGCCGATCCCACGTCGTGGGCGATCACCAGCGCAGCTTCGATTCGTGGTGGGGAATCCGTGGAGCAGGAGCGCCGGCGGTCCCCGCCCCTCGTCGCGCACTTCCAGTGCCAGCTCGGCCAGTTGCACGCGCCCCATGGCCCCTCCCACCGATGCGTCATTCTGGCACGTTACCGTTGCGATCTAGTTTCCAGGTCGGAGATCGTGCTGCGCGGCGGGCCTCGCGCCGGTACCCTGCGAGGTGTAAGGAAATGCCGGGAAGCGCCGGGTGTTCCAAGAAACCGGCCGCCCGCCCGCTTGGAGGCACGTTCATGCGACGCTCTCGCATCACTTTGCTGTTCGCATTCGCTCTCGGATCCCTCGCCACCGTGGTGGCGCTCCCCATCGCCCTGTCGGGCCGCGATCGCCAGAAAGAGCTCGCCAGGGACGCGCAGGCCGCCGCGATCGCGTCGCCGGCGGCCGCCCTCTCCGCCCTGGCGGATTCCACCCCGCCCGCGCAGGCCGCTCCGGGACAGCTCACGCCGCTCCCCTCGCTGGCGCCTCTGGTGAAGCAGCTGCGGCCGGTGGTGGTGAACATCAATTCGCGCTTCAAGCCGCGCCGCGCGACCGCCCGCCGCGGTCTGCCGCAGGCCCGTCCCCGCACCCCGTTCGACCAGCAGGGCCCGGGCGAGGAGGGCGACGACGATCAGCAGGACCCGATGGAGCGCTTCTTCCGCTTCTTCGGGGGCCAGCCGATGCCCGACGAGGGCGAGCGGCACGGCCTGGGCTCAGGCTTCCTGATCGGCAACGGCATGGTCCTGACCAACAACCACGTGGTCGAGATCCAGGATCCCGGCTCGACCAAGTTCCGCCCCATGGACGACATCAAGGTGATCACCGACGAGACCTCGCCCGTCGGCGCCCGCGAGTACGTGGGCAAGGTGATCGGCAACGATCCCAAGTCGGACATCGCTCTGCTCAAGCTGGAGGGCGAGCACGCGAACGAGCTGAAGGGCGCCATGCTGGGCGATAGCGACGCGCTCCAGGTGGGCGATTACGTGATCGCCATCGGCGAGCCCTTCGGCCTGCAGGCCACGGTGACCGCCGGCATCATCAGCGCCAAGGAGCGCGCCCTCGGCCCCGGCTCCGTGTACAGCGACTTCCTCCAGACCGACGCTTCGATCAACCCGGGCAACTCCGGCGGGCCGCTCTTCAACCTGCGCGGCGAGGTGATCGGGGTCAACGCGGCGATCATCGGCGGCGCGAACACCATCGGCTTCGCCATCCCCATCGCGGTGGTGAAGCAGATCCTTCCCCAACTGGAGAAGACCGGGCGGGTGGCCCGCGGGTTCCTCGGAGTGCAGCCGCAGCCGATCACCCAGGACATGGTCGACACGCTGGGCCTCAAGTCCACCCAGGGGGCGCTCCTCGCCGACGTGGTGAAGGGCGGCCCGGCCGACAAGGCGGGCGTCAAGCCAGGCGACGTGGTCGTCTCCCTGAACGGGAAACCTGTCACCGACGCGAACCAGCTCACGCGCGACGTCGGGGCGATCCCGCCTGGCCAGACGGTGAAGCTGGAGGTGGTCCGCGACGGCAAGCCGCGGCAGG
>DATGVG010000092.1:0-4612 GCA_035300625.1 Candidatus Limnocylindrales bacterium
CCGGCCGCCTCGACGGCGGCGGTCGCTCCATCGTACATGGAGGCGTTGGCCACCTCCATGCCGGTCAGCTCCCGGATCATCGACTGGTACTCGAAGATGGCCTGGAGGGTCCCCTGCGATACCTCGGGCTGGTACGGCGTGTACGCGGTGGCGAACTCGCTCCGCGAGATAATCGCGCGGAGCGCGGCCGGGACGAAGTGGTCGTAGATTCCCGCGCCGAGAAAGCAGGCGTAGCGCCCCGCGTCGGCGTTCTCGCCGGCGAGCTGCTCCATCCGCCGCGCAATCTCGTACTCGGCGAGCGGCCCGGGGAGCGGGAGCGCGCCGGAGACGCGGAACGCCTCGGGGATCGCCTCCCAGAGATCCTCGAATCGAGCCGCGCCGATCCGGTCGAGCATCGCGCGGCGCTCGGCCTCGCTCCGTCCGACGAAGCTCACGCGTGGGCTCCCAGGAGTTTCTCGTACTCCTCGGCGCTCAAGAGACCCTTCGCCTCGGCCGGGTCATCGAGCCGGATGCGGACCATCCATCCTTTCTCGTACGGTGACTGGTTCACGAGCGCCGGGTTCTTCTGGAGCGCGTCGTTGACGGCGATGACCTCGCCCGAAACCGGAGCGAACAGGTCGCTCACCGTCTTCACGGCGTCGATGGTGCCGAAGGGCTTCATCTGGGCGACCTTCGAACCGACGTCGGGAAGCTCGACGAAGATCACGTCCCCCAGCTCTCCCTGGGCATAGTCGGTGACCCCGACCTCGGCCTCGCTCCCCGTCACGCGGACCCACTCGTGCTCTTTCGTGTAGCGCAGCTCTGCCGGAACCTTCATGCCGGTCTCCTGGGTTTGGGCGAGCGTACGGTCCCGCCGTGGTACATCGGACGGCTCGACACGACGGCGGGGGCCGCCTGGCCGCGCACCATCACGTCGACCGTGGCGCCGAGCGCCGCCGCTTCCCCCTCGAGGTAGGCCATCGCGACCGGGCGGCCGAGGGAGATCCCCATCGATCCGCTGGTGACGATCCCAGTCGCGCGGCCCGCCCGCTCCACCGCGAAGCCGTGGCGCGGAATCCGATCGTGCTCGAGCAGGAGCCCCAGGAGCTTCCGCCGGGGGCCCTCCGCGCGAGTACGGACGATCGCATCGCGTCCGATGTACGACTCCTTGCCGGGACGCACCGTCCACGCGAGGCCCGCCTCGATCGGGTTGGTGGTCTCGTCAATGTCGTTCCCGTACAGGCAATACCCCATTTCCAGACGCAGCGTGTCCCGCGCGCCGAGGCCGATCGCGCGGATCCCGTCGCCCGCTCCCGCCTCGAACACCCGATCCCAGAGCGGGAGCGCGCGCGAGGGCCGGACATATATCTCGAATCCGTCCTCGCCCGTATAGCCGGTGCGCGACACCAGGGTCCACTCCTCGCCGGCGCCCATCTCGAATGCCTCGTAGAAACCGAGGGCGCGCGCGCGGTCCCCGTAGAGCCGCGCGATGACGGCCTCCGCCCGGGGTCCCTGGACCGCGAGCTGCGCGGTGACGGCGTTCTCGTCCTCGACGGTCACGCCCTCCGGCGCATGGTCGCGGACCCACGCCAGGTCCTTCTCGAAATTGGCGGCGTTCACCACCAGGAGCCGGTCGGGACCCAGGGCGTAGACCAGGAGATCGTCCACGATCCCGCCGTCTTCCAGGCACATGGGCGTGTAGACCACCTTGCCGTCCGGTAGCTGTCCGACCTCGTTCGTGACCAGCCGGTTCGCGTACGCGGCGGCCCCCGATCCGGAGAGCCGGATCTCGCCCATGTGGGAGACGTCGAAGACGCCCACGCCGGAGCGGACCGCGCGGTGCTCGGCCAGGATGCCCTCGTACTGAATAGGCATCTCATGCCCCGCGAATGGGACCATCTTGGCTCCCAGGGCGACGTGGCGTGGATGAAAGGGGGTGCGCCGGAGCGCGGCGGCGGTATCGAGCATCCTCGTCGGGTTTCGTTAGTTGCGGCGCGCGAACGAGCTACGGTAGCACATCCCGCCCCGAATTCAAACCGCCGCCTCCCGGCGCCGTGGGGCCCCTGCCGCCGGGGCGCCCCGGGACTCGAAGTGCTGGCGCAGGGCCGCGCCCGTCTTCGACTCGCGCGAGCCGGCCACCGCCTCAGGACGCCCTTCGGCCACGATGCGGCCGCCCGCTTCTCCCCCGCCTGGGCCCAGGTCGAGGATCCAGTCGGCTCGAGCCATCACGTCGGTGTTGTGCTCGATCACCACCACCGTGTTGCCGCGATCCACCAGCCGGTCGAGCACGTCCAGGAGCTGCCGCACGTCCTCGAAGTGGAGGCCCGTGGTGGGCTCGTCCAGCAGGTACAGCGTGCGGCCGGTCTCCACACGGGAGAGCTCGGACGCCAGCTTGACACGCTGCGCTTCGCCGCCCGAGAGGGTCGTGGCCGACTGGCCCAGGTGGATGTAGCCCAATCCCACGCCCACCAGCGTCTCGAGCTTTCTCCGGACCTGCGGAATCGGGCCCAGGAGATCCAGCGCCTCCTCCACGGTCATCTCCAGCACATCCGCGATGGAGCGCCCCTTGTACGTGACCTCCAGCGTCTCCCGGTTGTAGCGCTTCCCCCGGCAAACCTCGCACGTCACGTACACGTCCGGGAGGAAGTGCATCTCGATCGTGCAGAGGCCGTCGCCGCCGCACGCCTCGCAGCGCCCCCCCTTCACGTTGAACGAGAAGCGGCCGGGCCCGTAGCCGCGCACCTTGGCCTCGGGCGTGGAGGCGAAAAGGTCGCGGATGAAGGTGAAGACGCCGGTGTAGGTCGCGGGGTTGGAGCGCGGGGTCCGTCCGATAGGCGACTGATCGATGGCGACCACCTTGTCCACGTGCTCCAACCCAACGATCTTCTCGTGCGCGCCGGGCGCGTCCTTGGCCTGATAAAAGCGCCGCGCCAGGGCCCGGTAGAGGATGTCGTTCACCAGGGTGCTCTTCCCCGAGCCCGATACCCCCGTCACACAGACGAACGTGCCCAGGGGAAAGCGCGCCCGGATCGAGCGCAGGTTGTTCTCGCGCGCGCCCACCACCTCGAGCGCGTCCCCGCTTCCCTCGCGTCGCCGCGGCGGAACCGGGATCTCCCGCTCTCCCGAGAGGTACTGCCCCGTGAGCGAGCCCTGGACCTCGCGAACGGCCTCGACCGGCCCCTGCGCGACGAGGTAGCCGCCGCGCCGGCCGGCGCCGGGGCCCAGATCGACGATGTGGTCGGCGGCCTCCATGGTCTCGCGGTCGTGCTCCACCACCAGCACCGAGTTCCCGAGATCGCGGAGGGCGAGGAGCGTCTCGAGAAGCTTCCGGTTGTCCGTGGGATGGAGCCCGATGCTGGGTTCGTCCAGGATGTAGAGGACGCCCGTCAGCCGCGAGCCGATCTGGGTGGCCAGGCGGATCCGCTGCGCCTCCCCGCCGGAGAGCGATCCCGCGACCCGGTCGAGCGTCAGGTAGCCCACCCCCACGTCGTCCAGGAATTCGAGCCTCTGGCGCAGCTCCTTCTCGATCGGCGCCGCGATCCCGGAGTCGCGCGTCGAGAGCTTCATGGCACGGATCCCCGCGAGCGCGCGCGTCACCGAGCGCTGGGTCCATTCCGCGATCGAGAGGCCGTCCACCTTCACCGCCAGGGCCTCGGGCTTCAGGCGCGTCCCGCCGCATTCCGGGCACGGCTTCTTCGACATCAGGGCCCCGATCTGCTCCCGCACCGAATCCGACGTGGTCTCCTTGTAGCGGCGCTGCAGCTCGTTCAGGATGCCCCGGAATCTCGCCTTGTGCGCGAGCACCCGGCCGTCCTTCAGGCGGAACGAGTAGTCGAGCTTCTCGTCGCCGAGGCCGTTCAAGAGCGTGTTCCGCGCGGCCGCGGGGAGCTTTCCGAACGGCGTGTCGAGCGAGATCTTGAGCCGCTTCGCCACCGCCTTGAGCGTCCCCTTCGTCCAGGTCCCCTCCGCGTCCCCCCACATGGGAATGGCTCCGTCTCGGAGCGACTTCGTCCGGTCGGGCACGACCAGGTCGGGATCGATCTCCATCGTCGTCCCGAGGCCGTCGCACGCCTTGCACGCGCCGTAGGGGCTGTTGAAGGAGAACGAGCGCGGCTGGAGCGGCTCGTAGGAAATTCCGCACACCGGGCACGCGGCGCTGGCGGAGAGGGTTTCTTCCGCGCCTCCCTCCACCAGCGCCAGGGCGAGCCCCTCGGCCAGCCGGGTCGCGGTCTCCAGCGCCTCGTGGAGGCGGCTCCGCCGTTCGGCGTCGGCCGCCAGGCGGTCCACCACGATCTCGATCGTGTGCTTCCGCTTCTTGTCCAGCGCGATCTCGTCCTCCAGCTCGACCCACGCGCCGTCCACCCGCGCCCGCACGTACCCCAGGCGCCGCCATTGCGCCAGCTCCTTCCGGTACTCCCCTTTCCGCCCGCGGACCACCGGGGCCAGGATCTGGAGCCGCGCCCCGCGGTGCGCTCCCAGGAGATGGTCCACCATCTCCTGCACCGTCTGCCGCCGGATGGGGCGCCCGCACTGCACGCAGTGCTGCACCCCGATCCGGGCGTACAGGAGCCGGAGGTAGTCGTAGATCTCGGTGACGGAGCGGACCCGCGAGATCGGGCTGCGCAAGGCGATC
>DATGVG010000093.1:0-10561 GCA_035300625.1 Candidatus Limnocylindrales bacterium
AGGCGCGCGGTAACGCGCGTCCCAGAGAAATGGTCGCCACGGAGCAATCCGACAGAACTCGGCTTACGGGGTACTCCGGCAACGCCTCCTGACGCTCTCAAACGATGAACGCCAAACCCGACTCCACCGCCGCCGCGGCCATTCCCACGCTGCAGATCGGCCCGTACAGGGCGCGCTTCGTCTCGGGCGGACGGTTCCGCCTGGACGGCGGCGCCATGTTCGGCGTGGTCCCCAAGACGATCTGGAACCGGGTCGCGCCCGCGGACGAAAAGAACCGGATCCGCATGGGGATGAACTGTCTCCTGATTGAGGGTGATGGAAAGCGCGTGCTGGTGGACGCGGGCTCGGGGACGAAGGTGGACGCGAAGTTCCGCGACATCTACGCCATCGAGCGGCCCGAAGGGTTGCTGGACGAGATGGCCACGGCGGGTGTCACCGCCGAGGAAGTGGACACGGTGGCGCTCACCCACCTCCACTTCGACCACTGCGGCGGCGGGACGGCGCGGCACGCCGACGGCATCATCCGCCCCACGTTCCCGAACGCGCACTACCTGGTGCGCCGCCAGGAGTGGGAGGACGCGCACCACGCGAACGAGCGGAACCGCGCCTCATACCTCGCCGACAACTACGACCCTCTTGCGGCGTCGGGGCAGCTCATCCTCCACGACGGGGACGTCGAGATCCTGCCCGGGGTGTGGATGAAAAACCTGCCCGGGCACACCCGGGGGCACCAGGGAGTCTTCTTCGACTTGCCCGGACAGCGCGCGCTCTACACGGTGGACCTAGTCCCGACGGTCGCGCACCTGCCGCTGGCGTTCATCATGGGGTACGACCTCTATCCGCTGACCACCCTGGAGACCAAGCGCGCCATCCTGACCGACGCGACGCGCGAGCAGTGGCTCCTGCTCTTCGAGCACGATCCGGAACACCTGGCCATTCGCGTCTCGGGCGAGGCGCACCGCGTCACGTTCGAAAAGGTGGCTTGACAGAGGCGCGGCCAAGTCCCTATCCTGCCGCGTTTAGCACCTTTTTTCACAAGCCGTTCGCGGTTTCGTTCCCAACGTCCCGACGGAGCGTGAATTGGACCAGGTGGACCCCAACAGTCCGGCCGCGTTCATCCCGGTATTGATGATGGTGATCGTGGCCATCGGCTTCGCCGCGGGCACGTTGCTCGCCTCCTATTTCCTGGGCCGCCGCGTCTACGACCGGGCCAAGATGCTCCCCTACGAGTGCGGTATCACGCCCGTGGGGAACGCGCGCGACCGCTTCCACACCCGCTTCTACCTGGTCGCGATGCTCTTCATCGTGTTCGACATCGAAATCGTCTTCCTCTACCCGTGGGCCGTGGTGTTCAAGCAGCTCGCCCTCTTCGGGCTGATCGAGATGGGGGTCTTCCTCCTGATCCTCCTCCTCGGTTTCGCCTACGTGTGGGGGAAGGGGGCTCTGGAATGGGATTGAGACCCGATCCCGAGCTTCTGGAGGCTCTCGACAGCGACCAGACGATGGTGGTCGAGAAGCTCCGCGCGCGCTTCGGAGCGGCCGTGCTGGAGACCCAGTCGTTCCGGAAACAGCTCTCCATCTGGCTCCAGGCCGACGAGACCCTCGAGGCGCTCCGCTTCGCGAAGAGCGATCCGCACTTGCTGTGCGAGCTCCTGACCGACCTGACCGCCGTGGATTATCTGGAGCAGCGCGCCCCGAACGAGCCGCGCTTCGAGGTGGTCTACAACCTGTATTCGATCACGTTCAACCGCCGCTTCTTCCTGAAAGTGGGCGTCGCCGAAGACAAGTCCCTTCCCTCCGCCACCTCCCTCTGGAGGACGGCGAATTACCTGGAGCGCGAGGTCTTCGATCTCTTCGGCATCCGCTTCGACGGGCACCCCAACCTCGAGCGGATCCTGACGCCCGACGGCTGGCTGGGGCATCCGCTCCGGAAGGATTTCCCGACCCAGTCCGACCAGTTTCCCAACGTGGAAGCCTGACCCGGTGCTCTCCCCCGAGGCGCGGCGCAAGATCGAAGCCGTTCTAAAGACCTACGAGACCAACCAATCCGCGCTGATTCCGGCGCTCCACGTGGCGCAGGCGGACCAGGGGTGGCTGAGCGAGGAGACGCAGCGCGAGGTCGCGGAGCTTCTGGGCATCTCCCAGCAATCGGTCGCCGGCGTCGTCTCCTTCTACACCATGTTCTACCGAAAGCCGATGGGGAAGCACGTGCTCCAGGTTTGCCGGAATCTCTCCTGCACCATGCTCGGCGGCCAGCGGCTCCGGAAGGGGATCGAGGAGCGCCTGGGGATCGTGGAGGGGGAGACGACGCCCGACGGCCGGTTCACGCTCCTGGAAGTGGAGTGCCTGGGCTCGTGCGGGACCGCGCCGGTCCTCATGGTCAACGATCGCTACCACGAGAGCGTTTCGGCCGAGGACTTGGACCGGCTTCTCTCGGAGCTGAAATAGCCGGTGGACCTCGCCTTTTTCATCGAGGCCCTGGTCAAGATCCTCGTCGTTCTTGGATTCGTGCTCCTCGGGGTGCCGCTGATCGTCTGGATGGAGCGCAAGGTGCTGGGCCACATGCAGGACCGCATCGGCCCGCAGCGCGTCGGCCCGTTCGGCCTCCTCCAGACCATCGCCGACGGGATCAAGCTCTTCTTCAAGGAGGACCTGGTGCCGGCGCAGGCGGACAAGGTCGTCTTCGCCATCGCGCCCGCAATCTCCGTGGTCACGGCGCTCGCCGCCGCCAGCGTGATCCCCTTCGGGGACCAGTTCCGCATCTTCGGCCGCGACGTCCCGCTCCACATCACCGACGTGAACATCGCGATCCTCTTTCTCCTGGGCGCGACCTCCATGGGCGTGTACGGCGTGGTGCTGGGCGGCTGGGCATCCAACTCCAAGTACCCGCTCCTGGGCGGCCTGCGGGCGTCGGCGCAGATGATCTCCTACGAGCTGGCGATGGGCGTCGCGCTCGTCCCGATCATTCTCATGACCGGCTCCCTCAGCCTGGCCCAGATCGGCCGCGCGCAGGATCACATGTGGTTCATCGTCCCGCAGTTCGTCGCGTTCACGATCTATGTGATCTGCGCGGTCGCCGAGACCAACCGGGCACCGTTCGACCTGGCGGAGGCCGAGACCGAGCTGGTGGCCGGCTTCCACACCGAGTTCTCGTCCATGCGGTTCGCGCTCTACTACCTCTCCGAGTACGCGAACATGATGGTGGTCTCCGCGGTGGCGATCACCTGCTTCCTGGGCGCATGGCACGGGCCCGTGCTTCCCGGGCCGGTGTGGTTTCTGATCAAGCTCTCGCTCTTCCTTTTCTTCTACGTCTGGCTCCGGGCCACCTTTCCTCGGCTCCGCTATGACCAGCTCATGGCGTTCGGGTGGAAGGTGCTTCTCCCGGTCGCCCTCGTGAACCTGGCGGTCACGGCCGTCGTGCTGGTTCTGAAGGGATAGGGGACGCCATGCTCGAGCCGCTCCTCTTCGCCATGTTCTCGGGGGTCGCGATCGGCTGCGCCCTGGGCGTGGTCTTCCACAAGAATTCGGTCCACTGCGCGCTGCTCCTGGTGGGCGTCCTGCTCTCCCTGGCCGGCATCTTCATCCTGCTTCACGCGCAATTCGTGGCCGCGCTGCAAGTGATCGTCTACGCCGGCGCGATCATGGTGCTGTTCCTGTTCGTCGTGATGCTCCTGAACGTGAAGGGTGAGGTCCCACTGTTGACGCCCGGCGCGGCCAAGGGCTTCGGTTTCTTCTTCGCGCTCCTCATCCTCGTGGAGCTGCTCTGGACCGTGCTCTCGCCAGGTGGCCAGGAGGGGGCGCCCTCCGAGGCCGTGGGCCTGCCGCGCGACTTCGGCTCGCCGGCCGCGCTCGGGAGGCTCCTCTACACGACGTGGCTCTACCCGTTCGAGATCACCTCGATCCTTCTCCTGGTCGCGGTGGTCGGCGCCGTGGTTCTGGCCAAGCGGAAGTTTTTCTGATGATCGGCCTCCAGACCGTACCGCTCCTCTGGTACCAGATCCTGGCCGCGGTCCTGTTCACGATCGGGGTCGTCGGGGTCCTGGTGCGGCGGAGCGCCCTGATCATCTTCATGTCGATCGAGCTGATGCTGAACGCGGTCAACCTGTCGCTGATCGCGTTCTCGCGCCAGCACGGGGATATGGACGGCCACATCATCGTCTTCTTCGTGATGGCCGTGGCGGCCGCGGAGGTCTCGGTGGGCCTCGCGATCCTCGTGGCCATATTCCGGAACCGCGAAACCGCGAACGTGGACGACGTCCACCTGTTGAAAGGATAGAGCGTGAACGCGCTTCCGCTGCTCTGGCTCATCCCGATGCTCCCGCTCGCTGGCGCCATCGTGAACGGGGTGCTGGCCGGAAAGCTCCCGCGCCGCGTCGTCAGCGCCATCGGCACCGGGACGGTGGGGATCGCGTTCCTGATCGCCGCGGCGTGCTTCCTCGAGATTCTCCGGCTCCCGGCCGGGGAGCGGGTATTCGTGCAACAGCTTTATTCGTGGATCGACTCGGGGGATCTCCACGTTCCCGTGCGATTCGCGCTGGATCCGCTCTCCGCGGTGATGATGCTTGTCGTGACCGGGGTCGGCTTCCTGATCCACGTCTACTCGACCGGCTACATGGGGCACGAGAAGGCCTACGGCCGCTACTTCTCGTACTTGAACCTGTTCACGTTCGCGATGCTGGTGCTGGTGATGGCGGACAACTTCCTGCTGATGTTCTTCGGCTGGGAAGGGGTTGGGCTCTGCTCGTACCTCCTGATCGGATTCTGGTACGACCGCCCTTCGGCCGCCGCCGCCGGGAAGAAGGCGTTCATCGTGAACCGGATCGGCGACTGGGGCTTTCTGATCGGCATGCTGCTGGTGTTCGTCGCCTTCGGGACGCTCGACTTCGGCCGCGTCTTCGCGGAGGCGCCCGAGCGGCTCGCGTTCGGGAGCGGCATGGCCACCGCGATCGCGCTGTTCCTCTTCCTCGGAGCGACGGGGAAGAGCGCGCAGATCCCGCTCTACGTCTGGTTGCCCGACGCCATGGAGGGCCCCACGCCCGTCTCGGCCCTGATCCACGCGGCCACCATGGTCACCGCCGGCGTCTACATGATCGCCCGGTGCCACATCCTCTACGCGCTGTCGCCCACGGCCCTCACCGTGGTCGCGGCGGTCGGGGCGGCCACGGCGCTCTTCGCCGCGACGATCGCGCTGGTCCAGAAGGACATCAAGCGGGTCCTCGCCTATTCCACCGTGAGCCAGTTGGGCTACATGTTCCTCGCGATGGGCGTGGGCGCGTACGCCTCCGGCATCTTCCACCTGATGACGCACGCCTTCTTCAAAGCGCTCCTGTTCCTGGGTGCGGGGAGCGTGATCCACGCGCTCTCCGGCGAGCAGGACATGGACCGGATGGGCGGGCTGAAACCTCACCTGCCGCGCACCCACGCCGCCATGCTCGTGGGCACGCTCGCGATCGCGGGAATCTTTCCCCTGTCCGGATTCTTCAGCAAGGACGAGATCCTCTGGAACGCCTGGCGGAACGGCGGTCCCGGCCTCTGGACCGTGGGCGTGATCGGCGCCTTCCTCACCTCGTTCTACATGTTCCGCCTCTACTTCATGACGTTCCACGGTCCCATGCGCGTGACCGAGGAGGCGAAGCACCATCTCCACGAGTCGCCCTCCAGCATGACGCTCCCGCTCATGGTTCTGGCTTTGCTGGCGATCGTCGGCGGGTTCGTCCAGATCCCGCTGGTCGCGGGCGCGCAGCGCCTGGACGCGTTCCTGGGACCGGTTTTCGCTGACGTGGCGCGCGTGACGGGGGAGATCGCGCAGGCGGGCGGCGCCCATGTCGGGGGTGCCGCTCCCGCCGAACACCAGCCGCTGTTGGAAACGGCGCTCATGGCGATCTCGCTGCTCGTGGCCCTCGCCGGGCTCTACCTGGCGCGCAAATTCTACGTGACCGATCCGGCGCTCCCGGGGCGCATGGGCGAGACCGCCCGAGGCTTCTATAAGCTCCTCTGGGAGAAGTACCGCGTGGACGAGCTGTACGACCGGAGAATCGTCCAGCCCATCGTCCGCGGCTCGGAGCGGCTGTGGCACGACTTCGACGCCGGCGTGATCGACGGGGCGGTGAACGGCATCGGCCGGCAGATCGAGCGGGGAGCGGCGCTTCTCCGCACGGTGCAGACCGGCTACGTGCAGGTCTACGCGCTGATCCTGACCCTGGGGCTGGTCGTGGTCCTGGGCTACCTGGCCCTCCGATGAGGATCGCGTGACGATAGCCGGTCTCCCGATCCTGAGCCTCCTCATCTTCTTGCCCCTGGCTGGGGCCGCGGTGGTTCTGCTCCTGCCGTCCGCCAAGACCGGCGCCATCCGATGGACCGCGTTCGCGATCTCGGTCCTGACCTTCCTCGCCTCCATTCCCCTGTGGACCGCCTTCGACACCGCGCGGCGGGGGATGCAGTTCGAGGAGCAGCGCCCGTGGGTCGCGGGGCTGGGGATCACCTACCACCTGGGCGTGGACGGGATCAGCGCGCTCCTCATCCTCATGACCACGTTCCTGAGCGCGATCGCGATCCTCTCGTCGTTCAGCTCGATCACGAATCGCGTGAAGAGCTACATGGCGACGCTCCTGGTTCTCGAGACCGGGATGATCGGCGTCTTCGCGTCGCTAGACCTGGTGCTCTTCTACATTTTCTGGGAAGCGGTCCTGATCCCCATGTACCTGATCATCGGAGTGTGGGGCGGACCGCGGCGGATCTATGCGGCGGTCAAGTTCATCCTGTACACCGTGGCGGGCAGCCTCTTGATGCTCGTCGCCATCCTGTATCTCTACTTCGCCTACCACGCCGCGTTCGGCCAGTACACGTTCGACCTGATGCGGCTCTACCAGACTCCGATGCCCGGCTCGGCCCAGCTCTGGCTGTTCGCCGCGTTCGCGCTGGCCTTCGCGATCAAGGTGCCGATGTTCCCGTTCCACACGTGGCTCCCCGACGCCCACGTCGAGGCGCCCACGGCGGGGTCGGTCATCCTCGCGGGCGTGCTGCTCAAGATGGGGACCTACGGATTCGTCCGCTTCGCCATGCCGCTCTTCCCGGAGGCCACGCACGTCTTCGCCCCGTGGATCATCGCGCTGGCCGTGGTCGGGATCATCTACGGCGCGCTGGTGGCGATGGTACAGCGCGACGTGAAGAAGCTGGTCGCGTACTCGTCGGTCAGCCACCTGGGCTTCGTCATGCTGGGTCTCTTCGCGCTGAACACGCACGGGATCCAGGGGAGCGTGCTCCAGATGGTGAACCACGGGCTCTCGACCGGGGCGCTGTTCCTCGCGGTGGGGATCATCTACGAGCGCCGCCATACGCGCGAGATCTCCGAGTTCGGGGGACTCTCGTCGGTCCTCCCCTGGTTTGCCGCGCTCTTCCTGATCATCTGCCTCTCGAGCCTGGGACTGCCGGGGCTGAACGGCTTCGTCGGCGAATTCCTGATCCTGCTCGGGGCGTTCCGGATGGACACGCTGGCGTCGGCCATGGCGAGCCGCGTCGTGACCGGCATCGCCGCCACGGGCGTGATCCTGGCGGCGGTCTACCTGCTCTGGATGTACGAGCGGGTCATGTTCGGCCCGGTCACCAACGAGAAAAATCGCGGGCTCAAGGACCTCTCGCCGCGGGAGTTCTGGACGCTCGCGCCGGTGATCGCGCTGATCCTCTGGATCGGCGTCTTCCCTAACCCGTTCCTCCGCCGGCTGGACACGTCGGCCGCGGAATTGATGGAGCGCGTGAACGCGCGGATGATCGCCACGGACACCTACCACGCCCCGGTGGCGGGGGCGCTGCCGGGGCTTGCCGTCGCGGCGGCGCCGGGGCGCGTGTCGGCCCCGGCTCCGGCGCCGGCTGAGGCGGCGCGGCCATGAAATTCCCGATCGACGTCCCGCTGGGAATGATCGAGCCGCTCCTCATCGTGAGCGGCGTGGCCATCGCGCTCCTCCTCCTGGACCTGGTCCTGCCCTATGGGAGGAAGTACCTCGCCGCATGGGTGGCCATGGGGGGGATTCTTTGGGCCCTCGCGCGCACGCTGGCCCAGTGGGGCCTCACGCAGCACGGATACGCGGGGATGGTCGCGCTCGACTCGTTCTCCACCTTCTTCAACGTTCTCTTCCTGTCGAGCACGGGCGTCGTCGTCCTCCTGTCGCATCCGTTCTTGAAGAAGGACGACGTGGAGCACCCCGAGTACTACGCGCTGCTCCTGTTCGCGACGGCCGGGATGATGATCCTGGCCTCGGGCCTGGATCTGATCACGCTCTTCCTGGGAATCGAGGTGCTCTCGATTTCCCTCTACATCCTGGCGGGCTACCGCCGCGAGTCCGACGCCTCGAACGAGGCGGCGATGAAGTACTTCCTCCTGGGGGCGTTTTCGTCGGCGATCCTCCTGTACGGGATCGCCCTGATCTACGGCGCCGTCGGGACGACGAATCTGGTCCGGATCGCGGACGTGCTTTCGAACACCTCGGGCCCGTTGCCCGAGGGACTCCTCTACGCCGGGATCGCGCTGATCCTGGTGGGGCTGGCATTCAAGGTGGCGGCGGTGCCGTTCCACATGTGGACGCCCGACGTCTACGAGGGAGCGCCGACTCCGGTCACCGCGTTTCTCTCCGCGGGGCCGAAGGCGGCCGCCTTCGCAGCCATCATCCGGACGTTCTTCGTGGGATTTGGCCCGGTTCACGCGGAGTGGGCTACGGTGCTCTCGGTGATCGCGGTGCTGACCATGACCGTGGGCAACGTGGCCGCGATCGCGCAGACCAACGTGAAGCGGATGCTCGCCTACTCGAGCATCGCGCACACAGGATATGTGCTGATCGGGGTGGTCTCGGGGGGCGTGGTCGGAGGGACCGGCGCGGTGTTCTACCTGGTCGCCTACGTCGCCATGACCCTGGGCGCGTTCGCGATCGTCGTGCTCCTGGAGCACGCGGGCGAGCGCGGGGAAGAGCTCAGGGATTACGCGGGACTGGGGTTCCGCTATCCCGTGCTCGGCGCGCTCTTGTCGTTGTTCATGATCTCGCTCTCGGGGATACCACCGACGGTGGGATTCGTGGGGAAGCTCTACCTGTTCGGCGGCGCCGTGCAGTCGGGGCATATCCTGCTCGCCGTGATCGGCGTCCTGAACAGCGCCGTCTCGGTCTTCTACTACCTGCGCCTCATGGTGCTCATGTACATGCGCGATCCCCAGGAGGTCCTGCCGCCCATCCGCGTTCCGCTCGCGTTCATCCTGGTGCTGCTCGTCACCGCGGCGGGGACGTTGCTGCCGGGGCTCTTCCCGGGCGGATGGTTCGAAGCGGCGCGGGCCGGGGTGCGCGCGCTGTTTTCGTAGAACGGCGTCCCCGAGCCGCCCTACCGCCCTACCTTGACCGGATACGCCTCGAGCGCGCCCGCCAGGATCTCCATCGACTTCCGCAGCGCGCCCTCTTCCAGCACGTAGGCGAAGCGGATCTCGTTCTTGCCGTGGCCCGGGGTGGCGTAGAAGCCGTCGCCGGGCGCCACCATCACGGTCGCCTTGTCCTTGCGGTATTCCTTGAGCATCCAGATCACGAACTCTTCGGCGTCGGACACGGGCAATTCGGCCATCAGGTAGAAGGCGCCCTCGGGCTTCCGGGCGAACGCTCCGGGGATCTTCGCCAAACCATCCAGAACCAGGTCGCGCCGCTTCTGGAACTCCGTGACGACTCCGTCGGTGTAGGACTTCGGCACCTGGTCGATCACGGCCGCCGCGTATTGGCCTAGGGTGGGTGGCGAGAGCCGCGCCTGGGCGAACTTCAAACACGCATCGCGCACGCCGGCATTCTTGGACACGAGCGCACCAACCCGCGCGCCGCACATGTTGAGCCGCTTGGAAATCGAATCCACGAGCACCACGCGGTCCAGAGCGTTGGCCCGGGTCATGGGGCTCTCGTGCTTCGCGCCGTCGTACACGAACTCGCGGTAGGCCTCGTCGGTGATGATCCAGAGGTCGCGGCGCATCGCGAGATCAACGATCGCGTCCACTTCCGCCGCGGTGTAGGCGGTGCCGGTGGGGTTGGAGGGCGCGCACAGGACCACCCCGCGCGTCTTCGGCCCGACCGCGCGCTCGATTGCCTCGATGGGCGGAAGGTGGTAGCCGGTCCGGCCGTCGCAGGGGATGGGGCGGACGCCCACGCCGGCCACAAGCGCCATGGTCGCGTAGTTGGTGTAGAAGGGCTCGAAGATGAGCACGTCATCTCCCGGATCGAAGAGCGCCCAGAAGGCGAACTGCAGCGCCTCGCTCCCGCCCACGGTCGTGAGCACCTCGGCGGGGGAGACGTCCAGCCCCACCTGCCGGTAGTAGCGCGACATCCCTTCGCGGAACTCGGGGATTCCGGCCGACGGAGCGTAGGGCACGTACTTCCCGGGATAATTGCGGATACGATCCATCACGATCTCGGGAGTGGGGAGATCGGGCTGGCCGATGTTCAGGTGGTACACCTTCACGCCCTGCCGCGCCGCCTCTTCGGCGTAGGGCGCGAGGCGCCGGATCGGGGAGGCCTGCGCCTCGATACCGCGCTTCGAGATCTTCATC
>DATGVG010000094.1:0-6474 GCA_035300625.1 Candidatus Limnocylindrales bacterium
GCGATCCCGTCGGGATCGTCTCCACCTGGACCCGGGCCGAATCCGAGCCCAGCTTCATGATCGCCCCTTTCCCGAACTGCCGCTCGATCTGCTGCACGGCCAGCTCCAGGGCCTTCGTCCGTTCCTTGCTCATCTCCCGAATCGACTCCTTGCCCACTTCCCGACCGGTCACGTTGCCTGCCATGTGCACTCCCCCTGAGTCTGGTATCGGCGATCCTTCCGGGATCGCCTGGTTCGGGTCGGGGCGAATTGTCGTTTTTGATTTGGCGCGCGGGCGTCTCCGCGGCCGTTCACGGGACCGGCTCGAGGAGGCGTAGTTCCTCTAAAACATTATACCTGGCACCACTCGGGTGGAGATCACTTTTCATGACGGCCAGGCGGCGGAGGGGCTCCGTGGGCGGCGGCTGGGCCAAGGACGCCGCAGCGGCTTCGTCCAGTCCGCGCGCGCCGTCCTTGGCCCGCGCCAGGGTCAGGTGCGCCCGGAACGGCTTGTCTGGGCGCCCGAATCCGTCCCGCTCCAATCCCTGATTCACCGCGTCGGCCACCGCCTCCACCTCTTTCTCCCCCTTCGAGAGTCCCACCCAGAGCACCCGCGGCCGGTCCATGCGCGGAAACGCGCCCAGATGCCCGGGCCGCGCGACGGGCGCCGAGAGTCCCGCGGCGGAGCGGCGCACCGACTCGCGCGCGCGGGCCACGCCGGCGTCGTCCAGGTCTCCCAGGAAGCGGACGGTGACGTGCACGTTCTCCGGCTTGACCCACGAGAAGCCCGGGGTCGTCGCCTTGAGCGCCCGCGCGACCTCGGTCAGGTAGGCGACCCACGGGTCGGGGATCAGGAGCGCGACGAAGGTGCGGGTCACGCCGTCGCATGCGCCACGTGGCGGCGGACCAGGTCCAGCGCCAGCGCGACGGAGCGGGTCACGACCTCCTCCCGTGCGCCGGTGATCTGGTGGCGAACCGCGTGGACCCCTTCCGCGGTGGCCAGTCCCAGATAGACCAGCCCCACGGGCTTCTGCGCGGATCCGCCGTCGGGCCCGGCGATGCCGGTGCTGGAGACGGCGATGTCGGCGCTGAATCGCGCCCGGGCGCCCGCGGCCATTTCGCGCGCCACCTCCTCGCTGACCGCGCCGTGGCGCGCGAGGGTCGCGCCCGCCACGTCCAGGAGCGCCGCTTTCGCGCTGTTCGCGTAGGCCGTGACGCCGCCCAGGAAGTAGCGGGACGCGCCGGGAGTCGCCGTGAGCGTGGCCCCGATGGCCCCCGCGGTGAAGGACTCGGCGGTGGCGATGGTGCGCTTCTGCTCGGCCAGCATGCCTCCGAGGACGTCGGCGAGGGTGTCCCGCCCGAAGCCGTAGACCGCGTCCCCCGCGGCCTCGACGACGCGCCGCTCGATGCGGCGCAGGGCCTCCGCCGCCCACGAGCTGTCCAGCGCGAGCACGGTCAAGGTCACGTCCAGCCCGTAGGAGTGCGGGAGGTAGCCGATCATGACGTCGGGGGCTTCCGACTCGATCCCCGCCAGCCGCTCCGCCAGCACCGACTCCGAGAGGCCGATCGTCCGGATCACGTGCCGCGAGATCCACGGGCCCGCGGCGGCCGCCTTGATGAACGGCATCACGTACTGCGTCAGCATCGTCTCGGCTTCCGCGGGCACCCCGGGGAGGACGAAGTACTCCGTCTCCTGGTGCTCGAAGTGAAACCCCGGCGCCGTACCGCGCGGGTTTTCGATCACCTTGGCGCCGCGCGGGATCAACGCCTGCGACTCGTTGATCGCGGGCATGTCGATGCCGCGCCCCTTGAAGCGCGCGCGAATGTGGGCCAGCACGGACTCGTCCAGCACCAGCCGCCGCCGGAACACCGTGGCGATCACCTTGCGCGTCAGGTCGTCGGGCGTGGGACCCAGGCCGCCGGTGGTGACCACGAAGCGCGAGCGGTGCCCCGCGGCGCGGAACGCCTCGGAGAGGCGCCCGGTGTCGTCTCCCACCGTGGTCTGGTAGATGACCTCGACGCCGATCTCGGCCAGCCGCTCCAGAATCCGGTCGGCGTTGGTGTTCCGGACCAGCCCGTGCAACAGCTCGGTCCCGATGGTGATGATCTCGGCGCTCACGCGATCCACCCTACCGCGACGAGCAGGCGGAGCACCAGATTCACGGCGATTCCCGCGAGGAGATCGTCCACGACGACCCCCGTGCCGCCGGGCAACCGCTGGCTCTGGCGGATCGGAAACGGCTTCACGATGTCGAAGAAGCGGAAGAGGACGAAGGCCGCGCCCAGGAGGAGCGCCGGGGAGGGCGCGTTCAGCCGGGCGATCCCCCACACCGAGACCAGCATTCCCACGACCTCGTCCACCACGATGGGATGCGCGTCGGTGCCCAGGTCGCGCTCGGCGTCGCCGCTGGACCAGATCGCGAGGGGGACCAGGAGCACGGTGGCGATCCCCAGCGGGAGAGGCAGGAGCGCGGACGGGACAAGCGCGGCGAGGGCGAAGAGGACGAGGGCGACGACGAGGGAGGCGGCGGTGGCCGGCGCGAAGGGCGTCCACCCGATGCCGAACCCGGTCGCCAGGAAGACCGCGGGGCGCCGCATGCGTTGGCTACCCCAGCGTCTTCAGCACCAGCTTGCAGGCGACCTTGAGCGTGTCGAACACACCCGAGCCCCGGAGCGCGACGGCCTCGAAGTAGGGCGCCTGGTTCGGATTCAACTCCTTCTCCAAGTCCGGGACGGAGACCACCCGCGGCAGGTCCCGCTTGTTGTACTGCAGGACCATCGGGATCTTCTCGGTGGCAAGCCCGTGCTCGGAGAGGTTGTCATGCATGTTCATCAGGCTCTCGACGTTCGCGTCGAAGCGGTCGATCTGCGAGTCGGCGACGAAGACGATGCCGTCCACTCCCTTCAAGATCAGCTTCCGGCTGGCGTTGTAGTAGACCTGGCCGGGCACAGTGTACAGGTGGAAGCGGGTGCGGAATCCGCGGATCTGCCCCAATTCGAGCGGGAGGAAATCGAAGAAGAGAGTGCGGTCCATCTCGGTGGCCAGGGAGATCATCTTCCCACGCGTCTCCTGGGGCACCCGGGAATAGATGTGCTGGAGATTGGTGGTCTTACCGCAAAGGCCCGGACCGTAGTAAACGATCTTGCAGTTGATTTCCCGGGACGAATAGTTGATCAGGGACACGAAGCGTCGGCGCTCCTCAGTCTTTGAACAGGCTGTCGATCTCGCTTTCTGCCTCGGTCTGGAAATCCGCGCCCAGGTTGGTCGTCAGGGCGTCCTCGTTCTTGTACGAGAGCTTGTTGAACAGCCGGTTCAGCACCACGATCAGCTCGTCGGTCGCGCGCCGGGCCTTCAGCCGCACCAGCCCCAGCGACGTCTTCTTGTCGAAAAGCACCACGAGGATCACGCGGTTGGCGATCATCGAGAGATACAGGCTCTCGTTCGCCCCCTGGTGGACCAACGTCGCAAAGTCCTTCTCGCCCACCATCTCCGCCAACTGCGCGTTCGCCGCGAAGTCCGCGGCCGCCAGCGAGGAGAATGAGGTGACGTCGAATCCGGGGGGTTCGCCGATCGAATTGATGAGCTGACCGGTTTTGTCGATCAGCATGACGCTGCGCGAGCTGGCACTGCGCATCAGCGTCTGGAGGATTTGATTGATCGACCAGAAATCTTCCTCAAAGAGCGCCCAATTACCCTTGACCATCGTCCTGGCTCCTTGGACACAGGGCCTTAGCGACGTGGTACTAATCGGCCGCACGCACGCAAAGGAAGGGTGCCCTTCCTCTCCCTCGCGAGCTGATGCGCGCCGCCGATTCCCCCACACCCATCCATGACGCGACCTGGGTCGCGCTCGCCTTTTCGAGGATTGGGCGGAACGTAGCACGTTCCGGGGGGTGGTCAAGGGGAAAGTGCTGGAAAAATGGAGACTTAGATTTCCTTCCGACCCACCAGGGCGCGGGCCAGGGTGACCTGATCGGAGAACTCGAGGTCCGAACCCATCGGCACTCCGCGGGCGATGCGGGTCACCTTGAGATTGGCGATCGGCTGGAGGAGCCGGGCGATGTAGAGGGCGGTCGCCTCTCCCTGCGCGGTGGGATTGGTCGCGACAATCACCTCGCGCACCTCCCCCTCCTTCACGCGGCGCATCATCTCGGTCAGCCGGAGCTGGTCGGGGCCGATGCCGTCCACCGGCGAGAGCGCGCCCTTCAGCACGTGGTAATGGCCGCGGAACTCCCCCGTGCGCTCCAGCGCCAGCACGTCCATCGGCTGCTCCACCACGCACAAAAGCGCCGGGTCGCGCCGCGTGTCGGCGCACAGGGCGCAGGGTTGGGTCTCGGTCACGTTGCCGCAGATCTCGCAGTCGGTGACCTTCGATTTGAGGTCTAGGATGGCCTGGGCCAGGCGGCTCGCGTCGCCGTCGGCGGTGCGGAGGATGTAGAACGCGATCCGCTGCGCCGATTTCCGGCCCAGCCCCGGAAGTCGGGTCAGCTCGGTGATGAGGGTCTCGAGGAGCGCGGAGGAATACTGCATCGGCGGATGCTAGAGGAGTCCCGGCGGCAGGCCCATGCCTCCCGTGACGCGGCTCATCTCCTCCTCGATCATCTTGGTCACCTTGGACCGCGCGTCGCGGAACGCGGCCAGCACCAGGTCCTCGAGGAGGTCGGCCTCCTCGGCCTTGACGACGCCGGGATCGATGGCGATCGCGGTCACCTCCTGGGCGCCGTTCATGGTCACCTTCACCTTGCCGCCGCCCGCGGTGCCGACCAGCTCCTTGGTCTTCAGCTCCTCCTGGACCTGGGTCACCTTGGCCTGGAGGGCCTGGGCCTTCTTCAGCATCGACTGGATATTCACGCGAGTCCTCTCCCTGAAGCACCCGCTTCGCCGCCCAGGTCCAGGATCTCCCCGTCGAAGATCTCCACGATGCGCTGGACGATCGACGGCGCCGCCGGCTCGGCGGGTGCGTGCGGCGCGGTCGCGTCGGCGGCGGCGGCGTCCGAAAGGAGGTCCTCGCGCACGCGGGCGGCCGCGGCCGCGGCGGTGGCCGTGGCGGTGGCGCCGAACGTGTCGCCGATCACGCAGGCGAGGGTCGCGCCCCGGCCGAACTGGCTCTCGAATTCCTGGTTCAAGATCTCCCGATTCTCCTTCATCTCGAGCATGGCCCTGTGGAACGAGTGCTCGGGGGTCAGCGCCACGCGGACCGCCGTCCCCGAGAGGCCGAGGAACGCCCCCTCTTCGAGGCACGTCCCCAGGAGAAGTTTACGCTCTTTCACGCGGTTCACCGCCCGCTTCCAGCGCTCGAAGTCGTCGGCGGGTACGGGCGCGGCCGCCTCCGCGGCGGGCGCGATCGCGGGGACCGCGACGGGGGTCGCCTCCACGGCAGGCGAGGCGGCCACGAAGGGCGGGACCCCCGCGGACGCCGGGGCTTCCGCGGCGCGCGACTCGGCGCGCGTGTCGGGCAGCGGCTTCGCCCGCTCCGCGGCGCGCGGCTCGGCGGCGCGCGGCTCTGCGGCGCGCCCCCCCGCCCGCTCCCCCGCCCGCCCCGCAGCCGGAGGCGGAGGCGCTCCCCCGCTCAGCCGCGTCTCCAGCGAATCCAGCCGGTGGAGCAGATCGTCGATGGACCGCGCCGACGGCAGCGTGCACAGCTCCAGCAGGGCGACCTCGAGGAGCGCCCGCGGGGTCTCCGCGCGGCGGAGCGCTCCGCGGGACTCCAGCACCAAGGCGAGCATCGCGGCCAGATCGTTGGCGTGGAATTTCGAGGCCTGGGCGGCGTAGCGCTCACGGTCGGAGGGCGCCGCGTCGATCAGCTTCTCAAGGGAGCGGTCCACCGCGATCAGCATGAGCTGGCGGAGGTGGTGGGCCAGCCCGTCCGCGATCTCCTCCACGTCCATGCCGCCGTCGTACAGCCGGTCCAGAGTCTCCAGCGCCCGCTTCGGGCTGCGCGCGGCGATCGCCTCGCCCAGGTCGAAGAAGGGGTCCAGGCCGCCCAGCCCCAGCGCCTGCGCCACCGCGTCCGCGGTCACCCCTTCGGGCGACACCGAAAGCGCCTGGTCCAGGCGCGAGAGCGCGTCCCGCACCGAGCCTTCGGAAGCGCGCGCGATGAGCGCGGCCGCCTCGTCGTCCAGGCGCACCTTCTCCGCAGCGGCGATCCGCTTCAGGTGCTCGATCAGCTCCTCGCTCCGCAGCCGCCGGAACTCGAACACCTGGCAGCGGGAGGCGATCGTGTCGGGCACATCCAGCGGCTCGGTGGTGGCGAAGACGAAGCGCACGTGGGGAGGCGGCTCTTCCAGCGTCTTCAGGAGGGCGTTCCACGCGAAATCGGTGAGCTGATGGGCCTCGTCGATGATGTAGACCTTGGATTTTCCACCGGACGGCGCGTACTTCACATTCTCGCGCAGGTTCCGGATCTCCTCGATACCGCGATTCGAGGCGCCGTCGATCTCGAGCACGTCGAGGGAATTCCCGGCCGTGATGGCGAGGCAGGAGGAGCAGATGTT
>DATGVG010000095.1:0-13671 GCA_035300625.1 Candidatus Limnocylindrales bacterium
CGGTGGTGCCCGAGGTGTAGATGATGGTGGCCACGTCGTCTCCACCCGGCTCGGGCCCACGCGGGAAATCGCCCCCGCTGCCGGCGGCCCCCGCCTCGGCACCCTGGGGCAGGCCGGCCGCATCAAAACTCCATACGAAACGGAGCGCCGCGCCTTCGGCCCGCGCCAGCTTCAGCTTTTCAATCTGCGCCGTGCTCGAGACAAACGCGCCCACGACGCCCGCATCCGCCAGAAGTGGCGCGATCTGACCAGCGGGGAGCGTGGCGTAGAGCGGCACGGAGATGGCGCCCATGGAGAGAAGGGCCACGTCGGCCACGGCCCATTCGTAGCGGCTCTCGGACAGGATGGCGACGCGGTCGCCGGGCATGACGCCCTGGTCGCGCAGCCACGCTCCCACGGCAGCCGCGTTGGCCGCGAGCGTCTCGATGGAAATGGGGACCCACTCTCCCGCCCGGCGTACAAGAAACGCGTTGGACTTACGATGCGTTTCACGCGCGTGACGAAGCAGGTCCGGTATGGTTTTTACGTCCATGGATTGACCTCCCGGGAGCACTGTGACACACTGGCTGCCGCGTGACCAACCGCTATCAATGGTTCTTACCAGAATGAGCGTTTCAAAATGCGCGACGTAGTTCTCATCGACGGTCTCCGAACTCCATTCGCCAAAGCGGGCACGGCGCTCGCGAACGTGCCCGCGCGCGAGCTGGGACGCGTCGCCATCGCCGAGCTTCTCGCCCGCACGTCCCTCGACCCCGCGCAAGTGGACGAGGTGATCCTGGGCAACGTGGCGCAGCCCTCCGATTCCGCCAACATCGCGCGCGTCGTCGCACTCCTCGCCGGCATCCCCGAGAGCGTCCCCGCCGTCACCGTGCATCGGAACTGCGCTTCGGGCATGGAGGCGATCGTCCAGGCCCACGAAAAGGTGGCCGCGGGCCACGCCGATCTGATCATCGCGGGCGGCACCGAG
Source organism: Candidatus Limnocylindrales bacterium (assembly GCA_035300625.1). Classification (GTDB taxonomy): domain Bacteria; phylum Eisenbacteria; class RBG-16-71-46; order SZUA-252; family SZUA-252; genus DASQJL01. The sequence continues at coordinate 968 of DATGVG010000095.1, forward strand.
AACATGAGCCAGATCCCGCTCCTGGTGAGCGAGGGAATGACGCGCGCCTTCGAGCGCTCCTCGCGCGCCAAGTCGCTGGGGCAGCGGTTGGGCGCGTTCGCGGGCGTCCGGCCGCGCGACTTCCAGCCGCGCGTCGCGATCATGGAAGGGCTGACCGATCCCTTCTGTGGGCTGAACATGGGCGAGACGGCGGAAGTGATCGCCAAGGACTTCGGCATCTCCCGCGAGGCGCAGGACGATTTCGCGCTCATGAGCCACCGCCGCGCCGTCGCCGCCACGGAGTCGGGCCGCTTGGCCGAGGAGATCGTCCCCGTCTTCGCGCCCCCTTATAAGGAGGCGGTGACCCAGGACGTGGGCCCGCGGAAGAACCAGTCGCTGGAGGCGCTCGCCAAGCTGAAGCCCTTCTTCGACAAGAAGTACGGCACCGTGACGGCGGGAAACTCGTGCCCCATCACCGACGGCGCCGCGGCCATGATCGTGACGTCGGCCGAGAAGGCGCGCGAGCTGGGGCTGATCCCCTCGGGCCGGGTCAAGAGCTACGCGTTCGTCGGCCTGGATCCCACGCGCATGGGATTGGGGCCGACCTTCGCCACGCCCGTCGCGTTGAAGCGCGCGGGCGCGCGATTCCAGGACATCGGCCTGATCGAGCTGAACGAGGCGTTCGCGGCGCAGGTCATCGGAAACGAGATCGCGATGGCCTCGGCCAAGTTCTGCCGCGACCACTTGGGATTGGACAAGCCGATCGGCGAGATCGATCGCGCCATCCTGAACGTGAACGGCGGCGCGATCGCGCTGGGACACCCGGTCGGCGTGTCGGGCGCGCGCCTGGTGCTGACGCTGCTGCGCGAGATGCGCCACCGGAATGTGCGCCTGGGGCTGGCCACGCTGTGCGTTGGCGGCGGGCAGGGCGCGGCGTTGGTGCTGGAGCGCGTGGCGTGATGCGACGGGCCACCTCGCGGGGGCGCGCGGCGTGAGCGCCACGGACCTTCCCGGCTCGTTCGGGCCGTTTCGACTTGAGGCGCGCGCTTCCGGCGTCGCCGTGCTGTGGTTCGATGACCCCGCCCGCAGGGTGAACCTGCTCGACAGCGCCGCGGTCGCGTCGCTCCGGCGAGCGCTGGACACGATCAAGCGGCGCGCCGATGCCTCCTTCCCGCGCGCGCTGGTTCTGACGAGCGGCAAGGAAGGGCAGTTCATCGCCGGCGCCGACGTCGCCGAGTTCGACCGCCTCGAAGGGCCCGCCGACGCCGAGACCAAGGTGAAAGAGGCGCAGCTCCTTTTCCAGGAGTGGGACGACCTCCCGTTCCCGACGGTCGCGGCGATCAACGGCCCCTGCCTGGGCGGCGGCACCGAGCTGGCCCTGGCTCTTCGCTATCGAATCTCCTCCGACTCCCGCGACGTGATCATCGGGCTCCCCGAGGTGCAGCTTGGGATCCTTCCCGGCTTCGGCGGAACGACGCGTCTGCCGCGGCTGATCGGGATGATCCCCGCGCTGTCGCTGCTCCTCTCCGGCCGCACGCTGGACCCGCGTCGCGCGCGGCGCATGGGGCTGGTGGACGACGTGCTGCCGGCGACGCGCTTCGGCGAGCGCGCCGTCGCCTGGACCGAGGCGCTCCTCGCGAACACGAGACCGCCGCGCCGCGCGGCGCCATCCCCGATCCACCACGTCATGCAATCCGTGCCGCTCTTCCGCGCGTACGCGCTGGCGCAGGCGCGAAAGAGCGTCCTGCGCGAGACGAAGGGACACTATCCCGCGCCGCTCGAGATCATCCGCGTGGTGAACGCCACCTGGGGAAAGCCGATCCCCGAGGCATTGAAGATCGAGCGGAAGGCGGTCTCGAAGCTCCTCTTCACTCCCGAATCGATCAATCTGCGCCGGCTGTTCATGCTGCGCGAGCGCGCGAAGCGCGTGCCGCCGGCGGAGGGCGCGCGCCCGGTTGCCTACGCGGGCGTCCTGGGCGCGGGAACCATGGGGGGCGAGATCGCCTATCTCCTCAGCATGCGCGACGCGCGCGTGCGGCTGCGCGACGTGAAGGCCGAGCCCATCCTGAAATCGCTGGCGCACGCGCGCTCCCTGTTCCAGCGCGAGGTGTCGCGCGGGCGCCTGACCAAATCCGGGATGGAGCGCGCGCTCTCCCGCATCGAGCCCACCCTGGATCTCGAGGGCTTCCGCCGCGTCCAGTTCGTGCTGGAAGCGGTGGTCGAGGACTTGAACATCAAGCAGTCGCTCTTCCGTGAGCTGGAGGAGCAGGTCGCGCCCACGTGCGTCTTCGCCACGAACACGTCGTCGCTTTCGGTGGGCGCCATGGCGCGGGGCTTGACGCACCCGGAGCGGGTGGTCGGGATGCACTTCTTCAATCCGGCCACGCGCATGCCGCTGGTCGAGGTGATCCGCACCGAGGGGACCGATCCCGCCGCGCTGGACACGGTGGTCGCGCTGACGCGGCGACTGAAGAAGACGCCGGTGATCGTGCGCGACCAGCCCGGATTTTTGGTGAATCGCATTCTCATGCCGTATCTGGCCGAGGCGGTCGGATTCGTGGAGCGCGGACAGAGCATCCCGGTCATCGACAAGGCGCTCCTCGATTTCGGTATGCCGATGGGGCCGCTGGAGCTTCTGGACGAGATCGGGATGGACGTGGCGCGGAAGGTGGCCCACGTGCTGAGCGAGGCGTTCGGCAGCCGCATCCCCTCGCTCGCGTTGATCGACCGCATGGTCTCGGAAGGCGCCTTGGGAAAGAAGGCGGGCATCGGCTTCTACCGCTACGACCAGGGCGCTCGCCGCGGAGTGAATCCCGCGATTCAGGCGCTCGCCACCTCGCACGAGGCGGTCCCCGCGGCGGAGATCGCGGATCGGCTGGTGGACGCGATGGTGAACGAGGCCTCGCTGGCACTGGACGATCGCGTGGTGGACGAATCCAGCGACGTGGATCTGGCGATGATCCTGGGCACCGGATTCCCGCCCTTCAGGGGCGGTCTCTTGCGCCACGCGGACGCCGTGGGAATCGGAACGATCGTGGAGCGGCTGGCGCGGCGGCAGCAGGCCGGTGCGCCTTACGGACCCAGCGGACGCCTCCAGCGGATGGCGCTGGCGGGCGAGAAGTTTCACGAGCGTGACACTCAGGTGAGAAACGCGGGCCAGCCGCCCAGCGAGGCGGCGGCCCTCAGCAGTAGATAGCGGACCCCGGCTTACGACCAAGGAGGAGACAGTGCCGAACGTCATGGGCGTGTTGCGCGCGGAGATCCGGCGCCTCGCGCGAAAGGAAACGAAGGAAGCGGTTCGCGATCTGAAGCGGCAGGTGACCGCGCTGCGGCGGCGCCTGGCCGCGACCAAGAAGCGCATCGGCGACGTCGAGCGGACCGCGCAGCGCGCGGGCTCGTCGCGCGCCGCGGCGCCGGCGCGCGGAGAAGCCGGCGGAGGAGATGGCGGACAGATCCGGTTCTCGCCCCGGTGGGTCAAGGTGCACCGGGCCAAGCTGGGCATGAGCCGCCGCGTTTACGCGAAGCTGGTCGGCGTCTCGCCCCAGACGATTCTTCTGTGGGAGACGAACAAGGCGCGCCCGCGACGCGCGACCTTGGCGACGTGGCGCTCCCTTCGCGGGAGGGGGATTCGCGAGCTGAAGGCGGCAGTGGGCGGTGAGGCAGGCCGGAAGCGCGGACCGAAGCCGGGTCGCAAGGCCCGCGCCGCTGCTCGGAAGGCCGCGCCGAAGCGCCGTCGCGCCGCCGCGCGCAAGAAGGCCGGCCGCCCGGCCAGGGGCGCGCGACGTGCGGCTCCGAAGGCGCGTCGCGCCAAGGCCGCACCGAAGCGCCGCCGCGCCACTCGGGGAGGGCGAGCCAAGAAGAAGTGAGCGACACGCGCGACGAGGTCAAGCGCCGCTTCGGGCCCGCCGCCGAAAAGTACGTCCAGTCGCCGGACCACTCGCAGGGCGAGAGCCTCGATCGCCTGATCCAGCTGCTGCTTCCCGAGCCCGGGTTCGCGGCGTGGCGCGCCCTGGATGTGGCCACCGGCGGCGGCCACACGGCGCTGGCCGTGGCCCGCCACGTGCGCGAGGTCGTGGCCACCGACCTCACCGCGCCCATGCTGGAGGCCGCGGAGCGCTTCATCCGCTCGCAGGGCGTGACGAACGTCCGCTTCCAGGAAGCGGATGCGGGCGCGCTCCCGTTCGCCGCGGGCTCGTTCGATCTCGTCACTTGCCGCATCGCCCCGCACCACTTCCCGAATTGCGCCGCGTTCGTGCGCGAATCGGCCCGCGTCACGCGGCCGGGCGGCCTGGTCGCCGTCATCGACAACGTCGTGCCCGAGGACCCGGACGCCGACGCCTTCGTCAATTTGTTCGAGAAGATCCGCGACCCCAGCCACAATCGCGCCCACACCGAGCTGGAGTGGCGCGGCTTCTTCGCCGCGGCCGGACTCACGATCGAGCACGCGGAGCGCTACCGAAAGGCGCGCGACTTCGCCAGGTGGATCTCGATCATGTCGGTGGACGATGCAACCCGGGAACGGTTGCGCGCGATGCTGCTGGGCGCTGCCGGCGAGGCTCGGGCGGCGCTACAGCCGGAGGGAGAAGGGGAGGCGCTGCAGTTCTACCTGGGCGAGATCCTGCTCATGGGGCGGCGGTAGCCGCGGCCGGCCGCTTGGGCGCGCGGAGCCACGTGACGTAGGCCCACAGCGCGTCGACGTCGCCCGGATCCAGTTTCCCCCGGAAGGCCGGCATCCGAAGCACCGCCCGCTTCAGGAAAAACTGCGCGATCGAATTCGTCTTGAACCGACGGCTCACTCCGTCCTCGACCCACTCGCGGAATTCCCCCTTGTCCCGGACCAGATCGGTGAAATCGGCTCCGTCCCATGGGGGAACATAGCCTTTCAGCGATCCCGGGTTGTGGCGCGCGTAGCGCCCGCCCGAGCCGTGGCAGCCCACGCATCCCAGGACCGCGGCGCGGTCGAGTCCCGCCTGGGCCAGCGTATCTTCGGGCGTCGGCTCGCCCGCGGCCGCCATGACGAAGGCGACGAGGTCGTCGATCTGGGTCTTGGAGAGCCGCGAGCCGAAGGCCGGCATGCGGAGCGCGCCCTTGTCGCGCTCGTGCTTCCACGTTTCGCTTTGCGCCTTGGCGGGCGTGACGCCGTCCTCGATCCACGCGCGCACGTCCGCCGCGTTCGAGGCGTACATCATCAGGGAGCCGTCGTAGCCCGGGACGGTGCGATCGGCGCGGCCGGGATTGGCAGCGCCGTGCGTGCCTTCGGGACCGTGACAGCCGAAGCAGCCGGTGGCTTCGGCCAGACGCCGACCTCTCTCGACGGGCGTCAGGTGGGGGCGAAACAGCGACGCGGCCGCGATCAGTCCGGCGATGCCGGCGATCACGGCCGCGAAAACGATCCGTCGCAGCGTCGTGGAACTACTTAGAGGCGGCCATGGCCGGCATGACTTCGGCCGACATGACGTCGATCGTCTTCACGCCGTTCCGGACGTGAACCGGCCCGCCCACCTTGACCTGCTTTCCTGCCATGTCCTTCGCCTTGTTGTAAGGGTCAGGATTCGCATGATCCATGGCGAGCACATAAAGCTGTCCCGACGAGGTGAGGACGCCCATCGGCATCCCGCCCGCGATGCACTTGGCCGCGCAATCGGTGTGCTTCTCGCCCTTCGCGCCGTGCCCCACGTAGCAGCCCATGTCCACCAGCTCGCCGACGGTCACGGCCGGCTTGGCCGCGGCCATTTTGCCCATGTCGTGATGGGTGTCGGCCGCCAAGCCCGTCGAAAAGCAAACCAAGGACGCGATCGCTGCCAGTACCACTGCCATTCGTCTCATACCCATTCCTCCTCCTGTGTGACCTCCATCCTTCCGCATCATACCCTACCTACCCCGCCTACGCGCTTCCGGTTCGTTTGTGACCGCCTGCGGCGCCCCCTCGGCCCGCGCCCCGGGCGCCGGTGGTTCCCCCTCGCCGGCCAGGGACAGGTTCAGCTCCTCGTCCGACAAAACCGCCCTGCGCGGCAGGATCTGGGACATGTCGTGCTGGAAGAACAGGTGGGTCAGATGGTCCAAGCCCACCTCGATCTGCTTCCGGATACCCACCATCTTGACCAGGTAAGCGCCGGCCCACATCAGCCACGCCAGCTTGCCAGACATGGAAATGCCGAACAGCTCGAGCACCGAGGAGTGCTTCCCGAGCGAGATGATGTAGCCCACGTCCTGGAATTCGAACCGCTCGGGCGGCTTGCCCTGGGCGCGTCGCTCGAGCTGGCGGCCCAGGTAGCTTCCCATCGCGATCCCCGTCTGCGAGAGCGCCGGCTGCATCGTGCCGTCCGGCCGCCGCGACGCAGCGCAGTCTCCCAGCACGTATACGTCCTCCAGCGCCGTGTCGTCCGCGCGTCGCGCGCGCAGGTACTCGTCCACCAGGACGCGCGCATCGCGGTGGTGCTGGACCGGGAGATCGCGGACCGGCGCGGGCGGGTAGACGCCCGCGGTCCAGATGATCGTGAATGCGTCCACGCGGCTCCCGCCCCGTACGTGCACGGAGCTTGGCTCGACGCGCTCGACGGGGGAGCGGAGCAGCAGCTTCACGCCCCGCCGGTCCAGGAACCGATGCACGTACTCCGAGTGCTCGGGGCGCGCGGAGGGAACGACGCGGTCGCCGCCCTCGATAATGGTCACCGAAAGGTCCTCAACGCTGACGCTGGGATAGCGCGGCAATAGCGTCTCGCGCGCCATCTCGATCAGCTCCGCGGCCACCTCGACCCCGGTGACGCCGCCGCCGACAAGCGCGAAGGAGAGCAGACGGCGGCGCTTCTCCGGCGTCCCTGCCTGTTCCGCCATCTCGAACAGCTCCACCACGCGAGCGCGCAGCGTCATCGCGTCCGCGATCGTTTTGAACGGCCGCGTGTATTCCTCGGCGCCGGGGACGCCGTAGTAGTTGGTCACGCTCCCCAGCGCGATGACCAGCGTGTCGTAGGACTCGACCAAGTTGTTGTGGAGGAGAACCTGGCGGCGGTCCAGGTCGATGCGGATGACCTTGTTCTTGTAGAAGCGGATGTGGCGGTGCCGCGCCATTTCGCGGAACGGGTAGACGATGTGCCGCGTCTCGACGGCGCCGACCGCGACCGCGGGGAGGAGCGGGTTGAACTGGAAGAAGTTTTCCTTGTCGACGAGGAGAGGATCCCAATAGTCGCGGGCGGCGCGCGACTTTCCGATGGAGCGCGCCACGTCCAGACCCGCGAAACCGCCCCCCAGGACTAAGAGCCGCCGGCCCGCCATCAGAGCGCCGCGGCCAGAGCGCCCGCCAGGGTGGGCTGGTTGAAGCGGAATCCGATTCGCATCAGCACTTCCGGCAGCGCTCGGGTGCTCGCGAGGAGCGCCTCCTTGCCCATCCGCCCGGGCAACATGCGGAGCGCGAACTCGGGGACGTTCAGGAACGTGGGGCGCCTGAGCGCGCGTCCCAGCGCCCGCGTGAAATTCGCGTTCGTCACCTGCTCGGGCGCGACCGCGTTGACCGCGCCGCGCAGCGAATCGTCGGCCAGCGCGCCCACGTAGACCTCCACCAGGTCCTCCAGTCCGATCCACGGCATCCATTGGCGCCCGCTTCCCAGTCGCCCTCCCAGCCCCAGGCGAAACGCCGGGAGCATGGAGCGGAGCACGCCGCCGCGAGGGGTCAAGGCCAAGCCCGTCCGCACGTGCGCCACGCGCACGCCCGCGTCGCGCGCGGGAGCGGACGCGGCCTCCCAGTCGCGGCAGAGGTCGGCTAGGAAGCCCTTGCCCGGGGTGCTTGTTTCGGTCAGCAATTCGTCCCCGCGGTTACCGTAGTAGCCGACCGCGGAGGCGTGGATGAAGACGGAGGGGCGGCGGGACGCGTTGGAGATCGCGTCGGCGATCAGGCGGGTCGAGCGGACGCGGCTGTTCCGGATCGCGGCCTTGCGGCGCGCCGTCCAGAGGGAGCCGACGCTCACGCCGCCCAGGTGCACCACCGCGTCCACGTCCTCGAGCACGCGGGCTTCGAGCCTGCCCGCGTCGGGATCCCAGACGCGCGTGGGCCCACCCGGCGGTCCCTCGGTGCGGAGTAGGCGCGTCACCCGGTGGCCGTCGGCGGAAAGGCGTGGAGTAAGGGCTCGACCGACCAGTCCACTCCCGCCAGCGACAAGGACATGCATGGCCGCATTGTAGAGGTTGCGGTCGGCGGAGCGGGAGCGATACGTTCCGTCGCGTGAAGCCCCTCTCCGCATGGGTGCGCGCCGTGCCCGACTGGCCGCAGCGCGGCGTCGTCTTTCGCGACCTGACGCCGCTCTGGGCGGACGGCGCCGCGTGGGCGCGGGCCGTGGTCGCGCTGGCAGCGCCGTTCGATAAGGAGCCGCCGGCGATGGTGTTGGGCATTGAGGCGCGCGGTTTTTTGGTGGCCTCTGCGCTTGCATCGCGCTGGGGCGCGGGTTTGCTGCTCGCGCGCAAGGAAGGGAAGCTGCCCAGGGCCACGCGGCGCGAGGAGTACGAGCTAGAATACGGTCGCGCCAGCCTCGAGACGCATCGCGACCTGGTCCCACCCGGGACCAGGGTCCTGATCGCGGACGATGTCCTCGCAACAGGCGGCACGGCGCGAGCGGCGCTCAACCTGACGCGCGCGATCGACTGCGTGCCGGTGGGGTGCGCGTTCTTGGTGGAGCTGACGTTCCTCGGCGGGCGGGCGAAGCTGGGCGGCGACGTTCCAATTCACAGCGTCATTGCCTACGACGCAGAGGGCGGGGCCTCCGAGCGCTAGTCGGAGCTCCCCCGGGCTGTCGGCTATGGCGCCCGGGAGGTATCTTGAAGATAATCCCGCCTGCCAGCTAACCGGCTGGTAAACTTGTTTGAGTCTCTGTTCCCCCGTGTTGGCGTGGCTCAGCCTCGGCCGGATAAAAGGTACGGACGTGAAGCGGGATTCGGACGTATGCCTCACCTGCAATACTCACCTTCCAGCATTTGTCTGTGCTCTGCTGCTTCTGGGATTGGCCGTTCACGCAGAAGCTGAGCCCTTCCTTGCCGCCCCTTCGCTCTCCTTTGATGCCGGGGCTGGCGCATTCTCGATTGCCGCCTGCGATCTTAATGGCGACGGGCATCTTGACCTGGTTACAACAAACCCGGACGCGCGGTCTGTCTCGGTCTTGCTCTCGGACGGTTCTTCGTCATTCCTGCCGAAGACCGACTACACCACCGGCGATGGCAGGCCCCTTGCGGTCTGTGATCTAAATTCCGATGGCCATCCCGATCTGATCGCCGCAAAGGCAGATTCGATCGTCGTCCTTCTAGGGATCGGCGATGGGACATTTCCCTCGAGGTTGAGCCAACCGGCCGGAGGGAGCCCATCGGGATTCGCGGTGGCTGACATAAACCATGATGGCCATGAAGACGTTGTGGTGTCAGTGGGCGGTGGTTATGTCGGAGGAGTGAACGTTCTGATCGGCAAGGGCGACGGCACCTTTGATTCGCCTAGGGGCACTCCCATCGAAGCCTATTCCAGAACCCTCGCTGCTGGGGACCTGAATGGTGACGGGGAGCTGGACCTTGTGGTGGCCGATGAGACCGCCGCTTCGTTGCAGATAATGCTCGGTAAAGGTGACGGCACCTTTGCGACGCCCACTCTCCTGCCGATTTGGGTCCTGAGCCTTTCCTTAGCGGATCTAAATTCGGATGGCAAGCTCGACATCATCGTGCTGAACTACGATAACGCCATCCATAACTTGGCTCTTGTCCTTCTTGGGAATGGCGACGGAACGTTCGGGCCGGCTGTCGCGTATGCCGCGGGTGACGATACCTACGGCCTCGGTAGCTTCGCGATCGGGGACTTGAACGCTGATGGGCACCTCGATCTTGCGATACCCGATTTTGGACGCGGCGAGGTTGCGGTCGTTCCCGGAAATGGAGACGGCAGTTTTGCACCGGTTCGGAGATTCCCTATCGGATCTCTCCCCTTCTCGACCGCGATCGGAGACTTCAACGGAGACGGCTACCCGGACATTGCGTCTTCGTGCTCAACTGGCGGCGGCCTCGGAATGGTTGCAGTCCTTCTGGGGAACGGAGATGGCACCTATGGCGTCGATACGCGTGTAACGACCGGGATGGATCCGTCAGCCGTCGAAGTCAAAGATTTCAATGGAGACGGATACCCTGATATCGCCTCGGCGAATTCTGGCTCGGCGACCGTATCGGTCGTCGTCAATGATGGTGCGGGGGATTTCGGGCGGGCGCATGATTACAGTGTAGGTCCCTATCCACTATGGATCACGAGCGCCGAGATGGACGGAACGCCCGGCCTCGACCTCGTCGTAGCAGACTTCGGCACCGATTCCATCTCGATTCTGCCTGGATTGGGAGACGGGACATTTGGTCTCCAGACGTACGTGCCGACTTTGGCGAACCCCAATTTCGTATCTGTCGCCGATCTCGACAAGGACGGCCGGCCTGACCTGATCGCCGCCACCGGCAATGGCTCCTATATATGCTTTGCTGCCGCAAGCCCCAAAGCCCCGAGACTCGTGGCATCTGGTCCTCCGGGCATTTCCGTTCAGCTCGGCCTGGGACAGGGCATGTTCGCTGCTCGAACGGACATACCGTTTGGACGATTCCCCGACGCCATCACTGTGGGCGACTTCAATGGCGACGGAAACCCCGACCTTGCGGTGGCCGATCCCCTGGCCGCAAAGGTGACACTTCTCCTTGGCGCGGGATCGGGAGTGTTTGGCTTGCCCACTGTTGTACTCGACCACATCCCCGCAAACGTCGTTCTCGCCCGCGATGTGGACCGAGACGGGAGGCTGGACTTGGCCGTGACATACAAGGACAACTGTGATTCAAAGGGTGGGGTCGCTGTGCTCAAAGGCAACGGGAATGGCACGTTCGCTTCCCCAAGCGACTATGTAACGCCGGGCGGATCGTATGGGGTTGCTATCGGTGATCTTGACGGCGATGGGAACTACGATTTGGCAACCGCTAATGGCACGAGCACCGTCTCGGTACTTTTTGGAGCCAGCGACGGGACCTTTGGCTCGAGAGCGGATTTCGGGACAGTTCCAAACCCTGTATCCGTTGCGATAGGGGACCTCGACGGGGATGGCAGGCCGGATCTCGTCGTGGGGACCTATGCTGGGAACTCGGTTTCCCTGCTGTTCAACCGGGGCGGCAGACCTGTATTTCGAACTGCTCGCGCTTTCCTACCTGAGGCAAACCGTACGATTCCTATAGGTGCGGGACCTGCGTACACTTGCGTGCGTCTTGAGCCGTTGAACGGTGATTTCAATGCCTCCGATATCGCCCGCTCCTCCGTCTCCATGCTCTCCAGTGGCACTGGATCTGTGAGCCGCATTGCCGGGCATGTTCTGGATGGCGCGGTTCTGACCGACACGGATGCGAACGGCGTCCTGGAACTCCCGATCTGCTTCGCGCGTGGTGATCTCGCCAGCCTTTTCGCTAGCGTTCATGGTAGGAGGGCGGTGACTGTAAGCATCGACGGCGGCCTTGGTGCGGGCGATAGAATTCACTCGTCCTTTGTGCTCGATGTTGTCCAGACTGGCAGAAACATCGTACGCATCTCTCCCAATCCTATAGCTGGGGAAGGCACGCTGAGCGTCGCGACCTCCACCGCTGGAGCCCTGAGAGTGAGGGTATTTGATGTGAACGGGAGATTGGTCCAAACCTTGGCGGACCTGCCTGTGGCGCCGCCAGGCTTTCGCGGGTTCCGCCTTGGATCCCTCACTCGCGCTGGGTCCCAGGTTCCATCCGGCATCTACCTCTACCGAGTCGAGACAGCGGACGGGGTCGCAACAGGTCGATTCATGATCATGCGATAGCCTCGGGGATAATCCTCTGTCTCGCGGCGCGGGGGAGGTGGCCGACCGCGTCGAGAGTTTCGGTGGCGGAGGCGCTCGTTTGCGATGGAATGCGGGACCGCGATAGGATTGTCGTGGTTCGGTAGGAGGCAGCGATGAGGCACTTATGGCGACGTGTGGCTTTGCTGATGGCGACGTGCACCGTCGCTGCCCCCGGCGGAGCTAAGCCGACAACTGGCGACCTGTTCCCGGTCGAGTTGAGCCTATGGTCCATGGACACAATTGACCGAGCTGGGCTGTGGGACGTTGAGGTTCGCACCTGGAGCGAGGTGCATTCCGGCAGCGAAGCAGGCGAGGTCCGAATTTCAGTTAGTCCACATGTGGACGTAGTCGCAGGTGCGCTACACAGGACCGTGCACCCAGGACTGGGATGGAGAGGGCCAAGCGACAAGAGATGGTTCCTACGCCTCAAGAAGAAGAACGATGACCCCGTTACAATCCGTGCATCGTTACATCTTCCTGGTGAGGCCGCCGGGGACTCTTACGACTACGAGCGGTTAATGACCCTCGAGGTGAGCGGTTTGTCGGTAGTAACGAAGGAAAACCGCGTTATCGTCTCCGTGAAATCTGAGAATGGACGCCGGTTCCGGTACGGAGGGATGTTCCCAGTGGCGCTGGATCCGGATGACCCGGATGTCGCTGTAAGAGTTGATACTGCACCCGAGCTTCTTTCGGAACCTGTCGTGGAGGTCAAGAGCGCCGGCCTGATTGACCGGGAGGCAAAAGTTGCTGCTACGGTGGGGAAATCTGGCAAGGTGACATGGGTGCATCCAAGAACCATAGACCTCCATTGGATTAGCGACGACGTCTGGATGAGGATTTCCGACGCGGTCTCAAGATTTCAGTTTAGACCCGCTCGAG
>DATGVG010000096.1:0-3798 GCA_035300625.1 Candidatus Limnocylindrales bacterium
AGAGCGTCAGCCTCTGCCCCCACACTCGAAAGAATCGCTCCGCCTGGGCCGATAGCGTCGAGGTTGACGGCAGGCGCCGGGAGTTCTCCAGGGCGGGGTCGACCCGTCGCTGCTGGCGGCGCTCCGGCGTGTACGGGAGCCCGGTCCCGAACTGATAGACGAACGACGCCCCCCAGTCCTTCTCGTCCCCCAGCCGAAGCGCCGCGGACACGTTGTGCCGTTGATCCCAGTCGAGGGGCTGCTCCGAAGTCGGCTTGTACTGGTCGCGCAGATTCCCCCGTGAGGCCAGGGCGCGGTTGGGATCGGATGCGGTTCCGCTGGCGTTTCCGTACGTGTAGTTGACCTCTCCGGAGAAGCCGTGCCCCATCTGCTTGATGAAGGTGACGTCAATCCCGCGGGCGGACGCATAATCCCCGTTCACGAAGGTGGGCACGGTGATCGCGTATCCGGGGATCTCCTGCTGGACCGTCGAGAGCTGGCCGAAGATGTCTTTGAAGTAGACGCTGAACTGGAGATACAACTCGTGGCTGAACTGGTGCTGGACGCCAAGCTGGTACGCGATCGTAGTCTCCGGAGCCAGATTGGAGTTGCCGCGCGCTTCCGCTGAGATGCTCCGGCCCTGGTAGATGAAGAGGCGATCGGGCACCTGGAAGAGCCGGCCATAGTGGAAGCTCATGACGTCCCGGTCCGAAATCGGGTACGCGACGCCGATCCGGGGACTCCATTGGACCTTGACGCGGTCCTTCACGTCCGAAAGCTGGCTGCCCACGGAGAACGCGTCGTACCGGATGCCGGCGTTCAGCACCATGCCCTCGAAGTCCCAGCGGTCCTGCAGGAATAGCGACCCTTCCGGATTGTAATTGCGGAACTCGTCGCGGTTCGCGCCGTAGTTTCCGTTCGCGTCCAGCACGTTCGGAAACTGCGTGAGCAGGTACTGGAGGTCGTTGTAGGTGATCTCGCCGCCCGCCATGAAGCGGTGCCGCCGGATGTTCCGCGCGACATCCGTGTTCAGGGTGTAGGTCACCGTCTTCCGGCGCTCGTACGTCGGATAATCCCCGTTCGTCACGTAGTACGCCCCGTCCAGGCGGTTTTGGGGGTCGTAATACTGATTGGGCTGCTGCTCATATTCCCAGAGCTGGCGGCCGAGCACGTCCGTGGACGACCGCCACTCCTGACGCGACGCGCGCACGTTGTAGACGGTCAGCGAGGAATCCCTGCCGAAGCTGTGGCGCCACGACAGCGTCAGCTGCTGGTAGTCGTCCTCCCGGACCGGCAAATGCTCCGCCGTGTTCATGGGAACGAAGGTGGAATCGATCGGGTACCACGACCACGCCCCGTACTCCCGCGTCACCGCACCATCGGTGGGGGCCGTGCTGTCGTTCCGAACTTGCACGAACCCGGATCGATTCCAGCGGTTGTGGTAGCGGTCGGAAATCGAGGCGTTGCGGATAAGCTCCAGACCGAGCTTCTTGTCCGGAGTGACTCTCCACGTGAGCTTGCCGGAGAAGTCGGTTGCGTTCGACTGCCGGTTGCCGAGGCGGATGAAATCGAGGAAGCGGTGCTCGCGGTGCCTCGCCACGTTCCGGAGATACGTGTCGGTGTACGTCCCCTGGATCGAAACGAAGTAGTTCGTGTTCGGGAAGAACCAGGGCCCCCCGACGCCCAGACTCAGGCGCTCATAGTTGTTGAATGATTTGTCCTGCTCGCCATAGCGATCGGTGAAGTAACGGACCTCTCCTCCGAACTTGTCCGGCCCTTCGCGCGTCGTCAGGGAGATGATCCCCGAGAGCGCGTTCCCGTATTGGGCGTCGAGGCCGCCCAGAACCTGCTCGCTCGAGGCGATCGCCAGGAGGCCAAGATCGACCCCCTCCGACCGCATGGGATTCTTGCTCGGAATCCCGTTCACGATCGTGAGAATTTCATCCGCCCTTCCGAAATGGAAATGAATCTCGTCCCCCTGGCTGGACACCCCGGCTTTCAGCTTGATGATGTCCTCCAGCTTGTCCACCGGAAGCTTTCGCAGCTCCTCGGACGTCACGTGCGTCCGCGTGGACGCGTCTTTCCGGATGGCGGTCGGGGCGTTCGTATGGACGACGACGACGGGCACGCGATACGGGGCGTCCAGCAAGATGAAATCCGCGATCGCCATCCGTCCCGCGTCCACCGCGACCGTGCGCTGGGACGACTTTCGCCCGGGCATCCTCACGATCAACAGCCAGGATCCGACCGGGATGTCTGAGATCCGGTAGCGGCCATCAGCGCCGGACGTGGTTCCCACCTGCCGCTCGGGAACCAGGACGCGAGCCTCGGGGAGGGGTTCGCCCTTGGAATCAACCACCCGCCCGGTCACCGTCCCCGTTTGCGCGAGGGCCGGTTGAGGGGCGCCGAGGATCGCGAAGGCAACGAGGAAAGCGATCGGGAACATGGCAGGACTCTCCCTTTGGCGTACCGGCTTCGGGGAGGACGGCTGCCCGGCGATCCGAGAACTAGCGCGACGGGGGACACGAGGCGACCGGGGACACGAGAAGCGATTCGGAGGGGATGCAGGGACACCCGGCGGGGAGACCGACCGACGCGCGCATCATACGGGGCCATGCCCTGACCGCGTCAAGAAAATTTCGCGCGGCGAACGCGAAGCGGGCGGGACGCCGGTGCGCCCCGCCCGCCGGAACGGAAGAAGGTGATCCGCCCTTGCGTTTACTTCAGTACGGTCACCCGCCGGACGACCTGGGCCTCGGGCGTCTGGACCTTGATGAAGTAGAGACCCGAGCTGACCCTGCCGTTTTTGGCATTGGTGCCGTTCCACAGGAGCGCCTGCTCACCCGTGTTCCGGTTCTCGTCCAGGAGGGTCTTCACCAGGCGTCCCTGGAGATCGTAAATCGTTACCCGCACGCGG
Source organism: Candidatus Limnocylindrales bacterium (assembly GCA_035300625.1). Lineage (GTDB taxonomy): Bacteria > Eisenbacteria > RBG-16-71-46 > SZUA-252 > SZUA-252 > DASQJL01. The sequence continues at coordinate 2,897 of DATGVG010000096.1, forward strand.
CCGGCCTGGGAGAGCGTGAAGCTCAGCAGGGTTTCGGGATTGAGCGGATTGGGAGAAGCCTTGCAGTGGATGTCGTGGCTCCCCTTCCCGCCCTGATCGCCGCCATGACCGTTGTCCTCGTGCGCCACGCGGGTCCCGATCGTCGCGACGAAGGAGCCGCCGGTGGTCAGATTGCCGCTGATCGTGGCAAGGAGAAGCCGCGACCGGATGTCCGACACTCCGAGGAGAGCGCGCAGGTCATGCATGGAGAAACAGGCGTGGAGGTGCGTGGCGACGCACGATCCGGTATCGACGGTGCCTTCGTGGTCGCTGTCGTCACCGTCCCCGTGATCGTCGCCCCAGCTCCCACCATCGTGATCGCCACCGTCGCCGCAGTCGTGGCACTCCTCGGCGTCGTCATCCCCGTCGTCTCCGCCGCCGCTGCAGTCGAACGCAACGTGCGTCCTCCCCGAGAGCGCGTGGACCGATCCGCCCCCGAAATCGAGCGTCACGCTGGCGACGTCCACGTTCCGGAGATCGAATGCCCCGTTCACCGGCACGATGCGGAAGCAGACCGTCTTCGTCTTGCTCTTGATCTTCCCGATGATCGTCGCGGTGGCGTCACCGCCTCCCCCACCCGTCACATCGAGCACCGTGATGACCGTGGTTGCGGTGTTGGTCCCGCCGTGGCCGTCGTTGCCCGTGAACGTGAGGGTGTACGTGCCGGACTGGGTGGATCCGGGCGTCCAGTGGAACGTGCCCGTGTTGTTCGAGTTGTCGACGAACGTAGCGCCCGCGGGCAGGCCCGAAGCGGTCAGGGTGACGTGGTCGGCGTCGGCGTCGGTAGCCGTCACGGTGAACGATAGCGCCGCGCCCTCGTTGACGCTGAGCGACGGCGCGACCGTGACGACGGGAGCATGGTT
>DATGVG010000097.1:0-6629 GCA_035300625.1 Candidatus Limnocylindrales bacterium
CAAACCCAGCGCGAGCGAAAGCGCCCCTCCGCAGAGGACTCCGGCGCGCGGCCACGAGAGGTCCGCCCCGGCCCCGCCCACAATCCTCGCGAGCACCGGACCGGCGATCAGGGACGCGGCGATGGCGACTCCCCCCAGGAGCGGCGTCGGCTCGGGATGGTGCTTCCGCGGAGCGGGGTGGTCGATGTATCCCGTGCGCGCCGCGAGCCGGCGCATGAGCGGAGTGAGGAGGAGCGTGGCGACGAAGCAAAACGGCGCCACGAGGAGTACTGCGGGAGACGTCAAACAGGAAGAGCTGCGGCCGGCGCTTCCGCCTCGCGGATGGTTCCCGCGGGCCGCACCGACTCCAGGGCGAGCACCGAGGCGTCCCACGAGAAACGGCTACGGACCCAGCCGCGCCCCAGGCTGCCCAGCGACGCGGCGGCCGGCGGGTCGTTGAGGATCGCCACGACGTGGCGGGCGATGCCCGCAGCGTCGTCGGCAACGCGGAGGGCGCCCTCGGGCACCGGGTCCAGCCCGGCGCGCACCGCGGACGTCGTCACGACCGGCGTTCCGCTCGCGAGGGCCTGGAGCACCTTGTTCTGCACGCCGGCGGCGAAGCGGTGGGGCGCGACGAACACCGTGGAGCGCGCGAGCACGTCGTCGGCGTCATCCACGAAGCCGAGCACGCGCACTCCCTCCACCCGTTCGGCCCACGCGCGCACGGCGTCCGATCCCTTCCCCGCGATCATCAGCGTCGCATGGGGAACCGCCGATCGCACGCGGGGGAAGACGTCCTGCACCAGGAACCGCACCGCGTCCCTGTTGTGGAATACGTCGTGAAAGCCCAGGAAGACGAGCCGGGCGCTCTCACGCGGCACCGGGGCGCGGAGCCGCTCGGGCCCCATTCCGTTCGGCACCACGCGCGCCGCCGCTCCGGGCGCGATGCGCTCCAGGTGGCGCATCTCCGCCTGGCTGATGACCCAGCACTCGTCGAAGCGCGGAGCCACCGCCGCTTCGTAATCGCGGATGCGCGGCGCCTCCAGGTTGTAGATCCAGCGATCCGGGCCGCGCCGGAACGGGAGCGAGCGCTCGATGCCGGCGGAGATGACGTCGGTCATGTCGAGCACCCATCGCGCGCGCCCCCGTCCCATGTGCGGAAGCGCGTAGGGAGCCATCCGGAAGAGGTGCGTCACGACCACGTGCGGTTTCAGCCGGCGCACCGCGTCGTCCACCCGCTCCCCCATCCGCCGGGAGCGGTAGTAGGCCGCCTGGAGCGGAACCCGCCCGGGCAGCGCCTGAACCGCCCGGAGCCAGGAGAGAGGACGGGGTAGCGGAACCGTCTCGACGCTCCGGACGATCCCCTGGAGCGGCAGGAGTTCCCCCGGCTCGCGCCGGTGGGTGTCGAAGGAGAGGAGATGGACGGCGTGTCCCGCCTCGGCTGCCGCCCGCATCATGTGGAAGACGCGGAACCGATCGCCCCCCACAGGCGGATACGGCATGCGCGACGTCAGGAAGAGGATGCGCATGCGCCGAGGATAGCACGAACTCGCCGTGCTTCCCCGGCGCAGACGTCCCGCGCGGCGCCTACTTCAGCACCGCGACCCGACCCTCCGACCTGCCGTCCGCCGAATCGATCCGGAAGAAATAGACACCCGAGGCGAGCGGCCGGCCCGAGGCGTCCCGGGCGTCCACCCGGACCTCATGCGCGCCGGCTGGCAACCCTTCGCGGCGCAGCACCTCGCGCACCATCCGACCCCCGGCATCGAAGAGCAGGACGCGAACCCCGCCCGCGCGGGAAGTCTCGAACCGCAGCGTGCCCGATGGATTCAGGGGGTTCGGCGAGATGGACGCGACCGCGTGCCCGCCGCCGGCCTGGACGTCCACGTTGAGCGACGCCCGGACGATGAGCCCGGTAGCGGTCGATCCCTCGATCACGACGGGCACCGTGGTCTTCCCCGTGAGGTTGGAGAAGAGCAGGCGCAAATCCGCCTTCCGGAAGCACAGGGTCATGTCCGGGACCATGTTGTTGTCGCGATCGCCGATGATGGCCGACTTCCCGCCGATCGCCGCGATGTGGTCCACCGATCCGGTTCCCGCGGAGCGCAGAACGACCGTCGAGGGGTTGAGGTCGGTGATCTGCGCCGCGCTCCCCAGGGGGATCTCGATCGTGACGCACCACGTCGGCTTGCTCGAGGCGAGCTTGATCGTATTATTCGCCCCGTCCAGGAACGCCCGGGCGGCCACGACGCCGGTCACCGTGATCGACGTCGCGGCGCTGGAGGAGGTTCCGCTGGAGCTCGCGGTGAAAACCACCGTGTAGGTTCCCGCCTGCGCGATCGTGGGCGTCCACATGAAAGTTCCAGACGTGTGGGCAAAATCCGAGGTGAACGACGCGCCCGCGGGCAGCGGCGACGCGGTGAGCGACGAGATGGTGGCTCCGCTCGGGGTCGTCGCCGTCACGGTGAACGTGACCGGGGTGCCGGCGGTGGCCTGGACCGCGGCCGGCGCCGTGACGACCGGCGGCGTGATCTCTCCGCCGGTCACGGTGATCTGGGTGATCGCGGAGGCGGAAAGCGTGTTGGAAGCCGTGAAGGTGACGTTGTAGTCCCCCGCCTGAGGCGGCGACGGCGTCCAGGAGAACGTGCCCGAGGTGTGCGCCGCGTTCGACGTGAACATGGCCCCCGCCGGCAGGTTCGTGGCGACGAGCGACGCGATCGGGTCCCCGTCCGGATCCCCGGCCGTCACGGAGAACGTCAGCGCCAAGCCCTGGGAGGTCGTGGCGGTTTGCGGCGCCGTGACAACCGGCGCGCGATCGGCGCCGCCGGTCACCGTGATCGACGTCGTCGCGGCTCCCGCCAGCCCGCTGCTCGTGGTCGCGACAAAGGTCACGTTGAACGTTCCCGCCTGCGTGGGGGTCCACGTGAGCCGCCCGGTCGCGGAGGGGCCGTTGTAGCACGGCGTGAAGCTGGCGCCCGGTGGAGGCGGCGGAGACGTGGTCAGCGAGGTGATGACCTCGTCGTCGGGAGACATCGCCGAAACGTCCACGATGAGCTGCGATCCCACCGTGCCGCTCCGAGTCGGCGGAGCGGTCACGACCGGGGCGCGATTGCCGTTGGTCACGCTGATCGAAGTCGTCGCGGAGCCGGTCGAGCTGCTGACCGCCGTGAACGTGATCGACCAGCTCCCAGCCTGGGTGAAGCCCGGGGTCCAGGAGAATCCGGCCGCCGTGTTGGACATGTTGGGGGCGAACGATGCCCCCGAGGGAAGCGGAGCCGCGGTCAGCGACTGGATCGGCTCGCCGTCCGGATCGCCCGCGTAGACGGTGAACGTGATCGGACTGCCTTCGGCGCTCGAGATGAACGCGGGAGCCTGAACGTGCGGAGCGCCGGCTGTGTCGACGACGATGATCCGCGCGCTCGCCGAGCCGGTGAGCGTGTTGAATGCGCTGAAGGTCACCATGTAGGTGCCGGCCTGGCCGGGCTGCGGCGTCCACGTGAAGGAACCCGACCGGTTGTCGGCGCTCGCGATGAAGGCGGCGTCGTTTCCGGGTGGGAGGCCCGATGTGTTCGCGGTAAACCCGGTAATGATATCGCCGTCGTAATCGATCGCGGTCACGTTGATGTGCACCGCCACGCCGATCCCGGCCTGGAAATCAGGGCCGGATGTGACGCGGACGACGGGCTGGTGGTCGGGGCACGGCTGAACTTGGGCGTAGGCGGAAGCGGAAACGAAAATGCCCGCGGCGAACAGCAGGGGGAGCGCGCGGGTGACGAGCGAACGCGTGGACATGGCGCCTCCTTTGTTGCGGAACCGCCTGATTATAGCAGATTTGCGGCGCCGATTCCACCGGGGACCTCAGTCCGCGGCCCGGGCGCCTCGCACGGCAGCCTCATAGAGGTCCCGGTAGCGGAGAGCCGCCCGGCGATGGCCGTATTCCAGCTCGGCGCGGTCGCGTGCCGCATCGCCCAGGCGACGCAGGCGCGCGGGGTCTTGGGTGACCCACACGATCCCGTCGGCCAGATCCTCCGCTCGATAGGGCTCGGCAAGGTACCCGGTCTCGCGATCGACCACCAAATCCGGGAGCCCCGACGTGCGGAACGCCACCGCCGGCCGCGCGCACGCCATCGCCTCGGTGACCAGGTTGGGCTGGTTCTCCGACCGGGAAGGCAGGACGACGAGGTCGGCGGCCGCGAGGTGGAGCGCGAGGCGTTCTTCGTCGTCGATCCGGCCCGCGAACCGGACCGGTATGGGAGCCGCTGCCCATCCCCGAGGCGCGTCCGAGCCCACGACCAGGAGCAGGAAACGATCGGCGACGCCCCGGCCGGCGAGCACGGCCAGCGCCTCTTCGAGAAGATCGAAGCCCTTGTTCGGGTCGCCCAGACCTTCGAGCCCGCTGAAGAGCAGCACGCTCCGGTCGCGCGGCAGGTCCAGTCGTTCGCGGGCTTCGTCCCGATCCCGAGGTCGGAAGCGATCCAGGTCGACGCCGTTCGGCACAACCTCGACGGGAACGTCGCGGAAGAGCGCGCTCGACCGGGCCGCGTCGGCGATCCACCGGCTGGGCGCGACCAATCGGGGAGCGAGGGCGCGCCACGCCCGCCGCTTCCGCGCAAACACCCATCGCGAGAGATCACGATCGCGGCGGGAGCCGAGGGCCGGGCAGGCGCCGCACTCGCCGCGGTAGCGCGTGCAGCTCCCGGGTAAGTGGCAGCCGCCCGTGAATGCCCAGGAATCGTGCAGCGTCCAGACGATCGGCGCACGGAGCCGCGCCAGGGTCTCGGGGCGGACGAAGCCGAACCCGACCCAATGGAGGTGCACCACGTCCGGCGCGGCGCTCTCGATCCGGCGAGACGTACCGTCCGGCAGCCAGGAGGGAGAGAAGAGCTGCGGCGCGCGGCCGCCGTAGAAGCGCACCGGAATGGAATCGAGGCGAGGACGCCACGCGGCGATGGCGCCCCGAAGGCCGCCGCGGGGGCCGTCCACCCCGGGCTCGCTCCCGAAGCGCCTCTGCACGAGGAGCCGGCTCTCTACCCCGGCGCCCGGGAGCGCGCGGTGCAGGCGGAGGGCGGCTCGCGCGGCGCCGCCGCGATCATCGTAGGAGCTGAGGAGGGCCACGCGGATCGGCTTCATGGCCGGGCGTTCCGCGCCGAGGTGACGATCATGCGGTCCACATGCGGCGGAGCCGGCGGCTGAACTCCTCTCCGCTCCAGTCGCCGACCACGAAGCGCGGGATGCGGCGCCGGTCGGTGCGGGACCGGACCTGCCCCGGCTGATTGAGCGCGATCGCGGCGAACCCCGCTTCCGACGCTTCCGCGATTGCCGCCGGGGGGACGTCCCGGCGCTCGCCGTACGGAAAGGCGAAGGCGGTGACAGCGCGGCCGGTCCACTTCTCGAGCGCGGCCTTGGAGCGAAGCATCTCGTCCTTGCGGCCGGGCCCGTCGAGCACGGTGAACGCGGTGTGGGTCACCCCGTGGGCGCCGAGGGTCGCGAGCGGACTTTGCGCGAGGCGCCCCACCTCCGCGATCGTGAGGGGTCGATGGTCGCGCCGGGCGGCGCGATCGCGTCCGCTCCAGGCGGCGATCGCGTCGAAGAGAGCCTCGCGCGGTTCGGCGCGGAGAGCGCGAAGCGTCGCGTGCAGGCGGCGCGTGAGACGCGCGCGGCCGCCTCCTTCGGCGAGGTCCAGCTCCGGCCATCGCGGTCCGGCGGGAAGCTCGAAACGGTCCGGTAGCGGTCCCGTCTCCGGCACCAGACGATGGATCTCGTCCCACCAGAACTCTCTCCCCGACTCGACGAATCCCGTCGTGACGAAAAACACCGCCGGGATCGCGAACGACTCGAGGATCGGGAGCGCGGCCCCCAGATTGTCGGCGTAGCCGTCGTCGAAGGTTACCGCCGCGGCGGGAGCCGGACCACGGCCCAGGTTCTCGAATCGGGTCAGCGCCGCGGCGCGCGCGAGCCTCTCCATCTGCGCGCGGAACCGTTCCGGATGAACGGCGAGGGCATGGGGGTCGCTGGATAGCTCAGCCACTCGGTGATACAGGAGCACGACGCTCGGCGGATCGAATCGGTTGGCGACGGAATGGAGCAGCCGCCGCGCGCCGGATCGCACGGCGCGCAATGCACCCCTCACGATGTGCCCCGCCGTCGCGCCACCGCGGCCAGCACGACCGGGTAGTCGGGATCGGCAGCGTCCAGAAGTGCCGGATCCGGGAGGTCTTCCACCGCAAGCCCGTAGAGGAGCGCCGCGGCCGCGAGCGGATTTCCGTAGGCGGTGATCGTGTATGCGCCGGGGAAGGCGGCGTCCAGCAGGCTGGCGAGCGATTGCGGCGTGAACCCCCAGTACATGCCCCACCGGTCAGCGTCGTAGCGGCTGATCTGGCTGATGCCGCCGACCGTGAGCAACAGCGTGCCGCCCTCGTGGAGCAGCCGCCGCGCGCCGGCGAGCGCGCGCCCAGGATCCAGAATGAAATTCAGCGTCTGCGTGCAGATGAACGCGTCATAGCCCCGCTCGGGCAGCGTGTCGGGCCGCGCGAGGTCTCCGATCAGCGTCGCGCCCGTCGCACCCGGAACCGGGTGGAGCACGTCCGATCCGGAGACCCTGTTTCCCCCGAACCGGCGCGCGTAGACGTCGTCCCCCACCTCCAGGACGC
>DATGVG010000098.1:0-18096 GCA_035300625.1 Candidatus Limnocylindrales bacterium
ATCGACGGCGACTTCGAGATGAGCGGAACCTTCAACTGGAACGGCGTGGTCCTCTGCCTCAAGAACGTGACGATCACGGGCGGTGGAACGGCGAAGCAGATCGTAGGGGCGCTGATGGTTCAGGGCACGCTCTCGGGCAGCTCGAGCATCAACGGCAACATCAAGATGATGTATTCGAGCGCGATGATCAGTCAGTTGAGCGCGCTCACTCGATACGAGGTTTCGTCCTGGATTGATCAGTAGCGGCGCAGGGGAAGGCGGGAAAACAAATCCGCCGGGCTCCCTGTGAAACGTCGCTTCGCTCCAATCGCCCGGCGGATTTTTTTCCCGCCTTCCCCCCTACTGCACCATCCAGATGTGGAACGGTGCCAGGTCGCCCCGTCCCGCCCCACCCTCTTCATCCCCGGTCGGCTCCCGCTCCAGCGTGATCTCAGGCCGAGGCCGCGTTAAAAGGGCAGCCGGCACGGTGAACGCGGGCTCCTCCCACGTCGTCTTCGCGCGCGCGATCGTCCAGATCCCCGCGGGCTTCCCGTCCACCAGCACCCGGATCCGATTCGAGTACCACGCGTCGGTGCGCAGGATCAGGGTGAGGTCCTTCCCCGGCGTGATCTGGGCGCGGAAATGCTGGAGTCCATAGACGATCCTTCCTCCGTCGGTGAGGGGCCGCGTCGGCCGGTCCGGGAACGCGTACTGGCGGAGCACGTCCTTCGCCTCGGGCTCCGCCCGCCATTCGTGGCGTTGCTCGTCGGGCAGCCACGCCAGATCCAGCGCGTCCACGATTTGCTTGCCACGCGGGACCGCCCCGGGATCGGTCGGCTGATCCGTCGCCGCGACGTCCACCCAGGAGGCGGGGTAGACCACCATGTCGGGACCGCCGCAGATCGTGTTGAAGTCGAGATGGGCGCGGAACGCTTCGGGCCCGAGAATGCCGCTCTCGCGCCAGTACGGAAACCAACCGGGATAGATCGCGAAGTAGGTGGGGCGCCGCGGCGGAGGCTCGCGGCGCACGTGCTCGAACAGACATCCCAGCCCCGACCGGTAGACCCGCGCGTACCCGGCCGAGGTGAGGCCGATGAGGTCGACCGTGTGGCGGCGGCCGTAGTAGGCGATCGCCCCCGCGTCGTTCAGACCCACGATCGCGTCGGGCGGAAGGCTCCGATCGATCCAGCGCCCCACGGCGACCTGCTGGTGGAGGATGTTCTCGCAATTGTGGCCGTAGAACCGGATGACCTTCGCCTGCTCCGGCAATAGCCGCGGCGCCCACACCCACAGCGGCACCGCCGCCGCGACGACCGCCGCCGCGACCCCGGCGGCTCGCGGGAGCCGGAGCCCGGAGAGTGACGCGAGCCGCCCCCATCCGGCGGCGACGAGAAGGAAGACCAATGGGTAGAGGCCCTGGAGATATCGGTAGAGGTGCACGTACCAATAGACGGGGAGCGACTCGACCACGATCCCCGCCGCGATCAGGGGCAGGAGCGCGAGCCCCCGGGCCCACGGGCGCCGCCCCGGGAAGAACGAGAGAAGCACGTAGAGCGCGGCTCCGACCCCGTTCACCCAGACCAGCGCAGGATCCAGATACCTGAACCCGCCCGGCTGCATCATTCCCAGGTAGACCTTGGCGATCAATCCCCAGACCACCGGAGCGCCGGTCAGGTACGTGAGGCGGGTCTCGCGGTAGGGCTCGGCCAGGATCGACTTCGCCTGGCTGCTCGTCGATTCGATCGATCCGGAGACGAGCAGGTTCACGATGAAGGGAAGCGCCGCCGCGGCGAAAGGAAGGAGCGCCTCGGGGCCGGCGCGCCAGGGAGCGCCGGCGGCCCGCGCCGCGCGGCGGCGGTCGGCCAGCATCAGCAAACCGAACACGCCGGCGAGGATCGCCCCCTCGGGGCGCGACGCGGCCAGAGCGAAGAGCCACCAGCGGAGCGTCTTGAACCGTGCGGTCTCGCGCTCCCGGAGGTAGACGTGGAGCGACCCGAGCAGCACCGTCCCGTAGAGAGGAATCTCCATGCCGCTCATGTAGCCCCAGAGGAGTTGCGGGCTCATGAGAAAGAGAAGGAGCGAGAGCGCGCCGCCGACAACCCCTCCCAGGCGGCGCCCGATCTGCGCCATGAGGAACGCGCTCAGCACGTATCCGGCCAGCCCCAGAGCGAGCGCCCACGCGATGCACCCCGATGCGGGGACGCGGAGCAGGTGCGGCGGCAAGAGGAGAAACGGGTAGAGGAGGCTGGTCGCGCCGGAAGTGGGAGCGTTCCCCGACGTGTAGACGAACGGATGCCCCTCCGCGATGGCCTTCGCGTACTGGAGGTAGATGAAGCTGTCGTCGAGCGGGAGGCAGATTCCGCCTCCGGTGATCCTCTGCTCGGTGCTCAAGAGGCGACCCGCGTGGAACCCGGCCACGAGGACGACCAGGATCGCGAGCAGGGCGCGGCCGTGCCGGGGCGTCAACAAGCGAGGTGCTCCATCCCGTCACTTCCCGCCGGCCACGCGGACCCGATACAGCGGATCGGGCGCGTAGCCCGCGGGCTCGGTCGTGAACAGGGAGAGGAGCGCCGGGTCGCGCCGCACGAGGTAGACGGGACGCCGGCCCACGTTCCGCGCGATCAGCCGGTTCATCATCGCGTCCATCGTGCCGGGATAGGGGGGGACGGCGAGCGTGGGATAGGCCCGGGCGAGCTGGCGCTGGTACCAGGACCAGACGAGCAAGTATTTGTAGACCACGATCAGGTTCGGATGGCTTCGGCGGAAATCGGTCGCCTTGTAGAACCACAGCGCGAACGTTCGCCCGTCGTACTCGCTCACGATGAGGGCGTTCGGCTCCACGGCCTCGAGATTGCGATGCGCCCAGACCCAGGGGCGCACGTCGGCGGAGGCATCCACGGGGGCGAAGTGAGCCGCGAATCCGTACACCCCCGGAGAAAGGACCAGTACGAGCACCACCGCCCGGGCGGCGCGGCGCGGACCCGCCCGCCGCCAGAGGCCCCACCAACCCAGCCCCGCCAGGGCGCAGGTCATGGCGAAGACGGGCATCCAGTAGCCCACGTCATCGGGGATCGAATAGACCGAGAGGAGCCCCGCCGCCGCGACCAGGGAGGCGAGCAGGGGCAGGGTCCCCCGGGGGCGCGTCCACAGCGCCCCCCCCAAGCCCACCGCCAGGGCGGCCAGCCCCGGGCCGAAGTCAAGGACCCACCGGCCGGGCGCGAGATGCCGCGCGATTTCACCCAATCCGCGGCCGAAGAAGTGGGAGGCGTACTGGGCGCCGCTCAGCACCCACCACAGGCGGGCGGGGGTATTGGGCGCGCCCCAGGAAAACTCGGGCAGCCGGCTCGCCCGGACCGGCAGGTAGAGGTCCAGGGTCGCCCCCCAGGCCAGGAGAAGGGGCAAAAGAACGATTCCGGTGGCGCCGATGATTCCACGAGCAGCCAGCCGCGCCGCGACCAGCGCCACGGCGGGGATCGCGGCCAGGAGCAGCAGATGGTTGGTGAGGCCCAGGCCCAGGAGATAGGCCGCGAGCGCCAGGTGCCGGACGCTCCCGGTCCGATCGGCGCGGGCCGCGGCCCAGAGGACGGCGCCCAGGAACGCGGCGTTCAGCGTGTAGACCTCGGCGACGACGCTCTGGCTCCAGGCGCCGCGCGAGAAGGCGTAGGCGAGCGACGCGCCGAGGGCGGCCAGGATCGCGCCCCAATTCGTGCCGCCAGCCGGCGCGTCTTCGGCGCGGGCCGCGATCTCCAGAACGAGCAGCGTGAGGAAGAAGACGGCGGCGGCGCCGGCCAGGGCCGCGACGAGGTTGATCCGGAACGCCGTGCTCGCGAAGGGCATGAGCGAGGCTACCCGGCCGAGCAGCACGAAGAGCGGGTACCCCGTCGGATGGGGAATCCCCAGGGTTGCGGACGCGACGAGGAGATCTCCCGAGTCCTCGCCCTGGTTCATCCACGCGACGGTTGGCGACAGCGTCCGGATGTAGGCCCAGAGCGCGACGAGGGCGGCAGCCCAGGCAGCGCCCAGGGCAGTGCGGGACATGGGGCGCACCGTAGCAGACCCTTCGGCGGCGGGTCAACGCGGCCACGTCGGCATGGATGAACGGTGACCGGCGAACGAAAGCCGCCGGTTGGGGAGTCGCCGGAACATGCGAATTGCATGGCGCGGCGGGGCTCTCCATGCAGGACGCGGCACGGCAGGTACGGCCGCGTAAGCGGTTGAGTGTTAGAGACTTACGTTGCGCCAGCGGAACGCTGTGGCATGGAAGTTGCTCGAACGAGCCACGGCTGATTCCCGCAAGTCGGGCGCGGGATGGCCTTCATCCCACCACATCGCGGAGCACGACATGCTTGGCAGGAAGAAAAGCACGGTGGGTCTCGACATCGGGTCGAGCTCGATCAAGGTGGCCGAGATCGTTCAGGAAAAAGCCGGCGGACGCCTCGTGAACTACGGCATCTCCGAGCCTCTGAGCGAAGCGATCGTGGACGGCGAGATCATGGACCGTCAGATGGTCCACGAGGCGATCACCAACCTCATCGAATCGCGCCAGATCCGGAACAAGAACGTGGTGACGGCCGTCTCCGGGCGAGCGGTCATCGTGAAGAAAATTCTAATGGACCGGCTGAGCGAAGAGGACGCCAAGGAAGCGATCCAGTGGGAGGCGGAGCAGCATGTCCCCTACGACATCAATGACGTCTCGCTCGACTTCCAGATCATCAATCCCAACGTCGACCAGAAGAAGATGCAGGTGCTTCTGGTCGCCGCGAAGAAGGACATGATCGCGAACCACGCCGACATCATCCGGGACGCGGGGCTCACGCCGACCATCATCGATGTCGACTCCTTCGCCATCCAGAACGCGATCGAGGCCAATTACGACCTCACGGCCGATGAGACCGTGGCCCTGGTCAACATCGGGGCCGAGATCACCAACCTGAACATCGTGCGCAACCAGACTCCCCATTTCACCAAGGACCTCTCGGTCGGGGCGAATTCCTTCGTGGAAGGGATCCAGCGCAAGTACAACGTCAGCCAGGCGGAAGCGCTGAACGCGCTGCGCGGCCGCGGCGAGGGCGGGATCGACGTTCCCTCCATCGTTCAGGCTACCTGCGAAGACCTCTCCGTCCAGATCGACCGCGCCATCGCGTACCTCCGGTCCGCCGGAGACGCCGAGCGCGTCGACCGGATCCTGATCTCGGGCGGAAGCGCCCGCGTGCCGGGGCTCGCGGAGTTCCTGCACGCGCGTCACAACGTTCCGGTGGAGATCGTGAATCCGCTTCAGCGTCTGCTCGTGGACTCGGGTCTTTTCGACGGCGATTCGCCCGAGGGCGTGGGCCCGGTGCTCACCGTGGCGATCGGTCTCGCGCTGCGATAGGGGGAAGGCAAAAATGATCCGCATCAATCTGCTGCCCCGTGAAGACCGCCAGGTCCGCCGGAGCTTCCAGTTCCCGAAGGTGGGCGCGTTCATGCCGGTCCTGGCGCTGCTCCTGGTGGCGGCGCTCTTCACGGCGTTCTCGGTCGTCCAGGCGATGCAGGTGAGCCGTCTCAAGTCCGACATCGCCCGGGCGGAGCGGGAAGCCGAGAAGCTCCGGCCCCAGCTCCAGATGATCCAGGAGCTGACGTCCAAGCGCGAGGAGCTGACGCGCCGGCTGAACGTGATCACCGAGCTCGACAAGACCCGGTTGTGGCGCGTGCGGCTGGTGGACGAGTTGTCGAAATGCATCCCCGAGCATCTCTGGCTCACCAGCTACGAGGAGACGGGGACGAACCAGGTGGCGGTCGAGGGCGTCACGTTCTCGAACCTGCTCGTGGCCGACTTCATGTCGCGCCTCGAGGCGTCGCCCCTGTACGGGACGGTGGATCTGGTGGTGGCGGAGAAGGGGACGATCGACACGCGCAGCGTGGTGAAGTTCAAGATCACGGCGTCCATGACGCTGTAGCCCGGGGAGCGAACGGCGATGGCTTTCGACATCAAAGATCCGAAGACGCAGAGGATGCTCCTGATCGGATTGGGCACCGCGGCGCTCGTCTATTTCTACGTGTTCGCGGATTTCATCCCGTTCAACTACAAGGCGCGCTCGAAAGAGATCGGCGTGCTGAAGACCGAGTACACGAAGAAGGCGAACGAGCTCTCGAAGGCGCAGCAGCTGGTGAACCGGCTCCCCGAGCTGAAGAAGGAGTTCGCGCTCTTGAACCAGCGCTGGGCGATCGCCCAGGAGCTTCTGCCCACCCAGAAGGAAGTGGCCAGCCTGCTCCGCAAGGTGACGTTGGCGGGCCAGGAGGCGGGCATCAAGTTCCTCCTCTTCAAGCCGGGAACGCCTGTCGCGCAGACGTACTTTACCGAGAATCCGGTTCAGGTCACGGTGACGGGGGGCTTCCACCACACCGGGACCTTCTTCAGCGAGATCGCGGATCTGTCGCGGCTCGTGAACGTATCCCAGCTCAAGCTCAAAGGATTCGACAAAGGCGACGTGGACGAAACCGTGCAGGCCGACTTCGTCGCGACCGCCTACACGCTGGCCGAGGGGACCGCCAATGAATCTGCCAAGCACCCTAGCGCTGCCAAGAAGTAAGTTCTTCCAGAGCCGGATCTTCTTCTTGATCCTGGCCCTGGTCGCCGTCCTTGCGGGCGGCGGCATCTTCTTCGCGATGCGCTCGGCGGTTCCACCGCGGACGCCCACGGCGGCGACTTCGCCGGCGGCCCAGACGCCGGTCCGTCCGGTTCGGGCTCTGCCGCCCGTCGTGGTCTTTGGACCGCCCGCTCCGGAATCGATCTGGAAGCCCCCGGTCGCGGCCAGCGCCCCGGTCGCGGCCAGCGGCCCGATGCCGCCGGCGGTCGCGACCCTGGCGCCCGGAGCCCTCCCGGCTCCCGGCACGCGAGTGGGCGCGATGCCGGCCCCCGCGGTCCCGCTCACGGCTCCGGCCGTGCCCGGCGCCGCGGCGACGGGTGCCGCCGTCGAGACGCCGAACTCGCTCGAGGCGAGCGCGCTCTTCGCGCGCGAGCAGTACGCCTACACGGGCGACGGGCGTCGCGATCCGTTCCAGTCCCTTCTCGACGGGAAGTTCCAGGGCTCCGGCGATGCATCCCTGATCGATGTGGGAGACATCCACCTGGTCGGGATCATGTGGGGAGCTTCGGACAAGTTCGCCCTGGTCGAGGACAGCCGCGGTCGCGGCTTCGTCCTCCGCGTGGGCGATCCGGTGGTGAACGGCTATATCTCGGGAATCTCCAAGACGGAGCTCCAGATCGTCCAGAACGCCTTCGGAGAGTCCCAGTCGATGTCGATTAAACTGCAACCGAAAGAGGGTGACCAGAATGCGGCTCGAAACTAGCGTTCTTCGCGCGGGTCCACCGAGGGGCGCCATCGCCGCGCTCACGGCGCTCCTTCTCGTGGCGGCTGTCCCGGCTCTCGGGGCGACGATCAAGAGCATCACGCTCAAGGACGGAGCCGACGGCACCCAGGTGATGGTGGAAGCCGACGCGCCGATCAACTACCACGACTTCACCCTCGAGTCGCCCGACCGCATCGTGCTGGACTGCCCGGGCACCACGCTCGCCTTTACCGAGCGCACGTGGGCCGGACGCGAGGGGACGTCCGTGAAGACCGTCCGCGCGACCGAGATGGGCTGGGGACAGGAGACGGGGGCGCGCGTCGTGATCGATCTGACGCAGCCCGCCTCGTACGGTGTGAGCCAGCTGGGGAACAACCTGGTGCTCGCGGTGGAGCGGGGCGCGCCGGCGGAGCCCGTAGCCGCGGCGGACAACGGCGCCGACCGGGCCTTCCCGGCTTCGGACGCTCCGGACGGCCGGCGCATGTCGCTGGACGTGCAGGGAGCCGAGGTGCAGACCGTCCTCCGGAGCCTGGCCGAGTTCAGCGGCAAGAACATCGTGGCGAGCAAGGAAGTGAAGGGGCAGGTCACGCTCCGGCTGCGAAACGTGCCCTGGCGCCACGCGCTCGATATCCTGCTCCGCGCCCAGGGATTGGGGATGGTGGAGAAGGGACAGACGATCGTCGTGTCCAATCTCGAGACGCTCCGCAAGGAGGAGATGGAGCGGCGCACCGCCGAGAGGAACCAGGAGGAGCTCCTGCCCTTGGAGACGCGGATCGTGGCGATCAGCTACGCCAACGCCGACGAGATGTCGAAGTCGGTGGAGAAGACGCTCACCAAGCGCGGCCACATCGAGGTGGACAAGCGCACGAATTCGCTCCTGGTCACGGACATCGACGAGCGCCTGGACCAGGCCGAATCGATGATCCGGAGCCTGGACACCCGCACCCCGCAGGTGGAGATCGTGGCGCGGCTGGTGGACGTGGACGTCACGGCCACGCGCGACCTGGGCATCAAGTGGGGCCTCCACGGCGTGGACGTGTTCGACGCCGGCGTATCCGAGAACTTCGACATGAGCGCGGCCGACGTCAGCGGCCCGGCGGGCGTCGTGAAGGTCGGAACCGTGAAGCCGTTCGGCTCGATCGACGTGACGCTCCAGGCGCTCGAGAACCAGAACAAGGCCAACATCATCTCGAATCCGCGCATCACGACGGTGAACAACCGCGAGGCGTCGGTGGTCGTGGGCAAGCAGATCCCGCTCATCGTCCAGGACTTCGCCGGGAACGCGGTCACGCAGATGACCACCATCGGCATCAAGCTGAACGTGACGCCGCACATCAACGTCGGAAACAAGATCACGATGGACGTCCATCCCGAGGTCTCGGACCTGGCCGCGCAGTCCACGGTGCAGGGCGGGATCATCATCAACACGACGATGGCGGACACGCGGGTCATGGTGAACGACGGCGAGACGGCGGTGATCGGCGGCCTGATCCGGTCGAACGAGACCGCGACCAAGCGGGGGATCCCGATCCTCATGGACATCCCGCTGATCGGGAGCCTCTTCCGCTCCTCGTCCACCACCAACGCCAAGCGCGAGCTCCTGATCTTCGTGACGCCGAAGATCCTGGGTGAGCAGACCGCCCTGAACCACTAACCGCGCCCGCCGCTGGCGAACGCGGCGGGACGCCGGTATACTGCGGGGCCTTCCCTCGGGAAGGCCCCGTTTTTTCATGGCCGTCGAGAGCGAGGTACCCCTGGGGCTCCGCGTCGCGTTGATCGGCCTTTCAGGCGCAGGCAAGACCACGGTCGCGCCGCTCGCCGCGGCCCGGCTCGGGTTCCCCTGGGTCGATCTCGACGCCGAGATCGCGCGGGCGGCGGACCGGCCGATCGCGGGCCTCTTCGAGGAGCGCGGCGGCGCCGAGTTCCGCGTGCTCGAGGCCGAGGCCCTGGAGCGCGTTCTTCTCGAGGCGCGCCCGGGGATCGTGATCGCGTGCGGCGGGGGGATCGTGACGGCCGCCGCCACGCGGAAGCGCCTCACCGCGCTCGCGTTCGTGGTCTGGCTGCGAGTGAGCCCGGGTGCGGCCGCGGCGCGGCTGGGAGCGGAGGGAGCCTCCGTGCGGCCCCTCTTGCGCGGCGGGGCCCCGCGGGAAACGCTGGAGGCCCTGCTGCGCGACCGGGCGCCCCTGTATCAGGCCGCGGCCGACGCCGTCATCGACACCGAGGGACGGACGCCGGGCGAGGTCGCGGACGTGGTGGCCTCGCTGTGCCGGCCCGACCCGACGTGGCCGTAGACTCATGGGGCTGATCCGGGTCGTCGGCGGCGAGCTGCGCGGCCGCCGTCTCGCGGTGCCGGCCGCCGGCGTTCGTCCGACGTCCGAGCGGACGCGCGAGGCGATCTTCGACATCCTCGGGCCCGCGTTCGTGCCGGGCGGGCGCGTGCTCGACCTCTACGCCGGGACGGGTGCCTTGGGGATCGAGGCCCTCAGCCGCGGCGCCGGCTTCGCCGACTTCGTCGAGAGGGACGAGGGAATCGCCCGCGCCCTCGAGTCGAATCTCGCGGCGCTGGGGCTGGCCGACTTAAGCCGCGTGCACCGCGCCGACCTGGACCGCGGGGCGCTCCCGCCCGCGGCCCGGGGTCCGTGGCGGATCGTCTTTCTCGATCCGCCGTACGCCGGGGGCGGCGGAGCGAAGTGGCTGGAGGCGCTCGCGCGGCTACCGTGGAGCGCTGAGGGCGGCGTGGTGATTCACGAGCGCGGTCGCGGGGCGTCGGGCGGGACGCCCGCGGGTCTTGTGCTCGTTACCGAGCGGCGGTACGGCGACACGACCGTCGCGATCTACTCGAGGGGAGGGGCATGAAGAGCGCGATATTCGCCGGGACCTTCGATCCGGTCACCAATGGCCACGTCGACCTGGTCCAGCGGGCGCTTCGCCTGGTCGACCGGCTCACCGTCGCCGTCGGCACGCGGCCGGGAAAGCAGGTGCTCTTCACGCAGGAGGAGCGCGTCGCCATGATCCGGGAGGCGGTCCCGGACGAGCCGCGTCTCACGGTGGAGCCCTTCAGCGGCCTCCTGGTCCAGTACGCCGAGCGGAAGGGGATCGCTACGATCATCCGCGGGCTCCGGTTCGTGTCGGACTTCGAGTACGAGTTCCAGATGGCGCTGATGAACCGCCGTCTCAGCGGGACCATCGAGACCCTGTTCCTCATGCCCAGCGAGACGTACACGTTCGTGAATTCCAGCCTCGTCAAGGAGATCGCGCGGAACGGCGGCGACATTGCCCCCTTCGTGCCCCCGGGCGTCGTTCCCCGGCTCCGTGAGGCGCTTCAGGCGAAGCGGTGACCCAATCCCGGATCAGCGCCCGCGTGCGCGCGCTAAAGCCCTCGGAAACGCTCGCGCTCTCCGCGCGGGCGCGTGAGCTTCGCGCCAAGGGGGAGAAGGTCGTCTCGTTCGCCGCGGGCGAGCCCGACTTCGACACACCGCTCCACATCCAGGAAGCGGCGATCGAGGCGATCCGCGCCGGCCACCACCGCTACACCGAGGTGGGCGGCGTCCCGGCCCTGCGCGCCGCCATCGCGGAGAAACTGGCGCGCGACAACGCGCTCCGCTACGCGCCCAAGGAGATCGTGGTCGCGAACGGGGCGAAGCACGCCATCTGGAACGCGCTCTTCACGCTGCTCGAGGCGGGGGACGAGGTCCTGGTGCCCGTGCCGTACTGGGTCACCTTTCCCGAGATCGTCCGCCTGGCCGGCGGGACGCCCGTCTTCGTCACGCCGGCGCCGGGCCGCACCAAGGTCGCGGCCGAGGACTTAGACCGCGCGGCCACCCCCCGCACGCGCGTGCTCATCCTGAACAGCCCGAACAATCCCTCCGGAGCGGTGTACGGCAAGGAAGAGCTCCAGGCGATCGCCGCGGTGGCCGCCCGCCGGGATCTCGCCATCCTGTCCGACGAGATCTACGAGCAGCTGGTGTACGGCGGCGCGCGCCACGTGAGTGTCGCCTCGCTGAGCGAGGACGCGCGGCAGCGGACCATCGTGGTGAACGGAGTGTCGAAGACCTGGGCGATGACGGGCTGGCGGATCGGATACGCGGCCGCTCCAGCCGAGATCGCCGACGCGATGGAGCGCTTGCAGGGACAGTCCACGTCGAATCCGGCGGCGGTCTCGCAGCAGGCAGCGCTCAAGGCGCTGACCGGCGAGCGGGCGCCGGCCGAGGCGATGAAGAAGCAGTTCGCAGCCCGCCGCGACTTCGTGGTCCGGCGCGTCGACGCGATCGGCGGGGTGACGCTGGTTCCTCCCGAGGGCGCGTTCTACGTTTTCCCCGACTTCAGCGCACGGATCGCCTCGGCGCGGAACGGCGTGAGCAATTCCGTCCAGCTCTGCGACTACTTGATCGACGAGGCCAAGGTGGTCTGCGTGCCGGGATCGGCATTCGGGATGGAGGGGCACGTCCGGATATCGTATGCGGTTTCCGATCGGGATCTGGACGAGGGCTTGAGCCGGATCGAGGACGCGCTGGAGCGCATGTAACCCCGAGCGAGGGACGTGAAGTCGATGCCGACCTACGAGTACGAATGCGAGAAATGCGGCCACCGCTTCGAGATGTTCCAGTCGATGTCGGAGGCGCCGCGAAAGCGCTGCCCCAAGTGCCGCGGCAAGGTTCGCCGGCTGATCGGCACGGGGGCGGGGATGATCTTCAAGGGGTCGGGCTTCTATGCCACCGATTACCGCTCCGACTCCTACAAGCAGCAGAAAAAGAAGGAGTCCGGGGATTCTCCTCGCGCAAAAGATCAGCCCAAGCCGAAAACCGGGGAGAGCGGAGGGGCGAAAAAGAAGCGCGGCGGGACTGGAAGTGCCGAATCCTGAGTCATTTCCTTTGACGGACGGGACGGGCGGATGGTAGCGTCCGAAATCGCAATCGGTCCCCCGACTCCACCCTGAAAGGCCTCGCTCGATGGGCGATCGAGCACCGGCTTATCTGTCTATTTTTCAGTAGGTTTCAGTCGCTACCTCCACTAAAGAACAAAGGAATCGCATGCCATATCGAGTGACCCTGATTCCCGGAGACGGCACCGGTCCCGAGCTGGCCACGGCGACCCGCCGCGTTCTCGAGGCGACCGGGGTCGGGTTCGACTGGGACATCCAGGACGCGGGCGTCGACGTTCACAAGCGCGAGGGGACGCCCCTTCCGAAGCGCGTGCTCGATTCCATCCGGAAGAACGGCGTCGGTTTGAAGGGGCCCATCACGACGCCGGTGGGAACTGGATTCCGCAGCGTCAACGTCGCGCTCCGGAAGGAGCTGGATCTGTACGCGTGCGAGCGCCCCACGAAGACCTACCCCGGCGTGCGCTCGCGCTACGACAAGGTCGACATCGTCATCATCCGCGAGAACACCGAGGACCTCTACGCCGGGATCGAGTTCGAGAAGGGCTCCTCCGGCGCGGCGGCCCTGCGCGCGGTCGTCATGCAGCAGACCGGACGCGATATCCACGAGGACGCGGGCATCTCGATCAAGCCGATCAGCGCTTCGGCGTCGGCCCGGATCGTGCGCCACGCGTTCCGCTACGCGCAGCGAAACAGCCGCCGGAAGGTCACGGCGGTCCACAAGGCCAACATCATGAAATTCTCGGACGGACTCTTCCTCGAGGAAGCGCGCCGCGTCGCCGGCGAGTTCCCCGATATCGAGTTCAACGACCGCATCGTCGACAATATGTGCATGCAGCTGGTCCAGGTTCCCGAGGACTACGACGTCCTCGTCCTTCCGAATCTCTACGGCGACATCATCTCCGATCTGGCGGCGGGGCTCGTGGGCGGGCTGGGCATGGCGCCGGGCGCCAACATCGGCGACCACGCGGCGCTCTTCGAGCCGACGCACGGGAGCGCGCCCAAGTACGCGGGGAAGGACAAGGTCAATCCGCTCGCGATGATCCTGAGCGGGATGCTGATGCTCCGCCACCTGGGCGAGGCGGAGGCGGCCGGCCGGCTGGAGCGCGCGGTCGCCCGCGTGATCCAGGATGGGCGGCGCGTGACGTACGACATGAAGGAGGATCGGCACGACCCGTCGGCCGTGGGAACGCAGGCGGCGGCCGACGCCGTCATCCAGGCGCTCGACGCGGACTGACCGGGCAGGCCGCCCGAAGTCATGATCGCGGACCGCGCCAGGATCGAGGTGTCGGGCGGAGCCGGCGGCAACGGCTGCGTCAGCTTCCGCCGCGAGAAGTACGTGCCCAAGGGAGGGCCGGACGGCGGAGACGGGGGCCACGGCGGCAGCGTGGTGCTCCGGGCGAACCCGCACCTCCGGACGCTGCTCGACTTCCAGTCGAAGACCCGCTTTCCGGCGAGGGGCGGCGCGCATGGGAGCGGAAACCAGCGGTCCGGGCGCTCGGGCGAGGACCTGATCGTCGAGGTTCCGACGGGGACGGTCGTCGTGGACGACCTGACCGGCGCCACGCTCGCAGATCTGGTCGAGGCGGGCGCGGAGTACACGGCGGCGAGCGGGGGGCGCGGCGGGCGTGGGAACGCGCGCTTCGCGACACCGACGCATCAGGCGCCGCGCGAGGCCGAGCCGGGACGTCCCGGCGAAGAGCGGCGCCTCAGGCTGGAGCTGCGGCTGATCGCGGACGTGGGGCTGGTCGGTTTTCCGAACGTGGGAAAGTCGACGCTCCTCGCCACGCTCTCCGCGGCGCGGCCGAAGATCGCCGACTATCCCTTCACGACGCTCGAGCCGCACCTGGGGCTGGTGCGCGTCGGGGAGGAGCGCAGCTTCGTGATGGCCGATCTGCCGGGCCTGATCGAGGGGGCGCACCAGGGAAAGGGGTTGGGGCACGAGTTCCTCCGGCACGTGTGGAGGACGCGCGTCCTGGTCATCATGATCGACAGCCTCTCGCCGGATCCGGCGCGCGATCTCGCGGCGCTCCGGCACGAGCTGTCGAGTTACCACGAAGATCTGGCCCGGAAGCCGGCGATCGTGACGCTGAGCCGGGCGGATCTGACGGCGAACGCGCCCGGGGTCGACGCGCCGCCGCCGCTTCCGCTCCACGGAGCGAGATGGGGAGGATCGATCTCCGGCGCGACCGGCGCCGGGACTCGGGATTTGCTCGAGATCATCTGGAATGTGCTCGCCGGCGCGGAGGATTCGGCCGCGCCCGAGGGAATGGAACGCGGCGAGAACGCCGCGAAGCACAAGGAGTGATGCCATGGCCCCCAAGGACGTAGCGCGGCTCTGGGAAGAGCTTCGCCATCGCGACCCCGAAGAGAAGCTCGATTGGATCCGCCAGCTCGCCAAGGACCCGACGCCCGATGCGGTCGAGGTCCTGCTCGACGCGCTCGAGCAGGAGAGCTGGTTCTTACGCGACCAGGCCGCGCACGCCCT
Source organism: Candidatus Limnocylindrales bacterium (assembly GCA_035300625.1). GTDB lineage: Bacteria > Eisenbacteria > RBG-16-71-46 > SZUA-252 > SZUA-252 > DASQJL01. Next base: position 14,676 of record DATGVG010000098.1, read on the forward strand.
CGCCTCGATGGGTGAGCACGTGCTCGAGCCGCTTCTCGCGCGCCTCGATTCGGGCCTCTGGTTCACGCGCGCGGCTGCCGCCACGGCGCTGGGCCGGATGGGCTCGGCCGACGCGGCCGCGGCGTTGACCCAGGTGCTGCGCGATCCTAATCGCACGGTGCGCGACGCCGCGTGGGACGCGCTCGCCGCGCTGGCCCGGGGCGAGACCGCCGCGCCGGCCGTCGCCGAGGCCTTCGCCGCGCTCCCCGAGCGCGCGCTCCGCTTCGCGCTGGACGGTCTCTATTCGCGCAACGCCGACGCCGCCGACCGGATCGTCGCGCTCATGAACGATCCGGCGCTCCGCGCCGCGGGCGAGCGCACGGGCCTCGCGCGCGCGGTGGGCGACGACGGGCTGTCCTGGCTGGACGTGGTGGGCCCGGACGTGGAGCCCGGCCGGGCGCGCTGAGCCGGGATTTGCGCGCGCTCGAGCCCGCTCATCCGGACTATCCCGTCCGGCTCCGCGACCTCTCGAGTCCTCCCGCGCCGATCTTCCTCCGCGGGCCCTGGGACCACGCCGGTCCCGTCGTCGCGGTCGTCGGCTCGCGGGGCGCCCAGAGCGAAGGGATCGAGTTCACGCGCGCCTTTGCCGGGGATCTGGTCCGCGAAGGGATCGCCGTCGTGAGCGGCCTGGCGCGCGGGATCGACGCCGCGGCGCACGAGGGGGCTCTCGCCGCGGGCGGACGAAGCGGCGCCGTGCTCGGGACCCACCTCGGCCGCGTCTATCCGCGCGAGCATCGCGAGCTCCACGAACGCCTCGCCCAATCCCTCGGCCTCATGAGCGAGCTTCCGCCCGGCGCCAATTCCACACGCGGTACCTTCGCTGCGCGAAACCGGATTCTCGCCGCGCTCTCCCACGCCGTGATCCTGGTCCAGGCCGGGGAGAAGAGCGGTGCGCTCCTCACCGTGGAGGCCGCGGAAGCGCTCGGCCGCCCGGTGGGCGCTGTCCCGTGGAACCCAACGGACGCGCTCGCCGCCACTCCGCACGCCCTGATCCGGGAGCGCCGTGCCGTCCTGATCCGCGATGCGGGCGATGTTCTGGCGCTGGTGGGGGAGGCGCCCTCGTCCTTGCTCGCCGCCGCGCTCGAGGCGCGTTCCGCGGCATCGCGCGCCGCCTCCGCCGGAGCCGCGCCCGAGTCCGAGGGCGCGACGTTGGAGCGTCGCGTGCTCGCGGGGCTGGGGCGGCGGGCGGAGCCGCTCGACGTGATCGCGGCCCGGGCCGACCTCCCGGCCGCGGAAACCTCCGCGGCGCTTCTCGCGCTGGAGCTGGCCGGGCTCGCGCGCCGCGAGCCCGGAGGACGCTTCCGGCTGGCGCGCGGCGCCTGACGTGGGCCGGCGCCGCCCGTTCCGCCGCACCCGCCAGCGACTCGAGCTTCTCCTCCTCCGCGCGGCGGGAGCGTACGCGCGCCGCGTCTCCTTCGAGCGCGCGAGCGACACCGGCGCCGCGGCGGGCGCGCTCGCGTTCCGCCTCCTCGGCCGCCGCCGCCGCATCGCCATCGCCAACATCGAGCGCGCGCTTGGAAACGGCGGCCGGGCAGCGCGGCCCGAAGCGATCGCGCGCGATGCCTTCCGCCAGCTCGGCCGCACCTTCTTCGAATTCCTGGCCCTCCCGGCGCACTCGCCCGCGGCGCTTCTCGAGCGGGTGGAATTCCAGGGGTGGGAGCCGATCTTGGAGAGGGCGCGGGACGGGAAGGGGGCGGTGATGGTGACCGGGCACTTCGGGAACTGGGAGCTTCTGGGCGCCGCCGTCGGCATCCGCACGGGGCGCATGAAGTATCTGCTCCCCGCGCAGACCAACGCGGGAGCCGACGCCTACTTGAACGAGGTCCGCCGCCGCCTGGGGATCGAGCCGCTCACGATCGGGTACGGCATGCGGAGCGGGCTAAGGGCTCTGCGCGGGGGCTCGTTCCTGGGGATGCTGCCCGATCAGGACGCGCGCGGAGCGGGGATCCACGTGCCCTTCTTCGGCCGCCCGGCGTCGACGCACACGGGCCCGGCGCGGCTGGCCGCGCGGACCGGCTCTCCGATCGGGGTCGCCCTGATCGAGCGGACCGGCCCGGGGCGCTTCCGCGCGCGCCTCCGGCGCATCCTCACCCCCGTTCCCGGAGCGCCGGAAGACGAGGAGGTGGCGCGGCTCACGCGAGAGATCACGGCCGAGATCGAGGCGGGGATTCGGGAGCGGCCGGATCACTGGTACTGGATTCATCGGCGGTGGAAGACGCCGCCACCGCTGGCGGCTGCCGCGGAGACTCCCGCTGACGGGGGCGGCGGTGCGGGAAAATCAATCCGCCGGGCTCTGTGAAACGTCGCCTCGCTCGCTCCGCTCGCTTCGGCTCCAATCGCCCTGCGGATTGATTTTCCCGCTCCGCTCCGCTGCTCATGTTGTGAAGCCGATTCCTTTGTTTTCTGCCGGGTTCATTGTCTGGATCTTCCCGAATTGGGTTTCGTACTTTCGCACGTTGTCCTCCAGGGCTGCTAGGAGGGCCCGTACGTTGGGTGGGGTCATGACGATTCTGGCGAAGATCTTCGATTTGGGGGTTCCGGGGAGAACTCGCGCGAAGTCGAGCACGAACTCGGAGAGGGAGTGCCCGATGACCACGAAATTGGAATAGATCCCTTCCGCTTCGCGCTCCCCCAGCTCCACGTTGATCTGGGTAGGTTGCGGGCTCGGTTGGGGGCGCTTGGCGTCCATTTGTAACCCTCCTGTTTTCAATCAATTAAGGCTTTGGTCCCGCCTCAAGATAGCCCCGCTCCTGCCGTAAATCAACCTGTAGGTGTGCCCCGTGGCCGGCGGTGCCGGCGCGTGTGACCGGCAGGGGAGGGAATCGATGGGCGCGAAGCGGCGGACGGGGAGCGGCAAGGGCGACGCGGCGCACGCCGAGTCGATGGTGGTGGCGGCGTGGAAGCGCTTCGCGGAGAGAAAACTAGGATCGGCGGAGCGGGTGGTAGCGGGAAAGTGCTACCTCGAGATCCCGCCGTGCCCCTTCGACCCGCGCGACACCTTCGAGGAGCGCTTCACGCACGATTGCGTGGCCTGCGCGCGCATGCGCGGGGCGATCGAGCAAGTCACGGCCGTGCCGCCCGAAGGCGCCGGTGGGCTCCCCACGCTGGGTCTTCTCCTTCGCCTCAACGAGGCGAACGGGTCGGTCTCAGGTGCGGGCGCGCCGCCGCTTTCGCCGGAAGAGCACGAGGAGTCGCGCTACCGGACGGCCTCGATCCTCCTTCGCGCGCTTCCGCTCCTCCACGCCGCCTCGGGAATGCGACGCACCGCGCGCGTCCTGGCCGCGGCGATCGCCGGGGCATTTCTCGACGCGGTCGACACGGTGCTCTACTTCGACGTGACGCCGGACGGGACCTCGCTCCGCCTGGAGTGCGCGTTCCGCCG
>DATGVG010000099.1:0-2111 GCA_035300625.1 Candidatus Limnocylindrales bacterium
GCCTGGACGAATTGGAGACGGCCCACCAACTCCTCCGCGAGAACGCCATCGTGGGCCGCGCCGCCCTCGTATTTGACTAAGAGATTACCGCGGAGGCGCGGAGGGCGCGGAGTTGTTCGGGTGCCCCCAATCGCGCGCGAATGCCCGATTCCAACAGAAGATTCCTTCGCGCTCTCCGCGTCTCCGCGGTGATCCTGTAGTCGTTCTATTGGAGCTGGTCGTGGAGCCAGTCGGACATGGCGGGGCGGTACTTGTAGGCGATGTTGTTGCAGACGTGGTTTCCGTCCGGGTACATGAGCAAAGTCGCCTTGCGGGCCTCGCGGGCGATGCGCTCGGCCTGCTCCGGAGGGAAGAGGCGATCGCGCGCGCCGTGGATGACGAGCAGCGGGCAGGTCACCTTGTCGAGCACGCCTCGCAAGGTGAGCATCTTGGTTTTCTCGAAGGCTTCGTTCTCGTCGCGGGACTTCGTGTAGAAGACGTAGCCGCCGCGGGTGAGCGGGTTCAGCGCCGGCCAGCACTCGGAGAGATCGTACGGGCCGGCGAGCGCGACGACCGCGCGGAGCCGCTTCTCCACCGCGGCGGCGCGCGGGCCGTAGATGCCGCCCATGCTGATGCCCATCAGGCCGACCCGGTCGAGGTCGACGTCCTTCCGCCCGCGCAGGCCGTCGAAGATCGCCCCGATCACCGGGCCCCAATCCGGCCGGATGGGAAAGCGCGGCGCGTTCTCCGACTGCCCCGGGCCGTCCACCGTCAGCGTCGCCATGCCGCGGCGGAGGAAGTCGTTCTCCATCGCGTACAGCTCCTCCTTGGAGGAATCGAGGCCCGGCACCAGCAGCACCAGCGGCGGCCGCGAGGCGCCGCGCGGCCGCCGGAGGATGCCGGGGATGTGCGCGCCCTCGAACGGCATCTCGATGCGCTCGCCTGGCGGATCGAGGTGGGGAAGCGCTTTCTGGTACGTGGCGATGGTCAGCTCGCGGAGCCGGTCGTGCACGGCGCGGTCCTCGAACCAGAGGAACTTCCCCAGGTGGTAGCACCAGGCCGCGCGCTGCCAGGCCTCGGCAGCGCTCACCATCCGCTTCGAGCGGGCCGCCTCGTCGCCCAGCTCCCGGTGCATGTCCCCGGTCCGCATCCAGTTGGGTCCCCAGTCCTTCCACTCCGTCGTGGACGCGAGCACCCGCTCGAAGTCGTTCACGTCGATTCCGTTGGCCACGAAGCGCGGCTTCCAGTGGCTGGCGGCGAGTTGGACACGGTTCAGCGCCTCATCGGCCATTCGGTCCCTCCTTGATCCTCTCGTATTCGTCCCGCCAGGTATCGATCCCGCGCCGCTCGTAATGGTACGCGAAGGCGTCCGCCTGCGGCTGCGCCAGCTCGCCGTACAGCTCCGGGCGCCGGTCGTGCGACTGTCCGGGTCGGCAGAAGAAGACCTGCTCGGGATCGCCGGGGGGCGAGAGGATCTCCTCGTCGTAATAGCGCGACCGCAGCGCGTCGAGCCGCGCCGGATCCAGATCGGCGAACGCGATCCCCGCGTCGTCCCTTTGCGCGAGCATTCGCTCGGGCGAGGCGATGCAGGTGCGGCCCTGGCGCGAGCCGCCGAAGAGGCTCTGGTTCACCACCACGTGGACGAGGTTCTCGGCGGCCCGCGCCCGGGCCACCGCGCGCCACGTGTCCTGCAGCCGCGTCCGCGTCGGTCCGTGCACGCCGCCGCCGGGAGCGACGATCAGGTCCGCGCCGCGCAGCATCAGGATCCGCGACAGCTCCGGTACGAACAGCTCCGAGCAGATGAGCAGGCCGATGCGGCCGAACGGCGCGTCGACGGTCATCAGCTCGTCGCCGGGCAAGACGTGGTGGCGCCCACCCATCAGATAGGCATTGAAGCCGGGATGGTTCGGCTGCACGCGCCGGTAGCGGGCCCGCACCTCTCCCGCGTCGTCGATGAGCACGTGAGTGATGTGGTAGGTGTCCGGCAGCGCGCCGCGCTCCAGCCGCCCGGCGCTCACCCACACCCGGTGCACCCGCGCCCGCTCGCGCACGCGATCGATCGCGTCGTTCTCCATCGGCCCGGAGTACGGCCCCGGATAGCCTTCGGGGAACACGACGTAGGAAGCGCCGGC
>DATGVG010000100.1:0-6038 GCA_035300625.1 Candidatus Limnocylindrales bacterium
GCGACCTCGAGAGCGACCAGGCCGCCGAAGGACCAGCCGCCGAGACGGTAGGGACCTTCCCTTTGAACTTCCTGGATCGAGGTCGCGTACTGCGCCGCCAGATCCTCGATCGAGGGGTTCCACCCGTGTTCTCCATCCAGCCCGGGCGACTCGATGGCATGGACCGAGTGATCCGAACCCAGCCGTTGTGCGAGGTCCCGGTAGCAGAACACGGTACCTCCGACCGGATGCACGAGGAAGAACGGAGGACCCGCAGATTCCGGATCGAGGGGAGCCATTCGGCTCCGACGCGGCATCTGCCGGAGCCTGGCGGCCATCATCTCGACCGTGCCCTCGCGGAATACGCTCGCAACAGGCAGCCTTAGCCCGAACTCTTTCTCGACGCGCGCGATCAGAGTGAGCGCGAGAAGGGAATGCCCTCCCAGCTCGAAGAATCCATCCGTGATTCCCACTGCGTCCAGGCCGAGCACTTCCCGCCAAACGGCCTCGAGCCGGCGCTCGGTGTCGTCGCGAGTGCCGTCGCGATCGCCGCGCAGCCGGGGAGCTTGATCACGCATCGCGAGGAGGGCCCGCCGGTCCAGTTTTTCGGTCACGGTGCGCGGGATCCTGCCCACGAGGGCGATGCGCGCGGGGATCATGGCGGGGGGCAGCCGTTCGGCAAGATATCGCCGAAGATCCGCTCCCTTCGGCTCAGTCTCGTCGCGAGGAACGACGAAGGCCCAAAGCCGCGGTCCCGAGACACCGTCCTTCTCCGCGACTACCGCAGCCTCCGCAACATCCGGATGACGCGAGAGAACTGCTTCGATTTCCCCGGCCTCGACCCGCACGCCGCGGATCTTCACCTGCTCGTCGCGGCGGCCCAGGAACTCGAGAACGCCTCCCGGAAGCCATCGCGCGAGGTCCCCCGTGCGGTAGAGGCGGGAGGTGGGGTCTTCGGTGAACGGATCCCGAAGAAACCGCTCGGCGGTGAGATCCGGCCGGCCCAGATATCCGCGCGACACACCGGGCCCCGCCACGAAAAGCTCCCCAGCCACGCCGGGGGGTACCGGCTCGAGACGCCGGTCCAGCACGTAGACGCGCGACCCTGGAATGGGGCGGCCGATCGGGACGCGCGGCGTGGGACCCGCGTCCGAAACCTCGAACGCCGTACACCAGACCGTCGCCTCCGTAGGCCCGTACTCGTTGAACAGCCGGGCCCGAGGCATGCGATCGTGGTGCCGGGCGACCAGTCCGGGCGGGCAGGACTCGCCGGCGACGATCACGGTGCGCAGGCTCTCGAGGTCTTCCGGCCTCGACGTGGAGAGCAGGGTGTCGTAGATCGCCGGGATGCTGAGCCAATGCGTCACCTGATGCCGCGCGAGAAGCGGCGCGAGCGAAGCGGGTTCCTCAATCCAATCCGGCTCCGGCAGCACGAGAAGGCCCCCATCGCACAGGGTCCAGAAGATCCCCGCCACAGCCGAGTCGAAGGCAATCGAAGGAACGATCACGAAGGAGCGGACGCGCTCCCTGTACCACTCGCCCCGGGCGAGCGTCGAATGGAGGAGGTTCTCCTGGGTTACCGAAACTCCCTTCGGGCTCCCCGTCGACCCGCTCGTGTAGAGAATGTAGGCCAGGTTCTCCGGGCACGGATGCGCGCTCGCATCGCCGGATTCCGCTGAAGCATGCCCCGTCGCGGCGTCGCGCTCGCCGATCGGGTCCTCTTCGATGAGGATGGTTCGGGCGCGGCACCCCGCGAGACGGTGGAGATCGTCCCTGCGCGTCACCACAACCTCCGCGCCGGTGTCCCCAAGCACATAGGCGATGCGGTCCGCGGGCCACGCGGGCTCGATGGGGACGTACGCTCCGCCCGATTTCAATATTCCCAGGATTCCCACGATCATCTCGCTCGAGCGCTCGATGCAAAGGCCCACGGGGCGGTCGGCTCCAACCCCGACCGAGCGCAGGCGCGAGGCCAGGCGCTCCGAACGGGCATCGAGAGCCCGATAGGTCATCATTTCTTCCCCGAACGCCACCGCCGGAGCCTCCGGGCATTCGAGGGCTTGCGCGTGAATCAACTCGTGAATGAGACGGCCGCGTGGCCGGCCGGCACATGCTGCCCGGGCCGCCTCGGCACCGCTCCAAACCTCCACCAGGAGCTCCCGCTCCCCCGGCTCGAGCAGAGGCAGCTGGGAAATTCTCCGGGTGGGATCCGCGGTAATCCCGCGCAGAAGGTTCTCGAAGTGGCGCAGGAAACGCCGGATGGTGGGCGCGTCGAAAAGATCGGCGCTGTACTCCAGCATTCCGGCGATCCCTTCCTCGCACTCGCCCACGGAAAGCGCGAGATCGAATTTGGCCGCATCGGCTCCTACGTCGAGCGATTCCGCGCGGAGGCCCGGCAGGTCGGACGCCGAGGAGGGCATATTCTGAAGCGCGAGCATGACCTGGAAAAGCGGGTGGCGTTCGAGATCCCGGTCGGGGCGCAATTCCTCGACGACCCTCTCGAATGGGATATCCTGGTTCCGGAAGGCATCGAGCGCCTTCCGGCGCGACTGCGCCAGGAGGTCGAGAAAAGTCAGGTCTCCGGAGAGATCGCCTCGGAGCACGAGCGTGTTGACGAAGAATCCGAGAAGCGGCTCTGTATCGAGCCACTGCCGGCCCGCGATGGGCGCTCCGACGCAGATGTCGTCCTGGCCCGAATAGCGGTGGAGCAGCGCTTGGAACGCCGCGAGAAGTGTCATGAACAAAGTCGCCCCGCTCCGCCGCCCCAGCTCCCGGAGGGCAGAAGCCAGGCCGGCATCGAGCGCCACCGGCTCGCGCACCCCTCGGAACGAAGGCGCTCCATGGCGCGGACGATCGGTTGGGAGATCGAGCGTCGCCGCTCCGGCGAGCTCCTCTCTCCAGTAAGCGATCTGGCCTTCGAACCCGTCGCGATCCAGCCGTTCCCGCTGCCACACCGCGTAGTCGGCGTACTGGATCGGCAATTCGGCTAGCGGAGAGCCGCGATGCTCCCGATGGGCCCCGTAGAGGACGGCCAGCTCGTTCAGGAATATGTCCGTCGACCACCCGTCCGCCACAATGTGGTGGAACGCGATCAGGAGAACGTGATCGTTGGGGGAGAATCGCAGCAGTGTTACTCGCGTGAGAGGCCCCCGCGTCAGGTCGAACGGTCTCCGGGCTTCCTCCGCGGCGGCCTCGCGCGCGGCGCGATCCCGTTCTTCTTCTGAGCCATGGAGGGCCTCCACGACGCGGAGCGTCGGGCTCCGGGGCGGCGCGTGGATGACTTGCGCCGGCTCGCCATCGATCACGGCGAACGTGGTCCGGAGCGTTTCATGGCGCCTCACGATCTCGTCAATCGCGCGGCTCATGGCGTCTTCATCGAGATGGCCCCGGAGGCGCATCGCGGCGGGCACGTTGTACGCCGCACTCCCGGGCTCGAGCTGGTCGAGGAACCAAAGCCTCCGCTGCGCGGATGAGAGGGGGAGCGGGTGCAAGCGGGAAACAGCGCGGATGATCGGCGAGCCGGGGCGAGCCGACCTCTGTTCCTGGGCGTCGTTCACGCGGTGGGCGAGGGCCCCGATCGTCGGCGCCTCGAAGATGGCGCGCACCGGGAGCTCGATGTCGAAGATCCCGCGCGCACGCGCGGCAAGCTGCGTGGCGCGGATGGAGTCACCGCCGAGGTCGAAGAAGTTGTCGTCGCGGCCGATCCGGTCGAGTCCGAGCACCTGGCGCCATACCGCGGCCAGCGCGGACTCCACCGCCCCCTCCGGCTCCGCATACGCCGCCTCCAGCGCCGGCCTCGTCCCCTCCGGCTCCGGAAGGGCCCGCCGATCCACCTTCCCGTGCGCCGTCAAGGGAAGCACCGGTAGCCGAACGAACACCGCCGGCACCATGTGCTCCGGAAGCTTCGCGCGCAGATGCGCCCGAAGCGCTCCCACACCCGGCTCCGCCCCCTCCCCGCGAGTCACCACGTACGCCACCAACTGCCGGTCCCCCGCCCCATCCTCCCGCGCCACCACCACGCTCTCCCCTACCCCCGCATGGCTCGACAGCGCCGCCTCGATCTCACCCGTCTCCACGCGGAACCCACGCACCTTCACCTGATCGTCCAAACGCCCCACGTACTCCAACTCCCCACCGCGCCAGCGCCCCCGATCCCCGCTCCGGTACATCCGCGCCCCCGACACCCCACTGAACCGATCCGCCACGAACCGCTCCGCCGTCAGCCCCGCTCGATTCCAATACCCCCGCGCCACCCCTCGACCCCCCACCCACAGCTCTCCCGCCACTCCCTCCGGCACCGGCTCCCCGTTCCCGTCCAGCACGTACACACGCATATCCGGCAGCGGCCGCCCGATCACGCTCCCCACTCCCCCACGAGCATCCTCCTCACCCAACCACCGCCACGTCACATGAATCGTCGTCTCCGTGATCCCATACATGTTCACCAGCCGCGGCCGATCCTCCCCATGCCGCGCGAACCAACCCGCCAAGCTCCCCGGATCCAGCGCCTCCCCCCCGAAGATCACCCACCGCAACGACTCCCCTCTCCCTACCCCTCCCGCCTCCTCCGCTCGCATCAACTGCCGGAACGCCGACGGCGTCTGGTTCAACACCGTCACTCCCTCCCGATCCACCAACCCCCAAAACTCCTCCGGCGACCGACTCACCCCGTGCGGCACCACCACCAATCGCCCCCCGTACAGCAACGCCCCCCACATCTCCCATACCGAGAAATCAAACGCGTACGAGTGAAACAGCGTCCACACATCTCCCCGGCCGAACCCAAACCCCTCCTCCGTCACCTCGAACAGACGCACCACGTTCGCGTGCGTCACCACCACTCCCTTCGGCTCTCCCGTCGATCCCGACGTGTACATCACGTACGCCGCATCTTCCGGCTTGCTCCCACCCTCCTCCCATTCCTCCTCCTCTTCACTCCCCCACTCCAACAACTCCTCCACGAACACCACCGGCCCCGAAAACCCAGGCACCCGACTCTCCAACCCCCGATGCGTCACCAGCACCCGCGCACCGCAGTCTTCCGCCATATACCGAAGCCGTTCCTCCGGATACTCCGGATCCATCGGCACGTACGCTCCACCCGACTTCAACACACCCAATATCCCCACCACCAAATCCAACGACCGATCCACGCACAAACCCACCCGCGTCTCCCGCCTCACACCCAACGATCGAAGTCGACGCCCCAGAATGCCCGACCGGCGATCCAGATCCCCATACGTCAGCGACTCCCCACCGAACACCACCGCAATCCCCTCGCCGCGATCCCCCGCTACACGCCCGTACCACTCGTGCAAACTCCCCCCCACCGCACCACTCACCCCACCATTCCACTCCTCCAACACTCGCCTCCGCTCCGCGCGGCCCATGATCCGATATTCCGAGAGCGGGCGGGCGGGGTCGGCCGCGATCCCGTCGAGGAGCCGGCGATAGTGCTCCACGAACTGCTCCACGGTGGCGCGATCGAAGAGATCCGTTCGGTACTCGAGGGATCCGGAGAGGCCGTCATCGGCCTCCTGGATCTCGAGCGAGAGGTCAACCTTCGCGCTTCGGGTCTCTCCGGGCAGCGGCGTCACCGTGAGATCCGGAACCTCGAGCGCTTGTCCCGGGAGGTTCTGCAGGGTGAACATCGTCGAGAAGAACGGCGTTCGACCCGGCTCCCGGAACGGCCTCAGCTCGGAGACCAGGCGATCGAACGGCAGAGATTCGTGCTCCCGCGCCTCGAGCACGACCTCCTGCGCGAGGCGAACGGCCTCTCGAAAGGAAGGGTCACCGGACAGGTCTGTACGCAGAACCAGCGTGTTCACAAAGAGCCCGATGAGCTCCTCCACCTCGGGTGTCCCGCGGCCCGCGATCGGCGTCCCAACGCAAATATCGACCTGCCCGGTCCAACGATGGAGCAGCGCCTGAAACGCGCTCAGAAGCGTGACGAATAAGGTGGTCCCCTCAGATCGGCTCAAATCTCGAAGAGTGTCCGTCAGCCGCCGCGGGAGCTCGAAGCAGACATTTCCCCCTCCCCATGCGAGATCCGGCTTTCG
>DATGVG010000101.1:0-19611 GCA_035300625.1 Candidatus Limnocylindrales bacterium
GATGACCGCCGTCGTGCCGCTGGGAACCCGAACCTCCCCCCAGTAGAGGAGCACGAAGTTCAGGCCGTAGTTGAGAAGGCCGTACCCCAGGGCCGCGTGGAGGGCCGGGCCCTTCGGCATTCGCGCTCCCGTCGCCCGCGCGACGATCGCGAAGAGGATCGTCGCGATCGCGAGGCGCAGGAAGGCGGCCCAGACCGGCGCGACGGATTCGTTCCCGATCCGGATCGCGAGGAACGTGCTCCCCCAGATCAGGCACATCCCGACGAATGCGGCGTACGTCGCGGGGGTCCGGGTCTCGGCCTGGCCGGAGACGGGGGGTTGGGACGCCATGGGGCGGCATCTTGCCAGATTCGGGGATTCAGGCGAAGCGTTTCAGGTCAAGCGGAGGGCCCGGATGAAAATCGGGCCGGCTCCCGCGAGGGAACCGGCCCGTGAGCCATGGCGCGGGCGCGGGTTACGGCCGGAAGGTGACCTGGGTGCCGCGGCTGTCCAGCAGGTTCAGGCGGGGAACCTGCTTTTCGTCGATGTACATCTGAAGCCGCGGCGTTTCGGATTGATCGAGGAAGTCGAACTCGGGGCCCTTGTCGGTTACCCCGATGTTCGCCCGGAGTTTTCCGCTCTTGTCGAGCATCGTGATCGCGGGACCGTCGTCCGCCATCCCCAGGATCATCCGCGTGTTCCCGGCCGTGTCCTTGATGACGAGAAGGTCGGTCTCCAGCGTGCGTCGCGGGGCGCTCATCCCGATACAAAGGGCGGCCGCCCCGGCCAGAATTGCGAGCGTCCCGCCGGCGCGGACCATTCGATTCTGCCGCTCCAGCCGTTCGAGACGCCCCATGAGAATCTGCTGCTCCGTCATTTCCACCTGCATGCATCGCCCCCTTTACGATTCGAGTGGGAAGTTGTCGACCCCGGTCGCGTGCGCCGCTGGAAAGAACGCGGACGGTCATGCGACATCAATTCATCGGCAGGAGCGGCGAAAGGTTTAGCGGGATTCGAAGCGGAACGAGTCGGAAACGCGGAGGAATCGGATCAGGGAGGCGCGATCCTCGCGATCCCGACAACGACGTTGCGATTTCCGTCGATCCCGCGCGCGGCGCCACGCACCACGCAAGTCGGAGCACGCTCGCCGCAAGAGCGCGACGCGTCGCCGTCGCGAAGCGCAATCGGAAGGAGACGGGTCGCGAGTCACGAATCGCGCCGCGCAATACGTGCGGGGCGATTCCTTCGACATGCCGCTCGCCGCCCGCGGTCCGCTGGCTTCATGCGGCCACTCTCCCGAGAAGCGCGCGGGTCGGGCGCCCTGGGTTCGCTCCGCCGCCCTAAATGACGGCGATACAGTAGTTTCCCGCCTCAAGTCGGACGGGCAAGGCGCCGATACATGGCACGGAGGCGAGGTGCTTCCAGGGAGGACTTCGACCGCTGTTTTCCCGACGCTACATCCAACTCGTTCTCTTCCGCCTGGGGCTCGCGGTGTTCGCCCTTCTCGTGGCGGCCCGCGCGGGCCACGAGCAGAAGAGCGTGCTGCCGGCGTGGCCCTTGGCCGCGGTGTTCGCGGCCAGCGCAGCCGCGCTCACGATCTGGCCGCTCTTGGTTCCCGGCCGGAACCGCACGCTGGTCTCCTACTCGCTCTCCTCCGCGTTCTACGTCGCCGGGATGTTCCTTCTCCCGCCGGCCGCCCTCGCCGCCACGATCATCTTCGCCATCACGCTCTCCGACCTGATCCGCGGAGCGCGCGCGTATCGCATCGTGTTCAATCTTTCGTCCGCGACCCTGGCCTACGTCGCTCCGGCGCTCTTCTTCTCGCTGGGACCGAGGCAGTCGGAGATCATGTTCCATCCGGCCGCGCGAGCCGGGCTGGAGCTTCTGATCGCGGCGGCGGCCGTGACCCTGCACCTCTTGCTTCGCAGCATCGCGCTCCGCCTGGAGCACGGCGCCGAGACGCCCCGGTGGGGCGCGTTCCAGGGCCCGGGCCTGGTCGAGGCGGTCTACGGGCTGGTCCTCTCGGTGAGCATCCTGGTCCTGACGCGCATCCACCCCATGCTCCTCGTCGTCGTCTACATCGAGCTGGGGATCACCGCCTGGTTCGTGCGGCGCTTCCGGGTCATCGTCGTGCAGCTGCGGCTCGAGGCTGACGGGCCGCGGAGGCGCCTCAAGGTGATCGGGGAGCGGGCCTCCGATGCGAAGCAGCGGGAAGAGGCGAGCGAGCGGGAAACGTCGAAATTCCGTGGGGGACGCGCGCGGAAGTCGGGCTAGGCGCCCCTACCGCGGCGTGCGCAAGCCGTAGCGGGAGGCGACGTACTCGTCGAGGAGCTCGAAGAACTCCTCGGCGATTCGCGGGCCCGTGAGCGTCGTCCGGAGCGCTCCGTCCACATAGACCGGCGCCTTCGGGTTCTCCCCGGTGCCCGGGAGCGAGATTCCCACGTCGGCGTGGCGGGACTCGCCGGGGCCGTTCACGACGCACCCCATGACCGCGACGCGCAGCTCTTCAACCCCCGGGTACCGCTCCCGCCACCCCGCCATCCGCTCGCGCAGCCGCTCGTTCACGCGCTCGGCCAGCTCCTGGAAATAGCTGCTCGTGGTGCGGCCGCATCCGGGGCACGAAGTGACCTGGGGCGTGAAGTGGCGGATGTCCAGGGACTGGAGGATCTGCTGGCAAACCGCCACCTCCTCGCGCCGGTCCCCGCCGGGGGTCGGCGTGATGCTGACGCGAATGGTGTCGCCGATGCCTTCCAGGAGCAGCACCGAGAGGCCCGCCGCCGACGCGACCGTTCCCTTCATGCCCATGCCCGCTTCCGTCAGCCCGAGATGGAGCGCGTAGTCGGTCTCCGCGGCCAGCCGGCGGTAGATGGCGACCAGGTCGCGAACGCCCGAGACCTTGGCCGAGAGGATGATGGCGTCGTGCGGCTGCCCGAACTCCTCGGCGAGCGCGGCCGAGCGCACGGCGCTCTGGAACATGGCGTCCAGCGTCACCTCGCGGTCGGGCCGCGGCGAGGCGCCGCGCGCGTTCTCGTCCATCAGCGCGGTCAACAGCTCGCGGTCGAGCGAGCCCCAGTTCACCCCGATGCGCACCGGCTTCCCGTGGCGCACCGCGGCCTCGATGATCTTCCGGAAGTGCTCGTCGTGGCGCTTCCCGGCTCCCACGTTGCCCGGGTTGATGCGGTACTTGTCCAGCGCGCGCGCGCATTCCGGGTGCTCGGCCAGGAGCAGGTGCCCGCTGAAATGGAAGTCGCCGATGATCGGAGTCGAGAGCCCGGCCTCCCGGACGCGGGAGACGATCTCGGGCACCGCCTTCGCAGCCTCGGGCGTGTTCACCGTGACGCGAACTAGCTCCGAACCCGCCTCGGCCAGCGCGATCACCTGCATCGCGGTGGACGCCGCGTCGGCCGTCTCCGTATTCGTCATCGACTGGACCACGACGGGGCGCCCGCCCCCGACCGTGACCTCGCCGATCCGGACCGCGGTGGAGCGGCGGTGGGGGCGATCGTCGGGGTTAGAGGTTCCGGCGGGCTTCAGGCTGATGAGGGGCATCCGTTCAGTTTACTCCGGAGCGCCGGAGCGGGTCAAAGCCGCCCGGCCGATGGTACACTTCGCGCATGCCCGCTTCGGCCGAAGTCCGCACCATGTTCGCGTCGGTGGCCCGCTCCTACGATCGCGCGAACCAGGTCCTCTCCCTCGGGATGCACCACGGCTGGCGTCGCGCGGCCGTGCGGTGGAGCGGGGCGAAGCCCGGGGACCGGGTGCTCGACTGCGCCACGGGTACGGGGGACCTGGCGCTGGCGTTCAAGCGCTCGGTGGGCGCCCGGGGGGAGGTGGTCGCCACCGACTTCTGCGAGGAGATGCTCGCGCTCGGCCCCGCCAAGGCGGCCCGCGCCGGGCTCCCCGTCCGCTTCGAGCAGGCCGACCTGCTCTCCCTCCCGTACGCGGACGCCTCGTTCGACGTGGTCTCGGTGGCGTTCGGGATCCGGAACGTTGAGGACCCCGCGCGCGGGATTCGCGAGATGGCGCGGGTGGCGCGCCCCGGCGGCCGCGTCATTGTGCTCGAGTTCGGCCAGCCGGGCGGGTCGCTCTTCGGGCCGTTCTTCCGCTGGTACAGCCGCGCCGTGCTGCCGCGCGTGGGCGGCTGGATCAGCGGCAGGCGCTCGGCCTACGAATACCTCGACCGCACCGCGGCCCGCTTCCCCGCGGGCGCGGCGTTCGCCGAGCTGATGCGCGGTACCGGTCGCTTCCGCGAGGTTCTCGCGCGGCCCCTCACCGGGGGTGTGGCGTACGTCTACGCCGGAGAGGTCGCGGGCGCGGCGGCGCCGGCGGGGGAGACGGGCCGCCGATGAGCATCGAAGCGGTTTTCCCGATCCGTTTCCAGGACGTGGACGCCGCCGGGGTGCTCTTCTTCGGCCGGATCTACGACTATTGCCACCAGGCGTACGAGGAGCTGTGGGCGGCGGCGGGCGTGGATCGCGCGTGGATCTTCTCGGGCGCCGACTTCCTCATTCCCATCGCGCACAGCGAAGCCGACTACAAAGCCCCGATCCGCCACGGCGAGCGCGTGACGGTGCGCGTGGAGGTCACGCACGTGGGGCGCGCCTCGTTCCACCTGGCCTATCGCGTGCTCGGTCCCGGCGGGGCGGGCGATCTCCGGGCGGCCGCGAAGACGGTCCACGCGTTCGCGGGAAGGGAGACGATGCGCCCGATCCCGATCCCCGGAGAGCTACGGGTGTTTCTGCTTGGCCATCTCGTCGAGGAAGCGCTCCCGCACCACGCGCCGTAGCAGCTTCCCCGACGGCGATCGCGGCAGCTCGCCGGCCGTGATCAGATGCCGGGGCAGCTTGAAGCCGGACAGAGTTCCCCCGGCGTGCGCGCGCAGCTCCTCCAGGGTGATCGTGCGGCCCGGACGAAGCTCCACCGCCGCTGCCACCTCCTGACCCCATTCGCGCGAGGGAACGGCCACGACGCAGGCCGCGGCAACGCTCGGATGCGTGGAGATGACCCGCTCCACCTCCTCGGGCGACACGTTTTCGCCGCCCGTCACGATGCGGTCGGCCCGGCGGTCCATCACCACCAGGCGTCCGTCCGGATCCCACTGGCCCACGTCCCCGGTCCGGAGCCACCGGCGCGAGAAGGCCGCCTGCGTCGCTGCGGGATCGCCCAGGTAGCCGGCCATCACCGTCGGGCCGCGCACCAGGATCTCCCCCTCGACTCCGGGTCGCGCGGGCCGGTCCTCCAGATCGCGGATCTCGACCTGAGCAAAGGGAAGGGGCCGCCCCGCGGTCGAAAGCCCGCGCGGCCATTCGCGGAGCGGCAGCGTCGTCACCTGCGACGCCGCCTCGGTGAGTCCATACGTGGGAAGCGCGCGCATCCGGAGGGCGGCCGCGTTCTCGAGCGCGGCCGGTGGGATCGGACCGCCTCCGACCAGGACCGCGCGGAGCGATTCGGGATACGGACGCCCGCGGCGCGCCTCCAGCAGTCGGATGAGCATGGTGGGGACCAGGGAGAGCAAGGTGACCCCTTCTTCGTCGATTGCGTGGTGCACCGCGTCGGCGTCGAAGCGCTCGTGGAGCAGCGCCGCCGTGCCGTAGAGCGCGCTTCTAGCGAGGATCGAGAGCCCCCCGACGTGGTGGAGCGGCATCGGACAGAGCCAGAGATCGCCGGCGCGCACGCCCAGATTCCGGGCCGACGCGATCGCGCTCCAGAGGAAATTCCCGTGGGTCAGCACCACCGCGCGGGGCTCGCCCGAGGTGCCCGACGTGAAGCAGACCGCCGCCGGCGCGTCGAGGCGGCGCTCCAGGAAGATGTCGGGGCTTGCCGCGCGGGGCGTCTCGGAGGGGATCGGCGGCGCGACGCCCGCTGGCGGCGGCGGCGCGCCGTCGAGGTGGGGGATGTCCAGGTCTCCGGCCGTCAGCGTGAATTCCACCTGGGCGCGCTCGCGCATGGTCTGCCGCTCGAGGGGAGTGAGGTGCGCGCCCACGATCACGGGAAGGGAGCCGATTCGCTGCACCGCGTGGAGCGCGACGGCGAAGGCCACCGGATCACCGGGACCGAACTCCAGCGAGACGTGCTCCCCGGCGCCCAGGCCTTTCTCCAATAGGGCGTCGGATGCCGCCCAGACCGCACGGTCCAGCTCGCGGTACGTCCAGAACGAGCGAGGGCTCCGGAGCGCAGCGCGCTCGGGCTGGACGGCTGCCCAGAACCGGACGGGATCGTGCGTGCTCACCGGGACCTCCCGGGCGGACGCGCTCCCGTCACGCCGCCTCCACCACCGCGGCTCCCTGGAGCCTGCGCGGATCGAGCGAAATACCGAGTCCGGGCCCGCCAGGCACGGCGACCGCACCTTGCCGCATCGTGGGCGCGGCGGCCACGTCCTCCAGGAGGGCATCGCCGGTCGCGACGCCGTGCGCCAACGGGGCCGCACCCAGGGACGCGGCAAGGTGGAGTGCGCCGGTACGCCCGACAGCGCTCTCGACGAGGGAGGTGACGACCACGAGGACGCCGCGCTCTCGCGCCATCGCGGCCACCTCGCGCGCCGCGTGGAGCCCTCCCAGCACCATCGGCTTCAGCACCAGCACGTCCGCCGCCTCCAGGTCGAGAATCCGGCGCGCCGCGCGCGCGTCGCTCACCGCCTCGTCGGCGGCGATCGGGACGCCGGCCGCGCGGCGCACGCGGGCCAGTCCGGCCACATCCGAGGCAAGCACCGGCTGCTCCACGTACTCGAGCGCGTAGACGCGGAGCGCGGCAAGGGCGGTGATCGCCTCCGCCTCGGTCCACGCCTGGTTCGCGTCCAGCCGGATCGCGACCGGGTCTCCCACCTCCTCGCGCACCGCGCGCACGCGCGCCAGGTCCTGGTGCAGCGGTCCCCCTCCCACTTTCACCTTGATCGTGCGCGCTCCCGCCCCGACGGCGTCGCGCGCGAGCGAGGCCGCGCGGGCGGGGTCCACCCGCGGGATGGCCGCGTTGGCCGGCACCGAGTCGACGGCCGCGGCGGCGCCGAGGAACACCGAGAGCGGTACCCCCGCGCGCCGCGCCGCGAGATCGTGGAGCGCCAGGTCGATCGCGTGGCGGGCCGCGGGGGCCGCCGCGACCGGGGCCAGGTGCGTCAAGTGGGCCGCGCCTTCGATGTAGGAAGCAGCCGGGAGCCCGACCAACCGGCGCGCCGCGGCGCGCAGCGCCGCCACGCTGGAGGCGATCGTCTCCAGGCCGAAACCGGGAAGCGGAGCGGCGTCACCCAAACCCAACGGCCCGTCCTTTTCCTCCAGGACCACGATGCAGCCGTCCCGGTCCGCAACGGGGCCCTCTGCGGTCGGCCACGGGTCGCGCAGCGGAAGGCGATACGGAACCAGCCGCACCGAGGCGATCGTCACGGCGCGACGATCCCGAGTGCGAACAGAAGGCCGAAGAGCGCGTGGAGCCGTGCGCTCGAGACCAGCGCCCGATTGAGCGACGGACCGTCCGTCCGCGTGAGCACCGACCGGAGGAGAGCGAGGCCGATGGGGAGCGTGAGAAGCGGAAGAAGCGCCGCCCGGGAAAGCTCGCCTCCCAGCCACAGGAGGAGGGGAACCGCATAGGCGAGGGCGAGCATCCCTGCGTACTCGGCGCGCGCCGCGCCGCGCCCCAGCGCCACCGCGAGCGTGCGCTTGCCGCTCTTGCGGTCGGCATCGAAGTCACGAATGTTGTTCACGACGAGGATATTCGTGCAGAGCGCGCCGACGGGAAGCGCCGCCGCCAGCGCTAGCGGCGAGATCGATCCCGCCTGGACGTAGGCCGTTCCGGCCACCGCGATCACGCCGAAGAAAAGGAAAACCGCGGCGTCACCGAGCCCGTGGTACCCGAGAGCCCAGCGCCCCGCGGTGTAGCCGATCCCCGCGGCGATCGAGGCGGCCCCGACGACCATGATCGGCCACCCGGAGGCCGCGGCGAGGTAGACGCCCGCGACCGCGGCCAGGGCGAACGAGGCGATCATGGCCAGGCGCACCTCGCCGGGGGACAGCCAGCCCGCGGCCAGGACCCGGGTCGGGCCCACGCGCCCCGCGTGGTCGGCGCCTTTCCTGTAATCGTAGAGGTCGTTCGCGAAATTGGTGCCGATCTGGATGAGGAGCGCACCCGCCAGAGCCGCGAGCGCGGGTCCGGCCCGGAAGAACCCCTGGCGCGCGGCCACCGCGCTTCCGACCAGGACCGGCGCGACCGAAGCCGCGAGGGTCGGAACGCGCAGCGCGAGCAGCCAGACGCGCCCGCGATCGGGCGGAGTTTCCGCGACCCCGGTGACGGCCTCCATCGCCTAGGGTAGGCGGCGGAACCGCGTGAAGTCGGGCTTGCGCCGCTCGAGGTAGGCGTTCCGCCCCTCCTGTGCCTCCTCGCTCATGTAATAGAGTAGCGTCGCATTCCCGGCCAACTCTTGAAGTCCCGTCTGCCCGTCGCAGTCGGCGTTCAGGGCCGCTTTCACGCAGCGGAGCGCGAGCGGGCTCATCGCGAGCATCTCGCGGCACCACGCCACCGTCTCCTCCTCCAGCTGCGGCAGCGGCACGACCGCGTTCACCAGCCCCATGGCCAGCGCCTGCTTCGCGTCGTATTGCCGGCAGAGGAACCAGATCTCGCGGGCGCGCTTCTGGCCGACGATGCGCGCCAGGTACGATGCGCCGAAGCCGCCGTCGAAGGAGCCGACCTTGGGACCGGTCTGTCCGAAGCGGGCGTTGTCCGCCGCGATGGTCAGGTCGCACACCACGTGCAGCACGTGCCCGCCGCCGACCGCGAACCCGGCGACCATGGCCACTACCGGCTTGGGGAGGGTGCGGATTTGCCTCTGGAGGTCGAGCACGTTCAGGCGGGGCACCTGGTCGTCCCCGACGTAGCCCTTGTCTCCGCGCACCCGCTGGTCGCCGCCCGAGCAGAACGCCTCGTCGCCCGCGCCCGTCAGGATGATCACGCCCACTTCCGGATCCTCGCGCGCGTCCTCGAAGGCCACGCCCATCTCGCGGACGGTGAGCGGCCGGAAGGCGTTCCGCACGTCGGGGCGGTTGATGGTGATCTTGGCGATGCCCTCGGCCTTCTCGTAGAGGATGTCGGTGAAGGTCTTCGCCGGTTTCCAGGCGAGCGCGGATGCGACGGCCATGGCGTGGCTCCTAGTGAATGGACGAGCGGGCCGACGACCGGGCCGCGCCCGCATGGGGTCCGAGGTGCTCGAGGAGCGCGCGCTCGAACGCATCGGGCTGCTCCAGGTGGACGTTGTGGCCGGCTCCGGGCACGGCGCGGTGACGGGCCTCGGGCAGCACCGCGGCCATTCGCGCCGCTAAGGCGCCGTACGTGGCGTCGAGGGTGCCCGTGACGAGGAGGGTGCGGCAGTGGATCGATGCCAGCCGGCCGCCCAGGTAGGGCTGCGTTCCCTGACCGAGGCCGCGGAGCGATCCGGCGAGGCCCGCCGGCCGGTTTCTGAGGCGCGCCTCGTGAAGGGCGGCGCGCGTGCGCGGGTGCAGCGACTCCTGCGTCGCGAAGAGCGGCTGCGCGCCCCAGTGCTCCGCGAACCACTCGATCCCGTGCCGCTCGATCTCGGTCGCGAGGACCTCGTCGGCCGCGCGCCGCGCCGCGCGCTCCGGCTCAGGCTCGATTCCCGGAGAGGCGCTCTCCAAGAACAGCGAGCGCACGCGCGAGGGAGTCGACGCCGCCACGTGGAGCGCGACGCGTCCGCCCATGGAATAACCGACCCAGTGCGCATCGGCGATTCCGTTCAGATCGAGAAGCGCGTTCAGGTCGAGCGCGGTTTCTCCGACGGTGAAGCGCCCCGGATCCTCCGGCGTCTCCGTGTCGCCGTGGCCGGGCAGGTCGATGGCCACGGCGCGGAGGCCCTGGCTGTCGACCGCAGCGCCGCAGCGCTCCCAGTCGCGGGCCGATCCGGCGAATCCGTGGAGGAAGACGACCGCCGGGGCCTTCGCCCGCTGCGATCCCCAGAGCACGAGATGGTACCGGAGACCGCGCTCGACGCAGAGCCGGCTGCCGCTCACAGCTCCGCCTCGACCGCGCGGATCGCCTCGGCGAGGAGCGCCCGGTGGTGCTCGGCGTTCCGCGCGCGGTCGGTGCGCACCTCGATGATCTCGCTCCGGCGCGCGCGCAGCGAATCGCCGACCCGTTCGGCCAGCTCCCGCCGCGAGGCAGGGCGGGAGTAGGGAACCCCATAGAGAGCCGCGGCCGCGGAGAAATCGAGGCCGTGAGGCGTGCCGAAGTAGCGCTCGAAGAGATCCGGGTGCTCCGCGGCCGGCAGGAACGAGAAGATTCCGCCCCCGTCGTTGTTGACGAGAACGATCGTGGCTCGGGCCACGCCCTCGCGGAGCGCGGCCAGCCCGTTCAGGTCGTGGTGGAACGAGAGGTCGCCGACCACGGCCAGGAGCGGCGCGCCGGACGCGGCGCCGGCGCCAAAGGCCGTGGACACCACGCCGTCGATGCCGTTCAGGCCCCGATTGGCGAGCGCGCGAACCGGGACGTCCGTTCCCGGGGCGAAGGAATCGAGGTCCCGGACCGGCATGCTGTTGCCGGCGAACAGAAGGGTCCCTGGCGGAAGCGCCGGGAACAGCGTGGGGAAGAGCGACGCCTCGGTGATCGCGTCGGGCTGGGAGCCGAACGCGCGCTCCAGGGCGCCGCGCGCGGCCCGTTCCGCGAGCGCGAACGGGCCGCCGAAGCCCGCGGCCGAAGCGGCCGATCCGCGCAGTGCGGCGGCCAGCGCCAGCGCGGTCGGGGCGGAGTCGCCGCGAAGAACCTCGCCCATCCGGCGGCCCGGATCCCGGAACGCGCCGGCCGGGTCCACGCCGACGTGGAGAGCATCGGGGAATCGCGCGGCGTAGCGGTCGAGCGCCTTGGACGTGGGAGGCGCGCCGAAGTGAAGGAATACCTCGGGCGCCGCGCTCTCGGCGACAAAGCGAGTCGAGCGGAGAAAGATGTCGTACGCGCTCAGAATGTGGGAACGATCGTGGGCCCCGTACCTGAGTCCGGAAAGCGGATCGGCCAGGACCGGATATCCGGTGGCCCTGGCGAGGTCGCGAATGGCGCCTGGAGTATCCGCGGACGTGTCCTCGGGTCCGGCCACGATGAGCCCGCGCCTCTTCGTGGCCAGGATCCGCGCCACGCGGCGGATCGCCGGCTCCGGCGGCGGGGCCCCTTCGGGGGGTTGCGGCTCGTCGTCATCGGCGGCCGCCGGCGGATCGCGGCCCGGAGGCGTCGCGCCCGGCCGGGGAAGCAGCGGCTCGCGGAACGGGAAGTTCAGGTGCACCGGACCGGCGGGCGGGCCCCACGCGGCCGCGACGGCACGCGCGCCCAGCGAGGCCACGTAGCGAAGCGGCTCGGGGCCCTCCGACGGCGCCCCGACCTCGCAGAACCAGCGCACCGCCTCGCCAAAAAGCTTGAGCTGATCGGTCGTCTGCGGCGCTCCGGTGTCGCGCAGCTCCGGCGGACGGTCGGCCGTGAGGGCGATCAGCGGGACGCGCGCGTGGCGCGCCTCGAGGATCGCCGGGTGGAAATTGGCGGCCGCGGTGCCCGAGGTGCAGAGCACGGCCGCGGGCCGCCGCGATGCCTTGGCCATGCCCAGCGCGAAGTAGGCTCCGGCCCGCTCGTCCAGCGCCACGTGGGTGCGGATGCGCGAGCGGTGGAGCGCGGCCGCGAGCGGGGCAGACCGCGATCCGGGAGCCACGACCGCCTCGCGCACTCCGGCTTCGGCCAGTGCGGTCACGAACCGCTCCGCCCAGAGGAGATTGAGCGCGCCGGTATTTTCGGCGGTCGAATCGCGCTCGACCGCGGTTCCCGGCGGAGCCTCGCGGTCAACGCCCGGCATCGGCGATCGCCTCCCGCATGACCGACAGCTTGATCTCGGTCTCGGCCCACTCCGCGGCGGGATCGGAGCCGGGGACGATGCCCGCTCCCGCGAAGAGGAGAGCGCGGCTCCCATGGATCAGCGCGGAGCGGATTCCCACGGTGAAGTCGCCCCGTCCGTCGGCGTCCATCCAGCCGACCGCGCCCGCGTACCAGCCCCGGTTGCTGGGCTCGAGTGCTCGGATCAGCGCCAGCGCCGCGTCCAGGGGCGAGCCCGCCACCGCGGGCGTGGGATGCACGCGCTCCGCGAAATCGAGGACGTGCGTGCGCGCGCGCACGTGCCCGGAGATCCGGGTCTTCAAGTGCGTCAGGCGGCGGTGGCGCTGGAGGGACGGCTCGGGGTCCGCGGTGATCGAATCACAGAGGGGCTGGAGCGCCTCCACGATGTGGCGGACGACGAACGCGTGCTCGCTCCGGTCCTTGCCGTTGTCTCCCGCCTCGAGAACTGCCGCGTCCGCCGCCGTGCCCGCGACCGCGTCGGAGACCACGATGTGGTCCAGGCGCGCCACGAGCCGCTCCGGACTCGCGCCCACGAAGGACGCGCCGGCCGCGGGGCGCACCAGGAAGCGGTAGCACGCCGGATTCGCCTCGATCAGGCTCTCGAGCACGCGCGACGGGTCGATCTCCTGCGACGATTCGATCTCGACCGCCCGCGCGAGCACCGCCTTCTGAAGGGGGCCCGCTGCGATCTCGTCCAGGACCGCCCGCACGCCTTCGGACCATTCCCTCTCGGTCCATTCGGGAACCGGGGGCCGCGCGAGCGGGGGAGCGGGGCGGATGGCGGCGGCTTCTCCGTCCGCGCGCCGCCACGACGCGAAGCCCCCGTCCGGGCCCGAGGTCCAGATCTCGGCGGGAACGAAGAAGACCGCGTCTCCGAAACCCGCGGGAGAGCCGGCCGAACCCTCGGCGAACGAGAAGCCTCCGACCGCGATCAACGGCGGCCGCTCGCTCCCTTCGTCGGAGGCGGCGGCGCGGTCGAGGCCGTCCAGCCAGCTCTTCGCCGCCTGGAACCGGCCCGGCCCGGATCCTTCGAACCTGGCCACGGCGCCGAATCCGGCGACGAAGTCGCCGTCCGGCGTGAACCAGGCAAAGGCGGGTCCGTCTTCGCGGAGACGTTGGAGAACCGCATCCACCTCGAGAGTCCTGCCCTGCTCCCAGCGGCCCCGGAGCACCGGGGGGAGCAGCGAGGATTCGGTCCGGGATTCCGGTGGAGCGTCGGTGCCGGAACGGGGAGCCCGCAGGTCGAGCGAGCGGGAATCGGGGCGAGTCGTCGAAGGGGTCACGCGCGAGGGAGTATAGGGAGTGGCGCGTTGGGGATCAACCTGGCGTCGTCAGGGGCGCGCGGGGAGAGAACGCTCCGGGTCCTGTTCTCGGCTCCGCTCTGCAAGCAGACCGGAGCCTGCGAAGGTCCCCTCCGCGTTCTCTCCCCGCGCGCCCCCTAAGGCGGCAACACGCTCAAACACCACTTCTTCTCTTTGGATTGAGGCATCGGCGCTGAATCGATCAACACACGAATGGTGGTGGTGTGGTGTGGGTGAGTGAGGCTAGACGCGGCCGTTTGTGGACGCGTGGGGAGGAACGCGTAGGGGGCCTTCGCAGGAACTGCTCTGCTCGCAGAGCAGTTCCGAGAACAGCCCCCGGAGCGTTGCCTCCCCACGCGCCAAACCGCGTAGCGCCAGGCTGCAATGCACGCCATAGCCGTCCCCCGTAGCCCCGCCCCCCACGCATACAAAACCCATTGGCGTACCCGCTCTGGTCCCCTATCCTGCCGCGATGCACAGCGCCCTGGCGGGATCCGCCCCTCTTTTGCTCGGCTTCGCCCTGGGGATGCGCCACGCGTTCGACCCGGACCACATCGTCGCGATGAGCACCATCGTCACGCGCGAGCGAAGCGTCGTGCGCGCGATGTTTCTCGGCGGCGCCTGGGGGGCCGGCCACTGTCTCTCGCTCTTCACGGTAGGCTTGGCGGTCCTGCTCCTCCGCGTCCCGATGAACGAGGCGTGGAGCCTCGCCTTCGAGCGTCTGGTGGGCGTGATGCTGGTCGTGCTGGGAGCGACGTCGCTGTGGCGGAGCGGGAAAATGATTCCGTCGGGCTCTGTGAAACGTCGCTTCGCTCCAATCGCCCGACGGAATCATTTTCCCGCTCCGCCACGCCATCGCCGCCCCTTCGCGGTCGGCCTCGTCCATGGGCTCGCAGGAAGCGGCGCCCTGGCGATCGCGGTGCTGGCGACGATTCCGTCGCGCGCGGCAGGACTCCTCTATATCGCTCTATTCGGCGCCGGGGCGGTCGGAGGCATGGTGCTGGTCACTGCCCTTTTCGCGATTCCCATGCGGTTCGCGACGCAGGTGAAGGCAGGGGCGGGGAAGTGGCTCCCCATCGCCGCGTCGGTCGGAAGTGTCGCTTTCGGAATCTACTATCTCTATCAATGCGCTTGACATGGGGAATAGTTGGTGACTAGATTCACAAAGTCTCAGCCGCTCAACGTGTCTCTTCGCGTGAACCTAACCACGGAAGGCACCGCCGGGTCCTGTGAGCGAACAGAGCGCTAGAATACTGCTGCCTCTCCTCGTCGTCGTGCTCCTGGCTGTCGGCGCCTGGGCGTTTTTCGACTCGTTTTCGAACGTGGGATACACGCCGAAGCAACCGGTCGCTTTCAGCCACAAATTGCACGCGGGAACGCGCAAGATCCCCTGCCTGTATTGCCACTCGAACGCCGAGCGCTCGCGCCATGCCACGGTGCCGGCGGTCAACGTTTGCATGAACTGCCATCTGGTGGCGCGCACGGACCGCCCCGACATCCAGAAGATCACCGCGCTCTACAACGCGGACAAGCCGATCCCGTGGATCCGCGTCCACCGGCTCCCCGACTACGTTTACTTCAGCCACCGATGGCACATCGCGAGGGGATTCCCTTGCCAGAAGTGCCATGGCCCTGTGGAGAAGATGAACGAAATTCGCCAGGTCTCCTCGCTGAAGATGGGGTGGTGCATCGATTGCCACCGCCAGAACGGCGCTCCCCAGGAGTGCAACGTATGTCACATGTAGAGCGTCCCAAGCACTGGAGCACCCTGGCCGAGCTGGAAGGGGCGCCGCACGTGGCGGAGCTGTCGCGCCGCGAGTTCCTGACGCCGTCGGAGGAAGTGACCGAGCCCTCCCGCCGCGACTTCCTGAAGCTGGTCGGCACCGGCGCGGCATTCCTGGCCGCGGGCTGCGCGCGGAAGCCGGTGGAGAAGATCCTCCCGTACGTGAAGGCTCCCGAGGATGTCACGCCGGGGAACCCGGTCTGGTACGCGTCGACCTGCAACGAGTGCCCGAGCGGCTGCGGTCTCCTGGTCAAGACCCGCGAAGGACGCCCGATCAAGCTGGAAGGAAACCCGGACCACCCCGTGAACGCCGGCGCGCTCTGCGCACGCGGGCAGGCGTCGCTGATCAACCTCTACGATCCGGACCGGCTCCGCGGGCCGGTGACCGTGGACCGCTCGACGGGAAAGGCGGCGGCCGCGGGCTGGGGGCCGATCGACCGGCGCGTGGCCCTCGGGCTCAAGCGGGCGACCGAATCCGGCGGCCGCGTCGTGCTCCTGACCGGCACCGTGGCCAGCCCGTCGACCCGGGCTGTGATCCGCGATTTCCTCGCGGCGTTTCCCACGGGCGAGCACGTCGCCTACGACGCGATCTCCCACGATGCGATCGCGCGCGCGAACGAGGCGACCTATGGCGAACGGGCCCTCCCGCGCTACCGCCTCGACCGCGCCGACGTCCTCGTCACCCTGGGCGCCGACCCGCTGGGCTCGTTCCTCTCGACCGTAGAGCAGGGCCGCGATTTCGCGAAGCGGCGTGTACCCGAGTCGGGGAGCATGTCCCGCGTGATCGCCATCGAGCCGATCCTGACTCTGACCGGGACCAACGCCGACCGGCGGGTCCGCGTGCGGCCGGACCAGCTCTACCCGGTGGCTCTGGCCCTCGCCGGGCAGCTGGGCGCCCATGCTCCCTCCGCGTCCGGGGCGCCGGCCTCAGCGTCGGACGCCGAGAGCGCCGCCGGCCTCCCCGAGGGAACGATCGCCTCGATCGCCGAGGAGCTGTCGCAGGCGCGGGGCAGGAGCCTGGTGCTCGCCGACCCCAACGCGGCCCCCGCGGCCCACGCGGTTGCGCTCCAGATCGTGGCCAACCTGATCAACAGCGCTCTGGGGAACGACGGCGTGACGGTGGATGCATCGAGGGCGGGCGACGTCGCGCTCGGCTCCGACGAGGAGATGCTCCGGCTGGTCGAGCGGATGCGCGCGGGGGAGATCCAGGCGCTCCTGGTCCACGGCACGAATCCGGGATATTCGCTCCCGCCCGCGGTCGGGTTCGCCGAGGCGGTGAAGCGGGTACCCTTCGTGGTGAGCTTCGCCGACCGGGTGGACGAGACCGCCCGGCTCGCGGACGTCGTTGCGGCCGGGACCCACTACCTCGAGTCGTGGAACGACCATGAGCCGCGCACCGGCGTCCTCTCCCTGACCCAGCCGGCGATCTCCCCGCTCTACGACGTGCGCTCGTTCCAGGACTCGCTGCTTGCCTGGGGCCGCGCGCTGGGCCGCGGCCCGCTGGCGACGACGGCGGGCTCGTTCCACGAGTACGTGCGCGAGCGGTGGCGCACGCAGGTCTACCCGGGCTCCGGCGCGGCCGCGCCGTTCGATCTCTTCTGGGAAGGCTCCCTGCGCACGGGCGTGATCGTGCGCGACGGAAGCGAGGACCGCCCGGCCGCGCCCCGTTCGCCGCGGACCGGTACTCTGGGGTCCCTGCTCCCGGCCGCCGCCGCCGCTCCGGAGAAAGGGGCGCTCACGCTGGTGCTCTACACGCCCGTCATGCTGGACGACGGGCGGAGCGCGAACAACGCCTGGCTGCAGGAGCTTCCCGATCCGGTGTCCAAGATCTGCTGGGACAACTACGCGGCCATCTCGCCGCACCGGGCGCGCCAGCTGGGCGTGAACGAGTACGAGATGAAGTCCGACGTCGTCACCGTGGACGTGGGGCACGCGAAATTCGATCTCCCCGTGCACGTGCAGCCCGGCCTCCACGACGACGTCGTCGCGATCGCGCTGGGGTACGGCCGCGCGGCCGCGGGGAGGGTCGGCGACAAGGTCGGCCAGAACGCCTTCGCCCTCGCCGAGGCGACCGGGGGCCGGCTGGGACTCAGCGGCATCCCCGTGCGCGTGACGCGCGCGGAGCGGATCGCTCCCCTGGCCTGCGTCCAGGGGCACCAGTACACGGAGAACCGCCCCATCGTGTACGAGACCACGTTCTCCGAGTACCAGCGCGACCCGGGCGCCGGGAACGAGGGGGAAGAGACCCTGCCGTCGATGTGGTCGCGGCACAAGTACCCCGGGCACAAATGGGGAATGGCGATCGACCTCAACGCCTGCATCGGCTGCGGCGCGTGCATGGTCGCCTGCCAGATGGAGAACAACGTCCCCGCGGTCGGGAAGAGCCAGGTGCTGCGCGGCCGCGAGATGCACTGGCTGCGCGTGGATCGCTACTACTCGGGTCCGGCCGAGGAGCCGGAGACCGTGCACCAGCCCATGCTCTGCCAGCATTGCGAGAACGCCCCGTGCGAAACCGTCTGCCCCGTGCTCGCCACGGTGCACTCCAGCGAGGGGCTGAACATCCAGGTCTACAACCGCTGCGTCGGGACCCGCTACTGCTCGAACAACTGTCCCTACAAGGTGCGCCGGTTCAACTGGTTCGATTACACGGACAAGCCCAATTCGCTCCGGCTGGCGTTGAACCCCGACGTCACCGTCCGGACGAAGGGGATCATGGAGAAGTGCACCTTCTGCGTGCAGCGCATCCGCGACGCCAAGGAGCGCGCGAAAGCGCTGGGCGTGCCGGTGCGGGACGGCGACGTCGTGACCGCGTGCCAGCAAACCTGCCCCGCCAACGCGATCACGTTCGGCGACCAGAACGATCCGAAGAGCCGGGTGGCGGCCCAGGCCAAGGACGAGCGCAGCTACCACGTCCTGGCCGAGCTCAACACGCTCCCGTCGATCTCCTACATGACCAAGGTGCGAAACCGCGAGGAAACCCAGGCGTGAACCCGATGACCACGGGCGAGGAAGCGAGGTCCATGGCGTCGCGCGCCCCGGTCCCGAATCCGCTCGCCGAGCCGGTCCTCATCGATCCGGGCAAGTCGTTCGCGGACATCTCCGCGGAGGTAGCGGCGCCGATCGAGAAGAAGCCGGGCATGCTCTGGTGGATTTTCTTCGGCATCGCCGTTCTCCTGACGGGCCAGTTCGCAGCCGAGATCACCTACCAGATCATCAAGGGAGTCGGAATCTGGGGGCTCAACCATCCGGTCGGATGGGCCGTCGACATCACCTCGTTCGTCTTCTGGATCGGCATTGGCCATGCCGGAACCCTGATCTCGGCGATCCTCCACCTGTTCCGGCAGCGGTGGCGCACCGCGATCAACCGCTCGGCCGAGGCGATGACCATCTTCGCCGTCATGACCGCCGGGCTGTTTCCCCTGATCCACACGGGGCGCCCCTGGTTCGCCTACTGGCTGGTGCCCTATCCCAACTGGCGGCATCTCTGGGTCAACTTCCGCTCTCCGCTGGTCTGGGACGTGTTCGCCGTGTCCACCTACCTGACCATCTCGCTCTGTTTCTGGTTCACGGGACTGATCCCGGACTTCGCCACGCTCCGCGACCGGAGCGCCGGCTGGAGGCGGGGCATCTACAGCGTGCTCTCCCTGGGCTGGCGCGGATCGGAGCGGCACTGGCAGCACTACGAGCGCGCCTACATGATGCTGGCCGGCATTTCGACGCCGCTGGTCCTCTCGGTGCACAGCATCGTTTCCTTCGACTTCGCGACGTCGATCCTGCCCGGCTGGCACACGACCATCTTCCCACCCTACTTCGTGGCGGGCGCGATCTTCTCGGGCTTCGCGATGGTGGTGACCCTGCTCGTAATCTTGAGGAAGGTCTTCAAGATGGAGGAGTACGTCACCATCCACCACCTCGAGAACATGAACAAGATCATCCTCGTCACGGGGATGATGGTGGGGTACGCCTACGCGGTCGAAATGTTCATCGCGGTCCTGTACAGCGGAAACCAGTTCGAGCACTTCACGTTCGTCAACCGGGCGACCGGGCCCTTCGCGTGGGCGTACTGGATCATGGTCTCCTGCAACGTCCTGGTGCCACAGGTGTTCTGGTTCAAACGCTTCCGCAGGAGCATCCCGGTCATGTTCGCCGTCTCCATCCTCGTGAACGTCGGGATGTGGTTCGAGCGCTTCACCATCATCGTGACCTCGCTGCACCGCGACTTCATCCCGACCGCCTGGTCCTACTACAAGCCCACGATCTTCGACTACTCGGTGATCGTGGGTTCGTTCGGGTTCTTTTTCATGTGGTTCCTCCTCTTCTGCCGCTTCTTCCCGACGATCTCGATCGCCGAGGTGAAGTCGGTGTTGTGGAACGCCAAGAAGTCCGCGGGCCGGGTTCCGGCGGGCAAAGCCGACGCGGAGCGCGCCCATGTTTGACCTCTTCCGGAAGCCGAAGCGGCTGCGCGGCGTTCTCGCGCTGTACGACAATCCCGACTCGCTGCTGGATGCGGCCGCGCGGATCCAGGAGCACGGCTTCCGGAACGTGGACGCCTACACGCCGTACCCCGTTCATGGACTCTCCGAGGCCCTCGGCATCCGGAAGTCGTGGATCCCGTACGTCACCCTGGTCATGGGTCTGGCGGGGGCGGCCCTCGGGCTCACGTTCGAGATCTGGACCTCGGCCGTCGAT
>DATGVG010000102.1:0-25672 GCA_035300625.1 Candidatus Limnocylindrales bacterium
GGAAGCCCCCGTGCCTAGTAGCGCGACTCGCTCAGCACGATGTCCGCCTTCACCCAGGCCTTCTTGAAGCGCTCCATCGCCGGACCGCTCGCCTCGCCCGAGGCCTTCACCGCCTCGGCTAGACCGAAGAGGGACCATCCGTTCTCGGGATAGCGCTTCAAGTCCTCCCGATACACCTCCGCCGCGTCCCGGGGACGGCCGGCGCTCAGGAGCACGGCGCCCAGGGATTGCCGTGCGGTGGAATACCAGGGCGGCGGCTCGTCGTAGTGGAGCGCGTCCTGCATGGCCACTGCCTGGGAGAGGAGCCGCACGGCGTCGTCGGTCCGTCCGCTCCGGCCGGCGATCTCGCCGTCCAGGAGCACGGCCGCGAACTCGATGAGCGGCCGCGCGGGATTGAGCCCGTAATAGGCGTCGCCCGGAAGACGCGCCGCGATCGTCGCGACGCTGTCCTGCTCGGCGGCCGCTTCCGCGGAGCGTGCCGCGGCGGCAAGGGCCAGACCCCGCGCGTAGTGCCAGATCCCGGTGGTCGCGAGCATGTCGGTCGGGGGCGCGGGAAGCGCGAGAACCTCCTCCCACTTCCCGAATCGCACGAGCGTGAAGTAGTCGACGGCGCGGAAGAATTCCATCGGCGGCATCTGCCGGACCATGTCCCAGGTGACGGCCTGGGCAAGCTCCTTCGCTGTCGCGGCGGACGCCGCGCTCCGGCCGGCAAAGCAAAGAGCCGACCACCGCATGTGGATGTTGTGCGGGTAGTACATCATCCGGTAGATGCTCTGCACGTCGTAGCGGCGCAGGTAGTCGCGGTCCACCAGGATCGCCCGCGCGTTGACGGCTGCCGCGTCGTCGTAGCGCCCGACGCGCAGATAGATGTGCGACGGCATGTGGACCAGGTGTCCGGCATCGGGGGCCAGGTTGGCCAGGCGGTCGGCGACGTCCTCGGCGCGCTCGGGGTGGGCGGACGCCTCGAGCGCGTGAATGTAGAGGTGAAGGGCGCCGGTGTGCCGCGGGAAGCGGCGCACGACTCCCTCGAGGATGCCGACGATCTCGTCCGTGCCCGGCTTGGGCGTGCCGTCGGGCGTGTAGAGGTCCCAGGGCCGCAAATCCATGAGAGCCTCGGCGAAGAGGACGGAGGCGTCGGGATCCTTGGGATAGCGCCGGCTCAATGTGCGCATCGCGCCCGCGTAGGCGCTGTCCCGGGCCGCGCGGCTCTCGCCGGCGGGCTCGCCGTAGCGCGCCGCGAGCGCGGCGATGTACGCGCGATCCGCGGCCGGGGCCTTCTTCGCGGCGGACTGCGCGCGCGCCAGCGCTTCCAGCGCGTGCTGCTCGGCCTCGGGGCCCATCGGCAAGTTGATGTTCGGCCCGTAGGCGAGCGCGATCCCCCACCAGCACATGGCGCAGCCCGAATCGATTCGCGCCCCTTCGCGGAAGGAGCGGATCGCCTCGTCGTGGTTGAACGCGTAGCACAGGCGGAGTCCCTGGTCGAAGAGCGCCTGCGTCCTGGCCGACCGCGTGCCGACCACGTGGTGCACGCTGCCAAGGCCCGAGAACATGGGCACGGAGGCGGTCAATGGCCCCGAGCCGTGCTGATGCTGGGCCGCCGCCGGGGCAGGCCCCGCGGCAGTCAGGATGATCGCGAGAGCACACGCCGGGAAAACCGAAGCGCGGATCAATGGGACCTCCTCGAGCTGGGGACGGGATCGTCGCGCTTGAACGGGCGCAGTCTACCAAGAGCCGCGCGCCTTCGGTATAGTCACCCGGCCTTGATTCCCGATCTCCGATTCCGACTTCCACGATGCCCCTAGCGCGCGGCGTCATCTCCTGGCTCGCGACGCAGCGCGCGTTCACGCGCACCGTCGGCGCCACCGGCATGCGCCTGGGGTTCGCGCGCCGCTTCATCGCGGGCGAGACCCTGGAGGACGCGCTCCGGACCGCCGAGGGGCTGAACCGCTCCAGGATGAGCGTCATCCTGAATCATCTGGGCGAGCATGTGCGGAACGCGGAGGAGGCCCGCGCGTCCTACCGCTCGTATCACCAGATACTTCAAGAATTGAGCCGCCGGAAGATCGACGGCATCATCACCGTGAAGCCGACCCAGGTCGCCCTGGAGCTGGACTTCGGGCTGTGCCGCGAGCTGACTCTGGCCCTGGTGAAGGACGCGGCGGCCATCGGGAACTTCGTGGAGATCGACATGGAGCACTCGGGGGTCGCCGAGGCCACGGTGTCGCTCTTCGAAGCCGCGCGCCGCGAGCACGAGAACGTGGGGCTGGCGGTGCAGTCCTATCTGCGCCGCACCCGCTCGGACCTGGCCCGCCTGCGCCCTTTGAAGCCGAAGATCCGGTTGGTGAAGGGCGCCTATCAGGAGCCGCCCGAGGTCGCGTTCCCCTCGAAGCGCGAGGTGGACGAGAGCTACCGCGAGCTGATGGGGGTCCTCTTCGCCGACGGCTTCACTCCCGCGATCGCCACCCACGACGAGACGCTCCTGGCCGAGGCGAAGCGGCTCGCGGCGAAGCACGGGCGCGGTCCGGGGGAGTGGGAGGCGCAGATGCTCCTGGGCGTGCGGCGCGACCTGCAGGAAGCGCTGGTGCGGGAGGGGTATCGGATGCGCGTCTACGTCACGTACGGCACCGAATGGGTGCCCTACTTCATGCGCCGCCTGGCCGAGCGCCCCGCGAACGTCGGCTTCGTGCTCCGGAGCCTCATGAAGGGGGGCTAGCGGCGCCGAATTCGCGCTCGACGCGGGCCGCCAGCTCGGCCAGGTCGGCCACCGAGAGATCGGCGGGCCCCGGCCGCGCGTGGGGGCGCGCGACGTACACACAGGTGAGGCCCAGCGCGCGGGCGATTCCCAGGTCGTAGTCGGCGTACGCCGAGACGTGCCACCACCAGGGCCCCGGCGGGACGCCCATTCGCCGGGCGGCGGCCTCCCAGACGCGCCGGTCCGGCTTGTACGCGCCGACGTCCTCCGCGCAGATCCAGCCGCCCAGCAAAAACCCCAGGCTGGACTGGACCTGCCGGCCGTGGGCGGCGTCGCTGTTGGTGGTGGCCGCGCAGGGGGCGATGGTGGAGAGCGCCTGGAGCGCATCGCGGGAGTCGGGGAAGAGGGGCCAGGTGCCGGCGTCACGCCCGATCGCGCGCGCCCGATCGGCGTCGACGCCCAGCACGCGCTCCAGGCTTTCGGCCACGATTTCGGCGTAGAGGCGGAACGGCCCGGCTTCCTCGGCGGCCTGGGCGTCGATCACGCGGTCGAACGCCGGATCGTCGAGCGGGTAGCCGGCGGCGGCCAGAGCCTGCCGAAGTCCGCGGCGCCAGTCGACCACGGTGCCGAAAATGTCGAAGGTGAAAAGTCGCGGCCGCACGGCCGCCAGTCTGCCACGCACGAGTGGCGCGTGCACCGGAAAGGCGCGCGGACGGAGGACAGATGACCGAAGCGGAGCGCATCGCCGATCAACACCGCCGCGCGTTCGACGGCGAGGCCTGGCACGGGCCGCACGTCTTCGAGGTGCTGGAAGGGGTCAGCGCCGAGCGCGCCGCCGCGAGGCCGATTCCGGAAGCGCACACTATCTGGGAGATCGTGCTGCACGTGCGCGCGTGGGAGGAGATCGTCCTTCGCCGGCTCCGGGGCGAGCGGGTGGACGTCACTCCGGAGCGGGACTGGCCCCCGGTCACCGACACCAGCCAGGCCGCATGGCTTCGCGCGCTGGCCGCTCTCCGTGAGACGCACGACCAGCTTCAGCGCGAGATCGCGAAGGTCCCCGATTCCAGGTTGGACGAGCCGGTCGCCGCCGGGAGCACGCCCCTCTATCGCCTCCTCCACGGCCAGGTGCAGCACGCCCTGTATCACGCGGGGCAGATCGCCCTCTTGAAGAAGGGCTGAGGGATATGGAAAACTCCATAAGCCCTTGATTTCTCAGCCGTTTCCTGCTATGGTCGTGGCATGCGTCCGGTCCAGGACGTGGCGATTCGAGCGCGTTCCGCCACGGCGACCGCCTCCCTCGCGCCTATCCTCCACTGGATCTTCCGGTTGGCCTTTTCCATGGAGTTCCTCGGACACGGCATGTTCGGGGTGCTCGGAGGCAAGGCCGCCTGGGTGCCGTATTTCGGAGTCGTCGGAATCGACGGGCCCACGGCGTGGCGGCTCATGCCGCTGATCGGGTTCGTCGACGTCTCGATCGCCGCCTTGATCCTGCTCCGCCCGATGCGCGCCCTGCTTCTCTACGGCGCGGTCTGGGGGTTCTGGACCGCGCTCCTCCGGCCCCTCTCCGGGGAGTCGGGGTGGGAGCTTCTCGAGCGGGCCGGGAACTACGGCATCCCCCTGGCGTTCCTCGTCTGGAGCGGCCTGCCGAGCCGGGCGTCCGGGTGGTTCCGTCGGATCGACCCGCGCGAGGCGGCCCCCGGCGCCGCCGGGCGCGTCGCTCTCGTGGTTCGTATCTCCCTGGCCCTTCTCCTGATTGGACACGGAGGGTTCGGGGTCTTCATGCACAAGGAGATGCTTGCCAGACAATGGGCGACGGTCGGAGTGCAGGGCCTTCCATTCGGCGGAATCCCCATCCTGCCGGCGGCGGGGTGGTTCGACATCGCGCTCGGCATCGCCGTCCTCGCCTATCCGGCGACCTGGCTCCTCGCCCTGATCGCGGTCTGGAAGATATCGTGCGAGCTCTTGTATCCCATCTCCGGCGCGCCGCTCTGGGAGTTCGTCGAACGGGGCGGGAGCTATGCCGCGCCGCTTCTCCTCCTGACCTTGAACGCCATGCGGCGATTGCCGAAGGCGGCCGCCGAGGTCAAGCTCCCGGCGAAATCCGCTCCCGCATGAGACTTTTCTCGGCCTCGATCCTCGCCGTCCTGCTGGGGGCGGGAGCCCCGGCGGCGGCTTTCGCTGACGGCACCGCCGCGGCACCTCCGGAATCCTCGCGGGTCGTGTCCCGGTACCACGCCCCCGATACCACGCTGATCGCGGCGCTTCGGCACGGCGGATATGTGATCGTGTTCCGCCACGGGAAGACCGACTGGGCACAGCGCGACGCGGACATTCTCAATTTCGCGGACCGCGCGGCCCAGAGAAATCTGAGCGAGCAGGGGCGGCACGAATCGACCGAGACCGGAAAAGCGATGGCGGAGCTGGGCATTCCCGTGGGGACCGTGCTCGCGAGCCCGATGTGGCGCTGCCGCGACACCGCGACGCTCGCCTTCGGGCACGCCGACACCACCATCCATCTATTCCAGAAGGGGCGCGCGAGCCGCGCCGCGCGTCTTCGCATGCTGAGCACGCGGCCCGCCGCGGGAACGAACACGGTGCTGGTCACCCATCAGGACGTCCTCCTTCCCATCATGAGCCTCCGCCGGGACGAGTTGGGCGAGGGCGAAGCCCTGATCGTGAAGCCCCTGGGCGGCGGCCGCTTCGACGTTCTGGCGCAGGTCACCCCCGGCGACTGGATTCGTTTCCTCCACTCCCGTAAGCTCTAAACAACACCCCCCGTTCCGCCGATCTCTGTCACGCGCCCCGCCTTGGCTTGGGCGCATCCGTCTCCCATTTCGAGGACCCGACCCAACATGAACGCCGACAGCGTGATCGCCCGTCTGGATCAGCTTGCCCGCGAGGACGCGCCGCTGGAGACCCTGCTGGAGGAAGCCGTCCGCGGTCTCCACGAGTGCGATTCCCGGTTTCACTGGACCGGGATCTACGAGTTGTTCGAGGACCACATGCTCCGCCTGGGGCCGTTCGTCGGCGCACCGACCGATCACGTCTTCATCGGCGTGGGGAACGGCGTCTGCGGGACCGCGGTCGCCGAGCGGCGCAACATGAACGTTCCCGACGTGCGGGAGATCACGAACTACCTCGCCTGCAGCACCGAAACGCGCTCCGAGCTGGTCGTCCTGATCCGCGAAGGGGAGACGATCTACGGCCAGATCGACATCGACAGCCATCGCGTCGCGGCGTTCGACGACGAGTCCGTGGTCCAGGTGCAGCGCGTGGCCGACCGGCTGGCCCGCGCCTATGCCGCGAAGGCTGCCTCGAGGCGCGCTCCCGCGTAACCCATGCCCGACGACGCGACGCCTCGCCCGGACGGCTCGCGCCCGATCGCGCGGCAGTTGGCGGAGGTGTGGGCCGAGACGGATCTCCCGGCGGCGCTGGCCCGGGGCGCTCGTCTCCTCGCGGAGATGTCGGGCTCCCGCGCTTCAGCCCTCTTCGTTCTGACCGACGAGGGGATCAGCAGCGAATCCTGGTACCCCGAAGCGAACCCCCGTGACATCGAGCGGCGCGTCCGTTTCCAGCGCGCCGCCCTCGAGGGAACCGACCGCGACCTGCGGCCCCGTTCCGGCGCGCCTGTCGCCATGGCGCTGCGGCTCCAGATTCCGCCCGTCGAGACCGCGCGCGACCTGCCGACGGCGGCGATCGCGTGGGTGTGGGAGGCTTCGGTCCAGGGTGGGACGGGTGGAGGAGGCCATGGAGAATCGTCCGAGGCGATCCTCGAGCTGCTCGCGTGGAAGGCGGCGTCCCTGCGCGAGACGTCCCGGCAGCTCTCGCGCCAGGAGCAGTACGAGCGCTGGTTCAAGACCTTCGACGCGCAGCTCCGGATCCTCGATCGCGAGCGGCAGAAGTTCGCCGCGGTCGCAAACCAGGCCGACACGTACGCGTTCGTCACCGACGCGTCGCGCACGGTCCAGTGGGTCAACAAGGCCATGGCGTTCCTGGTGGGCGGCCGGGCGGAAGGCGACTGGACCGGGCGCGCCTGCACCGATCTCTGCACGCAGGTTGGACTGAAGGCGAGCCACGAGCCCTGTGACCAATGCCCCGTGATGAGCGCGTTCGTCACCAACACGACCGTCCATCGCGAAGTGTCGCCAGCCCTCGGCGGGCGGGAGCTGTATCTCACCGCCCTGCCCATCAAGGGACCCGACGGACGGCCCCTCGAGGTGCTGGGCCAGCTCCAGGACCTCACCAACCTCGAAGTGGTCCGCCGGGGCAAGGAGCGGCTGGAGACTGTCATCTCGGGGGCCCCGATCATTCTGTTCGCCGTCGACACGGACGGCATCTACACGCTGTCGGAAGGCAGGGGACTCGAAGCCCTGGGACGCCGGCCGGGCCAGGTCGTCGGCGAGTCGATCTACGAGGTCTACCGCGACACGCCGGCCGTCTCCGCTTGCATCCGGCGGGGGCTCTCGGGAGAAACCGTCACCGAGAGCGTCGACATCGGGGCGATCTCGTTCGAAGTTTCCGCCGGACCCATGCGCGGGACCGATGGGTCGATCCTGGGAGTGATCGGGGTCGCGACGGACATCACCGAGCGCCGCCGGGCCGAGCGCGCTCTCTCGGAGAGCGAGGAGAAGCTGCGCCACGCGCAGCGGCTGGAGGCGATCGGCAGTCTGGCCGGAGGGGTGGCGCACGACTTCAACAACCTGCTCACCGCGATGTTCGGCCACCTGAAGTTCCTTCGCGACCGCCTGGGAACCGGCGCGGGCCTTGGCGAGGTCGACGCGATCGAGCGGGCGGCGAATCGAGCCGCGACCCTCACGCGCCAGCTCCTTGCCTTCAGCCGGAAGCAGTTGCTGCAGCTACGGGTCGTCGATTTGAATGCCGTGGTCCGGGAGATGGAGCCCATGCTCCGGAGGCTGATCCGCGAGGATATCGACCTGGAGGTGCTGACCCAGGCGAAGCGCCCCTGGATCCGGATCGACGTCGGGCAATTGGAGCAGGTGATCATCAATCTCGCGGTGAACGCGCGCGACGCGATGCACCGCGGCGGCCGCCTGACCGTCCAGACCTCCGACGTGGAGTCCTCGGACGGAACTTTTTCCGGGGCCGAACGGGTGCTGTCCGGTCCCGAGGACCCCATCCCCGGCGGGCCATGCGTGGCGCTGGCGGTGCGCGACACGGGGTGCGGCATGGACGCCGACACCAAGTCGCGCGCGTTCGAGCCCTTCTTCACGACGAAGGCCGTGGGTGAGGGGACGGGACTGGGATTGTCCACCGTGTACGGCATCGTGAAGCAGAGCGACGGAGAGGTGTTCTTGGAGAGCGCCCCCGACGCGGGGACGACCTTCACGCTCCACTTCCCGCGCACCGAAGCCCCGGAGGATGCAATACCCGACGAGGGAATCGTCGCGTCCTTGATGCCCGGCCATGAGACGATTCTTCTCGTCGAGGACGAGCCGATGGTGCGCGAGCTGTTCCGCGACGTGCTCCTGGAGGCGGGCTACACCGTGCTCGAGGCCAAGAACGGCATGGAAGCCCTGGAGATTGCCTCCAGCAATGCGGACCGGATCCACATGATGGTCACCGACGTGGTGATGCCCGGAATGGCCGGCGGCGAGCTGGTCCGCCGCATGGCGGTGAAGCGTCCCGAGGTGAAGGTGCTCTACGTTTCGGGGTACACGGACGACGTGCTGGTCCGGCGCGGCGTCATCGACTCAGGAGTCAACTTCCTCCAGAAGCCCTGCATGCCCGACGATCTCGCCCGCGTCGTCCGGGGGATCCTGGACGGCGTCGCGCGGCCCTCCCCGGGTCGCTTCCGGCCCTAGATCCGAAACCAGATCTTCCGATGCAGGGGGCTTTCCTCGTGCCCGATCAAGACGAACGCCACCGGATCGTCGGTCCCCACGTACAGCCGCGGATCGCGGATTCCAGGCGGTAAATCGAAGGCGAGAAGGGTCTCGTAGGATTCCCCGGGACGGAGCGGGCGCGTGAGCGAAACGCTCGCCCTGCCGGCCGCCCGAAGGGCGCGATCCGCTTCCGGAGACGGCGGGAAGCGCCGGCCGCCTGCGTCCCCCACGTAGATGACGCGGGGGCTTGGATCCAAGGGCGAGTCGCCGCGATACCGGGAGATGGTGCTCTCGTCGAACCAGGTCTTCAGCCGCACGATCAGCCAGCGGCCGTGCGCGCGGAGGGGCGTGAGGGGAGGGCCCACGGCCGGCGCGGTTTCGATCCCTTCGACCGAGTACGCCAGGTGACAGTCGATCTCGCAGAAGTATTTCTTTTCCCCGGGGCCGAGAACCCGCTCCCGGCTGATCGCCGAATCGGCGAGCAGCACGCCGGCGTAACCCAGCACGACCACCACGCCGAAGCCCGCGATCCAGGGAAGGAATCGGGTCTTCCTTGAGATCGCCGCGGCGAGCAACGCGAGCGCGGTGCCTCCAAGCGCCGCCCCCAGCGCCAGAAAGGCCAGGACGACCAATGGCGCAAATGGCGGGACGAATTCCACGACGATTCCTCCTTACATGCCGGGACGCGCCCGTGCGCCTGCTGCGCCCTGCGCGGCGCGTTGCACCGCTACGAGCGCGCCCAGCGAATGACTGCGGCGAGATGCTCCAGGTGGCGCTCCAGCGCGCGCTTCCCCTCGGGGGTCAGGCGGTACTCGGTGCGGGGAACGCGCATGGCGAAGGACTTCTTGCAGGCGATGTACCCCGCCTCCTCCAGCCGGCGCGCGTGGACCGAGAGGTTTCCGTCGGTGACGCTCAAGAGGTCCCGGAGCTCGCGGAAGGTCAGCGAATCGTTCACGGCCAGGGCGCTCACCACGCCCAGCCGCACGCGCTCGTGGATCAGCGGGTCGAGCGCGGAAAAGCTTTCCGGGGCGGGCGCGGGGGTGGGCGCTGCCTCGACGCGGCCCCGGTCCCGGTGCACGTCGGCGCCGTCGATTCGGCGGCGGATGGGGCGGTCAGCCACCGTGCCTCCCCGCGATGAAGAGACCGAATCCGATCTGCAGCCCGCCGAAGCCGGCGGCGAGATACGCATTGCCCCACGCCGGGGGCGAGAACAGGGCGGCCGTTCCGACCGCCATGAGGGCGAGGCCCAGGAGCGGAACCACCCGCACCGACGAGGCCCCACCGGTCACCACGGCCGCGCCGTAGAGGAGGAGCCAGAGCCCCGGCAGCACCCCGAATTGTCCCATGTGGGCCAGGGCCACCGTGGCGATCGCCCCGGCCAGGATGGGCGGAGCCAGCGTCATGGCGAACCGGCGCGCGGCGCCGTCGAACAGCGGGGTCCCCGACCTCGCCGCCTTCCTCCGGATCGCGAAGCAGCCGATCAGAAAGGCGAGCACGCCGTCGGCGAGCCAGACCGAGAGCCAGGCCTGAGATGTCGCCGCGCGGGAAGCGAGCCAGGCGGCGATCAGCGCCGTCCCTCCCATCGCGACTCCGCCCCACCCCGGCACCGCCGTGAAGGATCCCGAGCGCTCCATGGCGGCGCGGATGTATCGGAGGTGCTCCTGGGCCTTCTGGTCGAGGGTTGCCGGCCGGTCCGCCGCGGGCTTCCGAGCCGTGTTCTGGGAGCGACGCATGAGGAGACAGTCGGCCAAGTGGGTGGTGTTGTCAAGTACTTCATCCCGCAAAGTGCGGCACCCGCCCTGCAATCGTTTGGCGGGTCCGTCGCGCCGGTATAGGCTTTACCCGTGAAACATCGGATTCGGTCTTTCTGCATGTGCTGCGGGCTCGCAAGTCTCGCGCTCGGCTGTGGCGAAGACAAGATCGTGGATTCGCATTTCCAGTCTCCCGCGGTGCCCCACTACTTCACTCCCAGCGCTCCGGAAAGCACCATCCTGAACTACAAGCTCGCATGGCAGCTCCGCGACAGCACGATGATCGACTCGGTGCTGACAGACGACTACGCCGGGGCCAGCGTGGATATGGCTGATCCGCCTTCGGGTACGCTGACGTTCACCAGGAGCGACGAGACCCGCGCCCTGTCGGGGATCCAGCGCGATCCCTCGATCACCTCCGTCAGCATCGACTTGCCCGATCCAAGCCTGTGGACCCGCACGTCCGATCCCGGTGATCCGCCCGGATGGGTGACCATCACCGGACTCCGGCCGAGCATCCGTATCTTTCGATCTGACGGGGCGGATGTCGCGAGCACGGGCAGCCATATGGACTTCAAATTGAAGCCCATCACATCCGGCCCGGACACGACCTGGAAGATCATTCGCTGGTACGAGGTCCACCAGCTGTAGCACAGCGTCACACGACTCCGGCCGCGCGAGTATAGTCCCCACGATGCCCAACCTATTCTCCCGGTACGCCCACTGGCTGCACACGCGCTGGCCGGCCGGAACCGTCGAAAAGCTCCCCGAGATCCGGGCGGACGGAAGCACCAACGTCCCGGGCGTATTCGTGGCCGGCGACCTTACCGGAGTGCCCCTTCTCAAGGTCGCCCTCGACACCGGAGCCAAGGCGATCCAGCGGATCGCCTCGGGGCTCGGGGGTCGCGGAGGCGGGACGCCGCGGCAGGACGACGGCCCCGTGGACGTCGCGATCGTGGGAGCGGGAGTGTCGGGCATGGCCGCCGCGGTCGAGGCCAAGCGGCTCGGGCTTTCCTTCGTCGTGCTCGAAAGCGCGGAGCCCTTCGCCACGATCCACAATTTCCCGAATCGGAAGCCGATCTTCACGTACCCGAAGGTCGTTCGCCCGGCGGGTGCCCTTCAAGTGACCGCCGACATCAAGGAAGCGCTGGAGGAAGAGTTGAAGCGACAGACGGAGGCGGCCGGGATTCCCGTCGCGGCCGCGCGCGCCGAGCGCGTCGAGCGCGCGGGCGGCGTGCTCCAGGTCCACGTCAGCGAAGGAAGCCCGATCCGCGCGCATCGGGTCCTCGTCGCGATCGGACGCAGCGGGGACTACCGCACGCTGGGCGTCCCCGGGGAAGAGCTCGACAAGGTCACGAACCGCCTTTACGACCCAAAGGACTTCGCCGGCCAGGACGTGCTGGTGGTGGGAGGCGGAGACTCGGCGGTGGAAGCCGCGGTCGCGGTCGCAGGGGCCGGAGCGCGGGTCACACTCTCCTATCGGGGGGCCGAGTTGTCGCGGCCCAAGCCCGAGAACGTCGCCGCGCTCCACGCCGCGCGCGTCTCGCTCCGGCTTCGCACCCAGGTCCGCGAGATCCGCCCCCGCGACGTCGCCCTCGTCCACGCGGATGGACACGAGGAGCGCCTCCCGAACGACACCGTTCTCACGATGATCGGGCGCGAAGCGCCGCTCGGCTTTTTCCGCCGATCGGGGATCGGGATCGCCGGAGAGCGCCACGCCCTCTCCTGGGCCGGGATGGGCCTTTTCCTCCTTTTCTGCGGATGGCTCTACAACTGGAAATCGGGCGGGCGGATGTCCTCGCTCTTCGCCCAGCGTCACTGGTTCCCGTTCAATCTCCCCGATCTTCTCGCCGCCGCCGGCGGCAGCGTTGCCGCCGCCGCATCCGATCCCCAGACCTTGCTCGGAACGCTGGCGATCAGCGCCGCCGGCCCCGCGTTCTGGTACACGCTGGCCTACTCCACCATCATCGTGGTGTTCGCCGTACGGAGGATCCGGCGCCGGAAGACGCCGTACGTGACCGCCCAGAGCGTTACCCTGGCCGCGATCCAGGTGCTGCCCCTGTTTCTTCTGCCCGAGGTCATTCTTCCGTACCTGGGACACAACGGGCTCTTGCCGCGGGGACTGGCCGACGCGCTCTTTCCCGTCGCGAACTACGGACATGGCCGCGAGTACTGGCGCGCGTACGGCCTGATCCTCGCGTGGCCGCTCAACGTCTACAACGTCTTCACTCACGACCCGCTCTGGTGGTGGAT
Source organism: Candidatus Limnocylindrales bacterium (assembly GCA_035300625.1). GTDB lineage: Bacteria > Eisenbacteria > RBG-16-71-46 > SZUA-252 > SZUA-252 > DASQJL01. The sequence continues at coordinate 12,540 of DATGVG010000102.1, forward strand.
CGGAATCAGCGCCGCGCAGACGTTCGTGCTGATCCCGCTGGGCATCTACTTCTTCGGGAAGGGCGTCTACTGCGGCTGGATCTGCTCCTGCGGCGCCCTGGCCGAGACGCTCGGCGACACGCACCGGCACAAGATGCCGCACGGGCCGGGCTGGAACCGCCTGAATCTAGCGGGGCAGGGGATCCTCGGCATCGCGGTCCTGATCCTGCTCGTCCGGATCGCCGGATGGATTCTGCCGGACGGGAACTGGGCCGACCGGATCTTCGAGCCCTTCCTGAAAACGCCCTACAAGTGGGTCATCGACGTGTTTCTCGCGGGCGTGATCGGGTACGGACTCTACTTCTGGTTCTCGGGCCGGGTCTGGTGCCGCTTCTTCTGTCCCCTGGCCGCCCTGATGCACATTTACGCGCGGTTCAGCCGATTCGCCATCGTCGCGGACAAGAAGAAATGCATCTCGTGCAACGTCTGCACGTCGGTCTGCCACCAGGGGATCGACGTGATGAACTTCGCGAACAAGGGGGAGCCGATGCGCGACCCGGAGTGCGTGCGCTGTTCCGCGTGCGTTCACTCCTGCCCGACGGGCGTGCTCACCTTCGGCCAGGTCGGCAAGGACGGACGGGTGATCGCGCTGGACCTCCTGCCGGCATCGCCGGTGCAGATGCGGGATGGGCGATGACGCCGGAGGCGGGCCCCGCGGCTCCGCTCCCCGAGCGGGAAACGCTTTGCTTCCTCGAGCGCTTCCTTCCGCCGCCTCCCGCGCGGGTGCTCGAAGTGGGGGCGGGCGGAGGCGCAATCGCCCGCGCCCTTGCGCGGCGCGGCTACCGGATCACCGCGCTCGACGAGGCGCCCGAGGCGCCTGCCCATGCAGGCGGATCGCCGGTGACCTGGGTCTCGGCGGACTTCCATCACTACGAAGCTGACCGGCCCTTCGATGCGATCCTCTTCACGCGGTCGCTCCACCACATGCCGCCGATCGACCGCGCGCTGGATCGCGCGCGCGAGGCGCTGGCGCCGGAGGGGATCCTGGTGGCCGAGGAGTTCGCGTTCGACCGGGTGAACGTGCACACGGCGAGATGGCTGTACGACCTGGAGTCGATTCTGATCGCCGCGGGGCTGGTCGCTCCTCCCTCGCCCGAGCACGCGGCCGAGCGCCGCCCGCTCGCCCGGTGGCGGCTGGAGCACACGACCGACCCGCCGCTCGCCTCGGGGCACGACATGCTGGCCGCGGCGCGGGAACGGTTCGAGCTGGCCGCGGTCGAGGAGGCGCCCTACCTCTACCGCTACCTCGCCGACCGGATGCGCGAGGGCGGGGCGGCGGAGCGCGTGCTCGAGGCCGTGTTCGAGCTGGAAGGCCGCCTGGTGCGCGAGCGCGACATCGCGGCGGCGGGACTTCGATTGGTGGGGAAGCCGCTCCCCTGAGGCGCGCGGAGCGCCCTCGCCGCGCCACCGGCGCCCGCCGCGCCTCCGCCTCCGGCTACGCCTCGCGATAGAGCCACGCTCCGATGAGGATCGAAACCACCAGACCGATCAGCTCGCCGCTCACCCATCCGCACACGAGATCGCGCGGATAGAGGTTGAACGCCACGGTCACGATCGCCGGCAGGAGCGTGACCCCGAACCACGTGGCGATCCCTGCCGCGAGCGCGGTCTTCGGGCCCGCGCCGAACCGCGGACGGATGGCGGCGTAGAGCCAGACGCCGAAGAGGCAGGCGAGAAACGCCCACAGGATGAGGAGCGGCATCGACGTCGCCTGAGACGCGGCCATCTGCTGCGAGGTCTTTCCCAGGGCGAGCATGGCCGAGCGCCAGGCCGCGGCGAGCAATCTGCCGTGCAGCACGAATTCGAACGCGTTGAAGACGACTCCCGCGACGATCCCACCGAGCAGCACACGGCCCCACGCGATCCGTCCCATAAGCTCCCTCCTCGGTTGTTCCGGGCTCGACCGTCCGGTTCGGCTGGCGCGCCGGGGGCCCGGCCGGGCGCAGGATACCACCGGCGGGACTTCGGGTTATAATCGCCCGCTCGCGGCGCACACCCGAAAAGGAGGAGCTGCGGAACTCTCGACGGGACAGGTCGCGGCGCTGTGCGGGGCCGCGCTCCTCGCGGGCACGGTGGACGCGGTCGGCGGCGGAGGCGGATTGGTGACGGTGCCCGCCCTCCTCGCGGCGGGGCTGCCTCCCCATCTCGCGCTTGGGACGAACAAGGGGCAGTCGGTCTTCGGCTCGTTCGCCTCGCTGCTCCGCTATTCGCACGCGGGGTTGGTGGACCGCCGGGCCGCGCGCTTCGCCTTTCCGCTCGCGCTCGCGGGCTCGTCCGCGGGCGTCGCGCTGGCGCTGGCGATCCGGCCCGAGGTGCTGCGGCCCATCGTGCTGGCGCTCTTGATCGCGGCCGCGGTCATCGTGCTGGCGGTGCGGCCGCCGGCGGGGGCCCAGGCCGAGGTCCCGGCGGGGCGGGCGCGTGCGATCTGGGCGCTCGCGTCGCTGGGGATCGGCGCCTATGACGGATTCTTCGGACCGGGAACGGGAACGTTCCTAATCCTAACGTCGGTGGCGCTCTTGCATCAGCCGCTCTCGCGGGCCACCGCCGACGCGAAAGTGGTGAACTTCGGCTCGAACGTGGCGGCCGCGGCCTTCTTCGCGAGCCGCGGTGCGGTGCTGTGGAAAGTCGCGCTTCCGATGGCTGGGGCGCAGCTATTGGGTGGGTTTCTCGGCGCGCACCTGGCGGTTCGCCGCGGGGACCGTTTCATTCGTGCCGTGGTGGTGACGGTGGTGTTGGCACTGGTCGTCAAGATCGCGCGCGACATCTATGTGGCTCAAGTCCCTTCCTGAACGAAAGGAGAAATCGAGGCATGATTCGCAAATCGGAAGCGGCCATGTTCATCGCTCTCGCTCTTGCGGCAGCGTCCTGCTCCAAGACCGAAACCGGCTCGCGGACCACCGGCGGCGCGGACACCACCACCGCGGCCGCCGCGATGACTCCAATCCAGCGAGGGCAGTATCTCGCGACAATCGTCGGATGCCACGACTGCCACACCCCGGGATCCTTGTACGGCGTGCCCGACATGAATCGAGCGCTCTCCGGGAGCGAGCTGGGCTGGAAGGGCCCCTGGGGCGTTTCCTATGCCGCCAACCTCACTCCCGACTCGGCGACCGGCTTGGGAAGCTGGACCGACGAGGAGATTCTTCGGGCCCTGCAGAACGGAGTGGGCAAGGACGGAAGTCCCGTTGCTCCGCCGATGCCGTGGCCCGACTTAGCCCACCTCACGCATCCGGACGCGATGGCGATCGTCGCCTATCTGCGAAGCCTGCCGGCCGTGAGCCATCACGTTCCAGAGCGGGTGCCGCCGGGCGCGGCGTCCCACACGCCCGCACTCGTTTTCCCGCCGCCCCCGGCGTGGGACGTTCCCAAGAAGCCGGCATCCTGATCGCACCGCGCGGCGGGCCCCGGCTCTTCAGGGGCTCGCCCGCAAGAAATGGAGAGTCACCGTGCAGACGATCGTCCGTTCCCAACTCGCTCCCCTTCCAGGATTTCGCTCCAGGGAAGCGGGCTCGTTCATGGCCCAGCTCGACGACCAGCTTCGAAGGCTGCGCGAGGTTACTCGCGACCTCACCCCGGATGACCTGATGTGGCAGCCCGCGCCGGGCATGAACACGATCGGGATGCTTCTCACGCATCTCGCGATCGTCGAGGTGTACTGGACCAAGGTGATCATCGAAGGCGACAAGAGCGGCAGCATCCAGGGCGTGCTCGGAATCGGCGAGGACGACGACGGGATGCCCGTGGCCGCCGGCGCCCCTTCGTTTCCGCTCCTGAACGGGAAAAGCATCGCCTTCTACGATGACCTCCTGGACCGCGCGCGCAATTACATCAAGCAGGCCACGAAGGACCGGCCGGATGAAGACATGGATCGGGAGGTCGTCCGCGAGCGGCCCGACGGCTCGCAGCGGCTGCTGAACGTCCGCTGGTACTACTACCACGTGCTGGAGCATTTCGCCGGGCACTTCGGCCAGATCCTCCTTCTCCTCCACCTCCGGCGCACGGGGCTCGGTGAGCGGACTCCGCGATAAGCTCCGGGGTTCGCTGGAAGGGGCGGTGCGCGATGCCGGCGAGGTGCCGGAGGAGCTGACCACCAACTTCGGCCACCTGTTCCGCTCGACGCCGCGTCTCCTGGTCGAGCCGCGGAGAGCTTCCGACGTGGCGGCCGCGATCCGTTTCGCGCGCCAGGAAGGGCTGACGGTCGCGACCCGCGGAGCGGGGCACAGCCAGAGCCACCTGGGGCTTTCCGACGGCGGCATCCTGATCGCCATGGGCGCCCTCGACCGGGTGATCTCGGTGGACGCGGACCGGCTGACCGCCGACGTGGAAGGAGGCGTTCTCTGGGGGAGTCTTCTCGAACGCCTGAAGCCCCTCGGCCTGGCGCCCCCGGTCCTGACGAACAACCTGAACGTGACGGTCGGCGGCACGCTGTCGATCGCCGGGATCGGCGTGGCTTCGTTCCGCCACGGCACGCAGGGGGACCAGGTCGAGGAGCTGGACGTCGTCACCGGCGCGGGGGAGAGCATCACGTGCGGCCCCGAGAGAAACCCAGAGCTGTTCGATGCGGTCATCGCGGGGCTGGGCCAGGCCGGCGTGGTCACGCGCGCGCGGCTCAAGCTTCGCCGCGTGAAGCCCATGACCCGGACCTATTACCTCCTGTACGACGACGCGCGGCGCTTCCTGGACGACGCGCGCCGCGCGATGGACGCGAAACGGTGGGACCATCTGGAGTCCTGGGCCTCGCCGTCGCCGCAGGGGACGAAGCCCGTCTCGGGAAGGCGCCAGGTCTTCGCGCGCTGGTTCTATCCCTTCCACACGACCGTCGAGTTCGACGAGGGTGCGCCGCCGGACGACGCCGCGATGCTCGAGGGGCTCCGTCCCTACGAGAAACTCTACGTGGACGATCTTCCCACCTACGATTTCTTCGCGCGGCTGGAGCCCGTGTTCGACCTGTGGAAGCGGGGCGGGACCTGGGAGCACGTCCACGCGTGGATGGAGTGCGTGATGCCCTGGGAGACCGCGCCGGATCTACTGGAGGCGATCCTTCCCGATCTTCCGCCGTCGATCCTGGTCGGCGGACACGTCCTCCTCTGGCCGGCCAAGGGTACGACCTCGCGGTCGCGCCTCTTCATGCGTCCTCCCGGAGACAACCTGATCGGCTTCGGAATCCTTCCGGCGATCCCGCCGAAGTACTGGGAGGACGCGAAGCCGATGCTGGATACGGCCAGCCGGCTCGCGATCGCGATGGGCGGCAAGCGCTACCTTTCCGGATACGTGGATTTCACGCCCGAGGAGTGGCGCGAGCACTTCGGCGCGATGTGGGAGCCGCTCGCCCAGGCCAAGCGGCGTTACGATCCCGACGGGGTATTGAACCCCGGGTTCCTTCCGCTGGACCAGCGCCGGCCGGCGGCGCAGCCGGTCCGATGAGCGCGCCGATTCCATTCGGCACGCCGGCGTGGGCCGCCGCGCTGCGTGAGGAGCTGAACCGCTCGTCGGAGTACCGCAATGCGGCGGCGAACTGGGGCGCGGACCGGAACGGGAATCTCCTCTTTGCGTTCGAGGCCGACCCCGCCCTTGCTTCTCCCCGCTATCTCTTTCTCGAGCTTTCCCGGGGGCGCTGCGAGCGCGCGGAGTTCGTCCCCGGCCCCGCGCACCCGGAGGCGGGGTTCGTCCTGCGCGCGCCGTTCTCGCTGTGGCGGGAGATTCTCGAGCGCCGCACGATGGCGGCGGCGGCGATCCTGACCGGGAAGATGCGGGTGGAAGGGGACAAGCTGGCGCTGCTCAAGCACGCGGGCGCGAGCCGCGCGCTCATCCACTGCACGGCGAGCGTCCCGACCGCGTTCCCGTGACCCCGATGCGGGTCCGCGCCGCGACCACCCCGGAAGACTTCGCGCTCGCGCGAACCCTGTTCCTCGAATACGCCGCATCTCTTGAGTTCGACCTGGCGTTCCAGGATTTCGCGCGGGAGGTGGACTCGCTGCCGGGGGCCTACGCGGCGCCGGCGGGGTGCATCCTCGTGGCGGAGGACGTGGGGGATGCTCTGGGATGTGTCGCCGTGCGGCCGTTTCAGACCGACGTCTGCGAGATGAAGCGCCTGTACGTTCGCCCCGCGTGGAGAGGCCGGGGAGTCGGGCGCGATCTCGCCCACGCCGCGCTTCGCGAAGCGCGCGCCCGCGGATATCTCCGCATGCGGCTTGACACGGTTCCGGGGATGGACGCGGCGATCGCGATGTATCGCGCGCTCGGCTTCCGCGAGATCCCGCCGTATCGCAAAAACCCGATTCCCGGCGCCCTCTTCTTCGAACGGGACCTCCAGGGACCGGGGTGACACCTGGTGGGACCCTGGGAGGCTATCCGCCCAGCGCGAGCGAAACGATCACCGGGTAGACCGCCTCCACGCGCGCATCCACCTGTTCCGGATCGATCATGTCGTGCGGGACGTCCAGCGCGGCGGGGAACTCGTGCTCGACCACGCTCGCGCCCCGCGCGCGCCAATGCCCCGCGAGCGCGGCGGTCAGGTCGTTGTTCACCGCGCGATCGGCCGCCGTATGCACCACCGCGATCGATCGGGCAGCGGGGCGGTCGACCTCCGCCTGGATCAGAACCTGCGAGCCCAGGCGGTAGATCTCGCCCAGAGCCCGCGTTGGAAACCGGGGGTATGCCTGGGCGGGCCCGGCTAGCGACTCCTTGGCCTTCGAATCCCACCAGATGAAGAAGTTCGGCGCGTGGATCAGGAGCGTGGCGACGCGCCGCGCGAGCGGCGCCGAGACTCCTCGAGGCGCCAGGGCCGGAGCGAGGATCACGGCCCGGTAGAGATCGGGACGCGTCTCCGCGAGGGCTGCCGCGGCGACAGCGGTCGACGAGAGCCCGACCACGACCACCGTGTCCCCCAGGCCGCGCGCGATGTCCATCGCATCGGAGGCGGCTTCGACCAGCTCGCGTCCGGTGAGCCCCGCGAGGTCGCGGGTCATCCGGTCGCGAAGGCCGTGCCTCTCGATTCGCGGGACCAGGACGTTCGCTCCCGCTGCGTGGATAAGCGTGGCGAGCCGCTCGAACTGCTTCGGGCAATTCGTGAATCCGTGGAGGAGAACCACGGCCCGTCCGGTGCGGTGTCCTCTCGAGAAGAGCCGCGAATGGCATTCGGGATTCGTCTCCGGCCCGTCGCGACCCTCCAGCGCCTGAAAGCGGGCGATCGCCTCGTCGTAGGTTCTGGCGGGGCGGGGCTCCGAGACGGGAAGTCGGTCGGGCCCGGCCGTCCCCGCCCAGAGCGCTGCCAGGAGCAGGGCCGCGCCAAGCACGGCCCGCGACGCGCGCACGGAGGTGTTCACGGGTTCCTCGGGAACCGCGAATCGAGCCAGGTCTTCAGCACGGTCGCGCCCAGGATCAGAAGACCGCCTGCGATGGACCACGGCCCCGGCCGCTCGCCATGGATCAGCCACGCCCACAGCGGATTCAGCGCCGGCTCGAGGAGGAGGAGCATCGAGGCGTCGAGGGCCGGGACGTAGCGCATGGCCCGCGTCAGGAAGAGATAGGCGATCCCGATCTGCACGACTCCCAGCCCGGAGACGATCGCCCAGTCGACGGGCCGCGCGGCTTCCACCGGAAACGCGAACATCAGTCCGATCAAGAAGGCCAGGGTGTTTCCGGCCACGACCACGGCGGCCGACGATCCGGACGCGCCCTCCGCGCGCCCGATCCACCGCAGTCCCATCAACGTGAGCGCCCACGTGACCCCCGCGACCGCGGCGAGGATATTCCCCGCGACCGGGTTGGGTGCGGTGCGCACCGGCGGCTCGGCGCCGATGAAGAAGAACGAGAGTCCCAGGACGATGAGCCCGATGATGCCCAGGTCCAGGGGGCGGCTCTTCTCGCGGAGAAGCGACGGCCCGAGGAGCAGGATGTAGAGCGGCGCCGTGGACTGTAGAAAGATGGTGTTGGCCGAGGTGGTCAGCCGGTTCGCGAGGACAAAGAGAAGGACCGTGGCGGCGTAGGCCAACGAGACGAGCCCCACCCGCCGCGTCCATCCTCGCCGCGCCTCGGGCATCAGGAGCCAGACGACGATCGCCGCGATCCCCGATCGGAAGCTCGCGACCTGCCATCCCGTCAGGGCGCACGCCTTGATCCCGGCGCCCCCGATGGAGAAAAGGAGGGCCGCGGCCAGAACTTGCAAGCGCGCCTGAGTCAGACGGTTCACGGGTAGGCCCTCTATAGCAGACGACCCCGCTCCGATCTAGCGAAGAGGTTTCCCCTTCGCGCGCGTCACCCGTGTCGGGCGGAGCCCTGGCCCACGATCAGGATGACTCCCGTCAGGATGAACGCGCCGGCGATCAGCGTCGCGGGTCCCACCGCTTCTCCCGCCAGAGCCCACCCCAGGAACACGGCGACCGCCGGATTCACGAAGGCGTAGGTGCCCACGCGCGCCGGCGTCGTGACGTGGAGCAGCCAGTTGTAGGCGCTGAACGCGACGATCGACCCCGCGAAGATCAAATAGAGGAGCGCGAGGAGCGATCTCGAGGATACGGCGTCGGGGCTGAATCGGGCGCCCTCGCCCGTGGCGAGTCCTACCAGGACCAGCGCGGCTCCGCCCGCCAGCATCTGCATCGCGCCCGACTGGAGGTGCGACGCGGGGTGGGCGAGCCGCCGCGAGATGACGGAGCCGGACGCCCAGCAGATCGGCGACACGATCAGCACGGCGGCCCCGACGCGGTCCACGCCGGCGCCGGTGCCGCGCGAGCCCACGAGCAGCGCGACACCCGCGAAGCCCGCCGCCACGCCGGCCACGGTTCGCGCCGAGGGGCGCGCACCGCTCCCGCGCAGCCAATCGATCAGTACCATCCAGAAGGGGATCGTGGCCACGAACAGCGCGGCTAGGCCCGACGGGACGCGCTGCTCGGCCCAGGAGACCCCGCCGTTGCCGCCGAGAAAGAAGAGGGTGCCGAGCAGCGCCGCCGCGCCCCACTGCGCGGGCGTCGGCCTCCTGGCTTCGCCGCGGAGAACGATCCACCCGTAGAGGAGCGCACCCGCGACCAGGAAACGGATCCCCGCCATGAGGAGCGGCGGCATCGTTTCGATCGCGAAGCGGATGCCGAGGTAGGTGCTTCCCCAGATGATGTAGATGCACGCGAACGCCATCGCGAGCTGCAGGCGGGAGGGGCTGGCCGACGCGGGGGTCGCGCCGGGAGAGCCGGAGAGGGGACTCATGACGGTCCTTTCCGCGCGCGCTTCGCAGCGCGTACCGAAGCGGGCGGAAGAGGGAGCTGCGCCGACTCCCTGACCGACGAAAGGACGATCGTGGTTCGCGTGGAGCGGACGTTGGCGAGCGCGCCGAAGGATTCGCGCAGGAGCCGCCCCAGCGCATCGGTGTCCGGGACGCGCACCTTGACGAGGTAGCAGTCCTCGCCGGCGACCTGGTGGACCTCCTGCACCTCGGGGAAGCGGGCGATCTTCTTCCCGGTGTCCAGGCCGCCGATGCGCTCATCGGCGTGGACGAAGATGAACGCGAGGAGCGGCGCCCCGATCACCGCCGGGTTCAGGCGCGGCTCGTAGCCGCGGATCACCCCGGTCCGCTCCAGCTTCCGGATCCGCTCCAGCACGGCCGAGGGGGCAAGCCCCACACGGCGCGCGATGGCGACGTTCGGCATGCGGGCGTTTTCCTGAAGAATCGACAGTATTGCTATGTCCTGTTTGTCGATCATTCTGTTTCAAGCCTCCTAAACAGAATTATATGCGATACGCCTGGAGGCTGCACTCCGAATCTTGTGGTCGAATCAGCGTCGCGCCCGGCGGCTGGGGGGCGTAGAATCACGGGCATCCGACCACCCTGGGGGGCTGATCCGATGTTTCTCGTGCTCCTGATCGTGACGCTCGTCGTCGCCCTGCTGACCTCGGGTGTCGTGGTCCTGGTGTTCCGCCGCCCCATCCGGCAGATCCTGGATCGCATCATCGGCCCCGAGCTGGCTCCCGCCTGGCAGCGCTTCCTCCTGTTCGCCATATTCGTCGTGGGGGTTTCGTCCGGGGTCCAGATCTGGAAGCTCGAGCAATACGTGCGGGTGGAAAACGTGGGCCCCGGGGGTCCGGGCCGCCCGGTTCTGGCTCTGACCGCCGAATCCATGGGCCTGGAGGTCTACCGGACCATCCTCCAGGTGCTCCAGGGCGTCGCCTGGGCTCTCCTGGCATTTTTCGTCGTGGCGCTGGCCGCGTTCGTTTTCTTGCGGCGCGGCGAGGCGCATCGCGGGGAGCGCGGCGCGTCTTAGACTCTGCGCGCCGCGTAGTCTGAAGTCAGAGTCGTACGCCGCACCGGAGCGCCGGCTTCGGGAGGCGAGACGGGTCCGCATGAGAGATTCCTACCGCGTCGTTCGTCGCCTCACCGCAGTCGTCCTCTTACTTGCCTTGGTTGCAGCCGCCTCAACCGCGGCAGCCCAATACATGTATCTGGATGCCAACGGCGACGGCGTCCACACCTCGGCCGACGTGATGCCGACAGGCCGCGCGGTCACGTTCGATGTATGGCTCAAGACAAACGAGAACGAGGACGGCTCGGCTGCCGTCTGCGACCGGAATCCCGCATCACTGCTTACGATCAACTCCTACACGTTCCTCCTCCACGTCAGGAACGGAACGATGGCCTGGAGCAATTTCGTGAACCGCATGCCGGACCTCACGATCCTACTGAGGCCGGATTCAAGCTCCACGGAATACTTCAATGGGCGCGCCTCCGGGACAATCCTTCCTCCGGGCACCTATAGGCTGGCGAGCCTCACCGCCACTCCCGCATCGGGTACGCCGTCCATCTCGATCGCGGCAGATCCGATCGGTATCGACGGGTCCTCGATAACCTCCTTTGGTTGCCAATGTGAAGCCGTCGACTTCGACAACACGATGAAGCTCGGGACTGATTGGTTCGACGTCGAGGGTCTTCCCTACGCGGTGGCGGGGAATCAGACTCCGGATCTGATCCAGCCGGCGCCCATGACCGTCGCGGAAGGACAGACGGCGGAGCAGATGTTGCATGCCGCCGATGCGGACGGGCAACCCATGGCGTTTTCGGCTCACGCGCCGCCAAGGTACATGACCGTAACGACCACGGATTCAGGATCGGGTTCGGCAACGGGCCTTGTCCGCCTGACGCCGGGCTTCGCCGATGCCGGCACAGCGTTCACCTCAATCGTGGTGAGCGACGGGATCTCAGAGGATGAGGCGATCCTCAGGACCACCGTGACCAACGTGAACCGGGCCCCCGTCCTCGATCAGCCTGCCGATATGACGGTCACGGGCGGCTCGTTTGCGGAGCAGGCGCTTCATGTCACCGATCCGGACGGTGGACTTCCCGGTCTCACCAAGCGGGAAGGGCCTCCCTTCATGCAAGTCGACCGAACCGGGCTGGACTGGGGGAATGTCACGGGTGCGATTCGCCTTTCGCCTTCGTACGACGACGTGGGCGTTTACTCCGCCGTGGTGGAGGCCAACGACGGGTTTACCACGGACCTGAAATCCCTCCAGATCACCGTCACGCCGGGGAATCACCCGCCCCAGACAGCCGACAATCTGGACGTAACGGTCCCCGCGGGAACTTTCAAATCGGTTGCGCTCGTTGCCACCGACCTTGAAGGCGATCCACTTTCCTTCACGCTGGACTATGGCCCGTCGTTCGTCACCGTGGCGACCGTTGACCCGGGGACGGGGACCGGCACCGGGCGGGTCGACCTGCGGCCCTCGGGGTTGGATTTCGGGGATCATATCGTTTACGTCAGGGTGAGTGACGGCCACAGCAGCGTGGTCACGACAATCCTGGTCCGTGTCCTGGCTCAGGGATACTCGGGCGACATGTCGCTTGTGATGAGCGGAGAACCGGGCGATCCGATCGCCGGGGGCCAGACGATCCGTCGCGTGCCCATCGACGGCACGTTCCGCGCGTTCCCAACGCAATCCGGCGGCGTGCGCCTGACGTTCGAGTCCTATCCGCCGACGCCGGACATCGAGCTGGCGCCGCGCGCCGTTCCACGCCCCACCTGCGTCAGCGCGCCGGCGGAGGCCTGGTCCTTCGAATTCCAAGCCCAGACCGGCGCGAGTCTCGAGGTAGGAACCTACCTGGACGCGGGCCGCACTCCGACGGCAACGAGCCCCGGCCTGCATGTCGCGCCCTACTGCGGCAACTGCTCTACGGTCAACGGCCAATTCGAAATCAAACAGATCGAGATCACGGAGGGCGGCGAGGTAGGAGCATTTCGCGCCACCTTCGAGCAGAGGTGTAACAGCTCCGCGGCGCTCCTCCGCGGAGAGGTCCGTTACAACGCGTCGGTCCCCGTCCGATTCATCGCTCCCACACATCTCCTCGTTGGAGTGGGCGATGAGGTGTCGTTTGCGGTGACGGCCTCCTCCGACAGCGGCGTGACCTTCACGGCGGACCTTCCGACGGGCGCCTCCATCACCCCCTATTCGAGAGTCTACTGGCAGCCGACCTTCGAGCAGATCGGAACGCATCGGCTGACATTTCACGCGACAGACGCTCGGGGCGACACCGCGTCCGCGTTCTGCGACGTCACCGTCCGCGCGCGCAGCGCGATCACGGCGGCTCTGGGCGCGAACCAGCTCGAGCTCTTGACCTCGAATCGAGGAGCCTTTGCCTGCGACCTTCGGGACCATTCTCCGGGGCTGTTCTACCCAACCAGCGCCGGGCCGGTTGCCGCATCGATCGGGGGACTGTGGCTGGGCGCGATGGTGGAGGGCGCACCGCGCGTGGCGCTCGGTGGCGACCCCTCGGAATTCGTGCCCGGTCCCATGTCGTCCGGACAATCCCTCCCGTTCGATCCGAGGTTCAAGAATTACCGCATTATCCGAGGTGGCACTGGGACCGTAGACAGGCAATTCTGGCCTCGCGACGCGGGTGCGCCCGTGGACAGCCTCGGAAATCCCCTGGACGCGGGTGACGTGACCGTGTGGAGCGTCTACAACGATGCCGATCGTGCCGCGCACGCCGCGCCGGCTTCGGGATCGCAGCCCCTGGGTGCCGAGGTGCGCCAGCTGTCGTGGGCCATCCAGCACACCGGGCCGCTGGAGCGAACCGTGTTCTTGAAGTTCGCGGTGCGAAATGCCGGGAG
>DATGVG010000103.1:0-2337 GCA_035300625.1 Candidatus Limnocylindrales bacterium
CTCCACACCGGTCGCCGTCATCACGCAGTCATCTTCGATCCGCACGCCGAACTTCCCGAGCTGATAAATCCCGGGCTCGATCGTGAACACCATGCCGGGCTCGAGAGGCGTCTTGTTGCCTTCGACGAGGTACTCGGGCTCGTGGCCATCCATGCCGAGCCCGTGGCCCAGGCGGTGCGTGAAGAACGGGCCGTAGCCCACGGCGGTGATCGCCTTGCGCGCGGCGCGGTCCATCGCTTCGCACGGTGTGCCCGGGCGCCCCAGCGCCATCGCGGCGCTCTGGGCGTCGTGCACCACGTTGAACACCTTGCGGAACTCGTCCGACGGGCGATCCCCGAACCAGATGGTGCGGGTGATGTCGGAGGTGTAGCCGCCCACGCGGCAGCCGCAATCGATCAGGACGACCATTTCGCGCTCGAGCTTCGGGCCCCCCGGTCCACCGTGCGGCAGCGCGCTGGACGGGCCGAACTGCACCAACCCGTCGCCCGGCGCGCCGCGCTGCTGCATCTCGTGCTCCAGGATCTGCGCCACGTCTCGCTCGGTCGTACTGGCGGCCAGCTGGGCGAAGGTGGCGCCCATCGCGTCCAGCGTGATCGCGATCGCTCGCCGCAACAGCGCGATTTCTTCGGGCGCTTTGATGACGCGCAGTCGTTCCGTCACTGGCGCGGCATCCACGAACTTCCAGTCCGGGAGCGCGCGCCCGAGGCGGAGGAACGTCTGGTACGCCGTGGTCGACTCGAGTGCGATGGTGCCCTTGCCCGACCCCGGCTTGAGCCGGCGGACGGTATCGCGCACCAGCGCGTGGGGATCCTCCTGCTCCTCCCAGCCGTGCAGCTCGGCGATGACGCTGTGACGCTTGACGCGCTCGACCTCGAAGGAGGGGCAGACGATCGCCGGCGGCCCCGCGACCGGCAGCAGCAGGGCGATCAGCCGCTCGCTTCGCCCCGGGTTGTAACCGGTGAAGTACTCGTAGTTGGTGCTGGGCGTCGCGATGAGGAGGTCGAGTCCGCGCGTTTTCAGCTCGGCCCGGGCGCGCTCGAGGCGGCGCTGGAAGACGGCCGGGGCGAGGGAGGGCTCCTGCCCCGATTGCGGATTGCGGATTGTGGATTGCGGATTGGGCGGAGGGGAATCCGCAGTCCGCAATCGCCAATCCGCAATCGCGGCGGCGCCAGCCGCCACAAACCTTCGCCGCTGCATCGTCCTAGCTCCTCCCGAAAGTGCGGCCTATATTACCCGCCCTTCGCGGAAGCTGGAAGGCGGGTTCCCGATGCAATTCGAAGCACGGATCGAGCCACTCACGGGCAAGCTGCCGAAGGTCACCTATCGTTGGGACCCGGAGACCGACATCCTCTCCGTGGCCTGTAAGGGCACGGGGAAGGCCACGGGGCTCAATGGGACGGTGGACCTGGAGGGCGGCGACGGCTCGTTCGTGGTGATCGACGTCGCCGGCGGTTGCATCCACGGCGTGGACGTCGTCACCTGGCCGGACGACATCCGCACCCGCGACGCCCTCCCGATTCCGGAGCCCGCCAAGGACGGACGCGTCGTGTTCCCGGGGCGCAAATCGCAGCCGCGCGTGGCGGCAGTCGAGGTGGACACCGCGCTCACGGTGGAGAAGAACGCGAACGAATCCGTGCTCCATATCCGTGTGGGGCGCCAGCGGGTTGCTACCGTGGTGCGCGTGGCCGACCTGTTGCTCGTCGAGGTGGACAAGAACTCGCGCCTGGCGGGGCTGTGGTTCCTCGAGGTGCCCCCGTTCCCCAATGTGGAAGCGACGGCCTGACGGAGGTTGGGGGAGGTTGGTGGAGGTTGTGAAGGGTGGTGGAGGTTGATCGCGGTGTAATGATTCTCCACGCGCAAGAACGGTCCCGGTTTCCTCCACGCTCCGCGTATTCTGGAGCGTATGTCGCGGTACGAAAAACTTCACGCGTGGCGCGAATGCCACGAACTCGCCCTGGCCGTCTACCGGGTCACAAAACGGTTCCCCGATGATGAGCGCTACGGACTCACCTCACAGACGCGCCGCGCGGCGTTCTCTGCTGCCGCGAACATCGTCGAAGGATCTGCACGCCGCAGCACTAGGGAATTTCGTCGGTTCCTCGACATCTCCCTCTCCTCATTGAGCGAGGTCGGATACGCGCTCCGATTCGCCTACGAGGCAGGCATACTGACCGAGGAGGACTGGCCTGGCCTGAGCGACCTCCAAAGCCGCGCCCGGTTTCTCACCTGGCACCTCTACCGAGCCCTTGGTCGGTGACAACCTCCCCTAACCTCCCCTAGCCTCCCCTAACCTCCCCAACTCCACCAACCTCCTTCCCGCCGTAGATTTCATCGCCA
>DATGVG010000104.1:0-5734 GCA_035300625.1 Candidatus Limnocylindrales bacterium
AAGAACCTCGTCGTGCTGGACCTCGCCGGTCTTCTGCTGGAGCCGGCGGCGTCCGTCCAGGTTCGCGGCCTCCTGGACGGCCTCCTGGCCGAGACGACGCCGGGTCCGCCGAGCTTCGACCAGTGGAAGACCGTGTCGAAGCGGCGGCCAACCGAAGGCGAGCTGCGCGATCTCCGCTTCGCCTGGCGCGTGGCCCGACACGTCGTCTCCAACGCGATCGTGATCGCGCGGGGGGAGCGGACGCTGGGAATCGGAGCGGGACAGTCCTCGCGCGTCGACGCGGTGCGGGTGGCGCTCTGGAAGGCCGAACGCTCCGGTCACGACGTGCGCGGGGCGGTGCTCTGCTCCGACGCCTTCTTTCCGTTTCCCGACTCGGTCCAGATGGCCGCGGCCGCCGGTATCGCCGCCATCGCCCACCCCGGCGGTTCGGTGCGCGACGGCGAGACGGTCGCGGCCGCCGACACCGCCGGGCTCGCGCTCCTCCAGACCGGAGAGAGGTGTTTCCTGCATTGACCCATGAACGGCTCGTCATCCTCGACTTCGGATCGCAGTTCACGCAGCTGATCGCGCGGCGCGCCCGGGAGATGGGCGTGTTCGCGGAAATCCACGGCCCGCACATCCCCCCCGAGGAATTGCGCCGGCTCTCGCCGAAGGGGATCGTCCTCTCGGGCGGACCGGCGAGCGTGCTCGAGCCCGGCGCTCCGCAAATCCCGAAGGGCGCGCTCGACCTGGGCGTTCCCGTGCTCGGCGTCTGCTACGGCATGCAGCTCCTCGCGCGCGACCTGGGCGGCGACGTGCGCCCCAGCGCGCGGCGGGAGTACGGCATGGCCACCCTCGAGATCGAGAAGGAGGCGGTGCTCCTCGCGGGCGTGCCGCACGAGAGCCGCGTGTGGGCCAGCCACGGAGACACCGTCGCGCGCCTCCCGAGCGGGTTCGAGCGACTTGCGAGCACGGAGACGGTAGTGGAAGCGGCGGCGCAGGATGCGGCGCGCGGCCTCTACCTCGTCCAGTTCCACCCCGAAGTCGCCCACACGGCCCACGGCAGGAAGATCCTCCACAATTTCCTCTTCGAGATCTGCGGCTTTCGCGGCGACTGGACGATGGGGAAGGTGCTGGAGGAGCAGATCGCGAAGATCCGCTCCCAGGTCGGCGCCGGGCGCGTGATCTGCGCGCTCTCGGGCGGGGTCGACTCCTCGGTCGTGGCCGCGCTGCTCCACCGGGCCATCCCGGGTCAATCGCGCGCGGTCTTCGTGGACCACGGCCTCTTGCGCCTCCGCGAGGCGGAGGAGGTGGTCCGGTCGATGCGCGACGTGATCGGGGAGGATCTGGTCCCCGTGGACGCCCGGGCCCAGTTCCTGGGGGGCCTTCAGGGCGTCGCGGACCCCGAGGAGAAGCGAAAAATCATCGGGCGCATCTTTATCGAGACGTTCGAAGAAATGGCTTCGCGCCTGGGCGGAGCGGACTTTCTGGCCCAGGGAACCCTATATCCGGACGTGATCGAGAGCACCTCCACCCGGGGGCCCTCGGCCAAGATCAAGTCCCACCACAATGTGGGAGGGCTCCCCGAACACATGAAAATGGAACTGGTGGAGCCCCTTCGGGAGTTATTCAAGGACGAGGTTCGGGAGCTGGGGACGCTCTTGGGGCTCCCGAAGCCCATTCTCGGCCGCCACCCCTTCCCGGGGCCCGGCCTGGCGGTCCGGATTCTCGGGCCGGTGACGCCGGAAGCGGTGGAGACGCTGGCCGAAGCGGACGATATCTTCATTCACGAGCTCAGGAAGTCGGGAGAATACGACAAGGTCTGGCAGGCCTTCGCCGTGCTCCTCCCGGTCCGGACCGTCGGCGTCATGGGGGACGGACGTACCTACGATCAAGTGGTGGCGCTCCGCGCCGTCACGTCCAGCGACGGCATGACCGCCGACTGGGCGCGGCTTCCCGAGGCGCTGCTCGCGCGCGTCTCTTCGCGGATCGTGAACGAGGTGAAGGGCGTGAATCGCGTCGTCTACGACATCAGCACCAAACCCCCGGCCACGATCGAGTGGGAATGACCCGGCGGACCAGGAAGGAGTCGTCAGTGAGATCGAGGCACATCGGACGGTGGCGAGGGAGGGTCGGGGCGGCATTGGCCTGCATCGCGACGCTCGCGGTGGGCGCGGCTCCCGCGCGCGCCGTCAGCGTGTCGCCGCGGGTGCTGGAAGCGGCGCGGAACTCTCCCGCGGACGCGGCGGCGCTCCAGGAGCGCCTGGGCCGCTACGAGGCCTCGAAGTCTCAGGGCGTGGACCGCCACTTCCCGCAATTCGCGCTCGACATGGCCAAGTATCCGCGCGGCGGCGTCGCGCACCGGAACATCCTCGTGGTCCTGGCACAGTTCCCGGGCGACGCGGTCTCTCCCGCTCACGCGCCGTCGGCCAAGAGCACTCCCTTCTACTACTACCGGCTCCTGTTCAGCGACGATCCGAACGATGGGATCATCAGCCTCCGCGAGTACTACAAGATCAACTCGCACGGGCGGCTCATCGTCTCCGGCAGCGTCACCTCCAAGTGGCTCATGATGCCGCACTCCTACCGCTATTACGCGAACGGGCAATCAGGGCTGGATTTCCAAGGCTATCCCCAGAGCAGCCAGAGGTTGGCCGAAGACGCGATGGCCGCGGCCTATCCGGAATTCGGCGGGAAGCTGGGCGCCTTCGACAACGACGGGCCCGACGGGGTCGCGAGCAGCGGCGACGACGACGGCTACATCGACGCGGTGCTCGTGATCCATCCCGGACGGGGCGCCGAGATCATCCCCGGCAGCGATCCCGAGGATCCGAACTGGGCGCTCTGGTCCCACGAGGCCGGGATCACCCAGTTCACAGGCTGCAACGGCCTGGCGAGCGGCCCCGACTGCGTCCCGGGATTTCAGCTCGGAAGCGTGAAGGGCTTTCTCTACGTCATGCTGGGCGAGTACAACGACTACCCGGGGGACAACTCGGTCGGCACCTACTGCCACGAGTTCGGTCACACGCTGGGCCTGGTGGACCTCTACGACCCGGCGGCCGCGGGACTCGGTTTCTTCTCGCTCATGGCGCTGGGGAACTACCTCCCGTACACGCCTGGGACGGTGCTGGGGTCGCACCCCGGCGCGCTGGACGCGTGGTCGCGCCAGTACCTGGGCTTCGATCCACCGAACGTCGCCACCTCCCCCGGCCACTACAAGCTGCCGCCGGTCACGGAAGGGGGCGGCTCGGTCAAGGTCTGGACCAACGGCGAGCCGGGCACGGAGTACTTCCTGGTCGAGAACCGGAAGCAGACCGGACCCGACCAGTTCCTGCCGGGAGATGGACTGGTCGTGTATCACGTGGACGACCGACAGAACGACAACCTCTCGGGCCCCTATCGGGTCTCCCTGCTCCAGGCCGACGGCTTGAACCAGCTGGCGTCTCCGAGCGGGAACTTCGGCGACGACGGCGACCCGTTCCCGGGCTCGACGGGGAATCGAAGCCTCACCGCCGCCACCTCGCCGAACACGCGCAGCCTGACCGGAGCGGACACCGGGATCCTCATCACGAACATCCTCGCCGGATCGGGCGACAACGCCGACACGGCCTCCTTCGATCTCGCGATCTCCAACAAGGCGGCGCTCCGCGTCGCCCACGTCGCGATCACCGACGGGGGCGGCGACGGCTATCCGGACGCGGGGGAGACGGTGAGCCTCACGGTCACGCTCCGGAACGCGGGGCTCGCGTCGGGGCCGGTCAACCTCACCCTGACCACGGTGGACCCGGTGGCGACCGTGACCAACGGAGCGAGCAGCACGGCTCCGATCGCGGGGGGCGCGACGGGCACCACCACGTCGCCCTTCACGGTCGCCATCGGGACGCCCGCGACCTTGCCGCACGATATCGCTCTCACGCTGGGATGGAACGACGGCTCGGCGTCGGGCACCCAGCCCATCCTCATCACGGTCGGCATGGGCTCGGGCCTGGCCGAGGACTTCGAGTCCGGCGGGCAGGGCTGGTCCCACGCGGCCGTGGATCCCTCGGTGAGCACCGCGGACGAATGGCACCTGAGCGCATCCCGGTTCCACGGTGGTGCGACCAGCATGAAGATCGGGAGCGCGAACCCGCTCGGGACCGGCACGAACGAAGATCAGACGTACACCGCCGACGAGGACGCGGCGCTGGTCTCTCCAGCCTTCGATCTGCCCGCCAATTCCGAGCTGGTCTTCTGGTCGTACGTGGACGCGGAGACGAACGGCGGCACCGGGGCATGGGACGGTGCGCGTGTGGAGATCTCGATGAACGGCGGGGAATGGGCCCCGGTGGCGGTGGACGGGGGTTACGGCTACATCATGGAGTTCAATTCGAGCGCCTCCCTGCGCGGAGCCGACGTCCTGTCGGGGTCGCCAAAGAGATGGCGGCGGCTGGTCGCGGACCTCACGCCCTACTCGGGCTTCGCGCGCCTCCGTTTCCGGTTCGCCAGCGATCAGGCGAACGACCCGCGCGACGGATTGGGCGCGCAGCTCCGGGCGTACGAGGGGTGGTACGTGGACGACCTCCTGGTGCAGTCGCGCACCGGCGGCGGTCCCGTTCCGCGCCGCATCTCCTTCCGGGCCGGCCCGACTCCGTATCGCCTGAACGGCCCGTCGTCGGGCTCGGTCCAGTTCCGCTTCAGCGCGGCCGACGGCCTGCCCCGGCCCGGCCAGTTTCCGGAGATCCGGATCTACGACGTGCGGGGCCGCCAGGTCGGACGCACGATCGCTTCCGCGAATCCGCTCGCGCCCTCCGAATTCGTGGCCACGTGGAATCCCCAGAGCGAGGGAGGCGTCAAGCTCGGCTCGGGAATCTACTTTGCCCGGGTCGACTTCGCGGGCCGGACCGAAGGCACGCGGCTCGTACTCGTGCGGTAACCGATGACGCGCCCGGTCCCCATCCGAGCGGGCGCCATCCGAGCCGGCGTCATCCGAGCCGGCGTCATCGCATGCGTCCTGGTCGCGGGCGCGCCCGCCCGCGCTTCGGCGGCCGTCGGGGATTCGCTGCGCGCCGCCGCGCGCCGCGCGCACGAGACCGGGCGCTCTCGGGCGAGACAGCCGGGGTGGGCGGCGCTCCGCGCCAAGTGGCTCGTCGCCCGCACGGAGCGCCGCGCCGCCCGCTGGACGGGCTCGCTCGACCAGATCGTGGCGGCCCAGCGCGCCGAGGCCGCGATGGAATCGCTCTACCTGGATGCGCTGGCCGCCGCGGCGCCCGAGCCGCGCGCGGGGCTGGAGCTGTGGCGGGCGGCGGCGCTGGACGCCTTGGAGGACGGCCGCACCGCGGTGGGCGAGCGGATCCTGGCCGGGCCCCTGCGGAGCGATCCGGAGCTGTTGGCGCTCCGCGCGCGGGCGGCGCTCTCGCGCGGCGATCTCGACTCGGGACTCGCCCTCCTCGCGTGGCCCCGTGACCGTAGGGGCGGCCCGCATCTCCCCCTCAACCATCCCGCGCTCTTCGTGGCAGCGGCCCTGGCCGACTCGGCGGGGCGGAGTTCCGCCGCGCGCGCGGCCTACTGGACGATCCTCGAATCCGACCCCTCGGCGGCGGCCCGCCGCACGGCGCGGCTCCGGCTGGCGGGAGGTCTCCTTGGAGACGGCGAGCCGCGGCTGGCGCTCGCGGTGATCGCGCCCGAAGAGGACGCGAGCGTCGAGGCCGCGCTCCTCGCCGCTTCCGCGCGCGGGGCGATCGGCGACAGCGCCTCCGCGGCTTCCCGGCTCGCCTCG
>DATGVG010000105.1:0-5033 GCA_035300625.1 Candidatus Limnocylindrales bacterium
AACCTCCTCGGCGGCTTCCACCACCCGAGCGGCGTCTTCGCCGATCCGGACGCGCTCGCCACCCTTCCGAAGCGCGCGTTCCGCTCGGGCCTGGCCGAGGTCGTGAAGATGGGCGTCATCCGCCGCCCCCGTCTGCTTCCACGGCTTCGCGCCATCGCCGCGATGGAGCGCGGCGCGGCGCTTCGTGCGCTTCCTCCCCTGATCCGCGACTGCGCCGCGTCGAAGGCGTGGTACGTCGAGCGCGACGAGCGGGACCGCGGCGCGCGGCGCGAGCTCAACTTCGGGCACACCGTTGGACACGCGCTCGAGGCGGCGTCCGGGTACCGCGTCTTCGAGCACGGGGAGGCGGTCGCGATCGGGATGGCCGCCGCGCTCCGGCTGAGCGTGCTCCACGCGGGGCTCGACCCGGTGGCTGCCCAGGACGTCGAGGCTCTTCTCGCGCGGCTGGGTCTCCCCACGCGCCTCAAACGAGCGCCCGGCGCGCGCTTCTGGTCGGCTCTGGAACGGGACAAGAAGCGTGGACGGAAGCGCTTGCGAGTGGTATTGTGCCCGGCAATCGGCAAAGCTGAAGTATTTGAACTAACGTCGCTTACGTCGCTCAGGCGCGTCGTCCAAAGCCTCGTCAGGCGGTCCTAGGGGAGGTCATGCCCGGGGAAGCTTCCGAGACCCAAATTCAAGAGCTGGAGCTGGTCGTGGAGCGCGATCCATCCACCGCGCTCTACTTGCCGTTGGCGGAGCGGCTCCGCGACATGGGGCGCGTCGAGGACGCGATCCGCCTGTGCGAGGCGCGGAGGACGCGTCCCGGGCGGGGCGTGGGCGACTCCATCGTCCTCGGCCGCTGCTACCTCGCCGATGGGCGGCTGGCCGAAGCGCGCTCCGAGTTCGAGGCGGCGCTCCGGCTGGACCGCGAGAACGTGATCGCGCTGAAGGCCCTGGCCGGCATCCTCGCGCACGAGGGGCGGCATACCGTGGCCGTCGAGCTGTACCGCGCGGTTTGCCGGATCGATCCGGGGGACCTCGAGTCTCAGACCGCGCTCCACCAGATCACCTCGGGAGAATTCGCGGAAGTCAGTCCCGCCGACGTGGTCGTCGGGCAGGGCGACCTGGGATGGCATCCGGTCCGGCTCCCGCGCGAAGAGGACCACATGGCCGATCTGGCGATGGGCCTCCGCATGATCGATACGTTCGAGACTCCGGCGCCCGCGGCGGAACGCGCGGCGGAGCGCGGCCTGCGCGAGTTCTCGCTGGACGATCTGGAGCGGAAGAAACCGGCCCCCGCTCCCGGCGGTTCCGGCGCCGCTTCGGCAGCGCCCGTCTCGCCGAGCCCGCCGCCGGCAGTCGCCGGGCCCGCAGCGCCGCCGCCGGCAGCGACGCGGCACGCGGATCTCGAGCTCTACGACGTGCCGACGCCCGTGCGGCCGGAAGAGGAGCGCCTGGAAGGATTGGGCGCGCCGATCGAGACTCGCCCCGCGCAGGCGCGGCCCGCGCGGGACGACGAAGCGCGCGTGTTCGCGATGCCCGCGCCGTCTCCTAGAACGCAGCTCGCGCCTCCCGCCGACACCGCGCCACCCGAGCCGGCGGCGGCTCCGGGCGAGGCGACGCCCGACCTGGAGGCGGCGGGACAGGGGTCCGGGCAGGGGAAGCGCGACGAGGCCGCGTACAAGCCGGGCGTGTCGGGGAACCGGTCCGCGTTCCAGGACTGGCTCCGTCGCCTGGGTGGAGGCTCCTGATGGCGAAGGAAGTCTGGGTGCTGCACGGGCCGAATCTCGGCCTCCTGGGCCGCCGCGAACCGGAGCTGTATGGGAAGGACGCGCTCGCCCGGATCGACAAGCGCCTCGCCGCCCTGGGTCGGGAGCTTTCGCTGAACGTGACCTCGTTCCAGACGAACCACGAAGGAGCTTTGATCGACCGGCTGACCATCGCGATGGACGAAGCGGACGGCTGCCTCCTGAACCCCGCGGCCTTCACGCACACGAGTCTCGCCCTGGCGGACACGCTCCGCTCGGTTTCGATTCCCGTCGTCGAGGTCCATCTGACGAATCTCTACGCGCGCGACAAGGATCGGCAGCAGAATCTGACGGGCGCCGCCGTGCGCGGCGTGATCATGGGGCTGGGGGCCATGAGCTACGAGCTGGGTCTTCGCGCCCTGCATGCGCTCTTGAATAGTCCGGCGAAGCGAGGATCGCGGCGATGAATCTCCGCAGGCAGATCACCGAGCTGGTGCGGATCATGCGCGAAGAGGACCTGTCCGAGGTCGAGGTGCGGCGCTGGTTCTCCTCGATCCGGATCCGCCGTCCCGGGGGAGAGCCGGCCGCGGCCGGCGTCCTGGTGCGAGGCGTCCACGAGACGGCTCCCGCCGCGGGCCCCGGCGTCATCGAGGCGGGGGCGGACGATTCGAAGAACCTGGTTCCGATCAAGTCGCCGATGGTGGGGACGTTCTACCGGTCGCCCGCGCCGGACGCCGATCCCTACGTCGAGCAGAACAGCTATATCGACGTGGGGCAGACGGTCTGCATCGTGGAAGCCATGAAGCTGATGAACGAAATCGAATCCGACGTCAAGGGGCGGATCGCCCGGATCCTGGTCGAGAACGCCCAACCGGTCGAATACGGTCAGGTCCTCTTCCTGGTGGAGACGGACGGACCCGCCGAGCGGGCGGCCTAGGAGACTGAATGAATATCAAGCGCGTGTTGCAGCAGATGGTGGAAATGAAGGCGTCCGACCTTCACGTGAAGGTCGGAACGAAGCCGACGGCGCGCGTGAACGGGGCCCTGGTGCCCATCGACGAGCCGGCGCCCTCGCAGGTCGACCTCGAGGCTGTGGTGGACCAGATCCTGACCCCCAAGCAGAAGAAGATCTTCGAGGACACCAAGGAGGTCGACTTCGCCTTCGGTGTGACCGGACTGGCGCGCTTCCGCACCAACTTCTTCCAGCAGCGCGGCACGACCGCCATGGTCTTCCGCCAGGTCCCCGCCACCATTCCGGCGTTCGAGGAGCTGAACCTGCCGACGGTCATCGAGGAGCTGGCCACCCGCCCGCGCGGACTGGTGCTGGCCTGCGGGACGGTCGGATGCGGCAAGTCGACCACGCTCGCCGCCATGCTGGATTCGGTGAACCGGCGCGAATCGCGGAACATCATCACCATCGAGGATCCGGTCGAATTCCTGTTCCGCGACAAGAAGAGCACGATCAGCCAGCGGGAGATCGGCCTGGATACCGCGACGTTCGCCGAGGGCCTGAAGCACATCCTCCGCCAGGATCCCGACGTCATCATGATCGGCGAGATCCGGGATCCCGAGACGATGCGCACCGCCCTCATGGCGGCGGACACAGGGCACCTGGTGCTCTCCACGCTGCACACCATCGACGCCACGCAGACCGTGAACCGGATCATCTCCTTCTTCCCGCCCCACCAGCACGAGGAGGTCCGTTTCATGCTCGCCTCGACGCTCCAGGCCGTGATCGCCCTGCGCCTGGTGCCGCGGTCCGACCGGGACGGCCGGCTCCCGGCCGTCGAGCTGATGCTGGTGACCGCGACGATCCGCGAATACCTCCTCGACCCGGAGAAGACCTCGCTGATCAAGACGGCCATCGCGGAGGGCGTGTCGCAGTACGGGATGCAGACCTTCGACCAGTCGATCATGAAGCATTACACCGAAGGCAAGATCTCCATGGAGAATGCGCTCCGCTACTGCTCCAATCCGACGGAGTTCGAGCTGCGCACCAAGGGGATCCACGCCACCTCGGACGAGAGCTGGAAGAGCTTCGAGCGGCCCCAGGATCAAAAAGAGAAAGTCCTCTAGCCTCCATGTTCCGTAAAATCCTGGTTGCGAACCGCGGCGAAATCGCGCTCCGCATCATCCGCGCGGCGCGCGAGCTGGGGATCGAGACGGTCGCCGTCTACTCCGAGGCCGACCGCGACTCCCTCCACGTCCGCCTGGCGGATGAGGCGGTCTGCATTGGGCCGCCCCCGTCGGCGTCCAGCTATCTCCACATTCCCCGCATCATCAGCGCCGCCGAGGTCACGGCCGCCGACGCGATCCATCCGGGGTACGGGTTCCTCTCCGAGAACGCGCACTTCGCCGAGATCTGCGAG
Organism: Candidatus Limnocylindrales bacterium; assembly: GCA_035300625.1. Lineage (GTDB taxonomy): Bacteria > Eisenbacteria > RBG-16-71-46 > SZUA-252 > SZUA-252 > DASQJL01. The sequence continues at coordinate 4,097 of DATGVG010000105.1, forward strand.
ACCTGCAAGATACGTTTCATCGGCCCGACCTCGGAGATGATCCGGAAGATGGGGGACAAGGCCGAGGCGCGGCGCACCATGCTGGCCGCCGGCGTGCCGGTCACGCCCGGGAGCGAGGGGACGATCGACACCGTGGACGAGGCCGTCCGCGTGGCGAAGGAGCTGGGCTACCCGGTGATCATCAAGGCAGCGGCCGGGGGCGGCGGCAAGGGGATGCGGATCGCCCACGACGAGTCGTCGCTCCAGAACGGCATCCGGACGGCGCAGGCCGAGGCCGAGGCCAATTTCGGCTCGGGGGCGGTCTACCTCGAGCGCTACGTGCAGAAGCCGAGGCACATCGAAGTGCAGATCGTGGGCGACCGGCACGGCTCGATCGTCCACCTGGGCGAGCGCGAGTGCTCCATCCAGCGGCGCCACCAGAAGCTGATCGAGGAATCGCCGAGCCCGGCCCTCACTCCCGAGCTGCGCGCCAGGATGGGCGACGCCGCCATTCGCGGGGCCGCGTCGATCCGCTACGAGAGCGCCGGAACGGTCGAATTCCTGCTCGGCCCGGACGGCGAGTTCTACTTCATGGAAATGAACACAAGGATCCAGGTGGAGCATCCGGTCACCGAGGAGGTGACGCGCTTCGATCTGATCAAGGCGCAGATCGCGGTGGCCGCAGGGGATCATCTCCCCTGGAAGCAGGGCGAGATCGTGCTCAGCGGCCACGCGCTCGAGTGCCGCATCAACGCCGAGCGCCCCGACCAGAACTTCCAGCCCTCCCCGGGGCTCGTGAAGTACTTCCATGCGCCGGGCGGGCCCGGCGTCCGCGTGGACAGCCACCTCTATTCGGGGTACACGGTGCCGCCCTACTACGATTCGATGGTCGCCAAGATCATCTGCTGGGGCCGCGACCGGAGCGAGTCGGTGGCCCGCATGCGGCGCGCGCTGGAGG
>DATGVG010000106.1:0-3229 GCA_035300625.1 Candidatus Limnocylindrales bacterium
TGGCGGTGGACCGCGCGGCACGGCTCCCCGACGTCGCGTCCCCGCGCGCCGCGATCGCGACGACCGACCGGATCTTCGCGCAGTTCGGGGGCGGGCGTCCGGACCCGGTCGCCATCCGGAACCTCCTGGTCCACGCCTCGCGCCGCTGGACCAAGGCCCCTCTCTACGTCTGCCTTTTGGGGGACGCGTCGGAGGACCCGAAGAACTACACGCGGATCGCGACGCCCGACTGGGTGCCCACCTACGGCGAGTACTGGGACGCCTCCAGTCGGATCCAGTTCGTTTCCGACGACTTCTTCGCCTTCCTGGACGGGCCCGGGGACCAGCTCTTCGATCTCGCGATCGGCCGGCTGCCCGCGCACGATCCCGGCGACGCGATGGCCCTGGTGCGGGGGAAACGCGCGACGTTCGACCGCACGGCCGATTTCGACTGGTGGCGGACGCGCGTGCTCCTCACGGCGGACGATTCGTGGAAGTGGTCCATCCCCGGAACCATGCGCGACCCGGTCGGCGTGGAACACGTCAGCCAGATGGAACGGAAGGATGCTTTCCACATCCCGTTTCCGATCCGGCGCGAGAAGGTCTACCTGAACGACTACGCGTTCGCCGATTCCACCAAGACGTCCAAGCCGAAGGCGCGCGAGGCGTTCATCGCCGCCGTCAACGCGGGCAACTGGATGGTCGACTACATCGGACACGGGAACGAGGACTTCCTCGCGGACGAGCAGGTCTTCCGCTCTTCCGACCTGGCCCGGCTGACCAATGCCGCGCGTCCGTCCATCTGGGGATTCTTCTCGTGCACGGTCGGACGATTCGACGAGAACGCGCGGGAAGGACTGGCGGAGCTTCTCCTCCGCGATCCGGCTGGAGGCGCGGCGGTCTCCCTGGCCGCGAGCCGGGAGGTGTTCGGAGTCGAGAACGCGCGGCTAAACGACTCGTTCATGGACGAGCTGTTCCCCGCGGCGCCGCGGGTGGACGCGCCGGTCACCGTGGGGGTCGCGTGGGCCCGCGCAAAGAGTGATCCGGCGAACCAGAACGAGGTCGCGCGCAAGTACGTCTTCCTGGGCGAGCCGGCGGTGACGGCCCCCCTTCCGCGGGGGCGGGGGTTGTGGGAGAAGGGGGCGCTCGACTCGATCCCGCGCGGAGCGATCGCGGTGATCCGCGGTCACGCGGTCTCCGCGTCCAGCGACTCCGTGCCCGACACGCTCTCGACGGGCACGGCCCTCCTCGAGGTCCTCGGCCCTTCGTCGCCGCGCATTCAGATCGCCCTGTCCAACGGGTCCCCGGTCGCGACGACGTACTACCTCCCGGGTCCGGTCCTCTATCGCGGCCAGACGACCCTGGACCGGGGCTCCTTCGAGCTGCGCTTCGTGATTCCCACCGACGGGCGCGTGGCGGGCCGCGGAACGCAGCTCCGGGCGCTCCTCTCGGCCGCCGGCGGGGAGGGGGCCGGACTGGCCGCGGACTCGCTGATCATCGCGGCGGCCATGTCGCCGCGCGTGGACCAGACGCCACCCACGATCCGGCTGCGCCCCGCCTCCGGGGCCGACTCCAGCTTCGCCCCGGGAGCCGTCCTCACGTTCGAGATCGAGGATTCGAGCGGGGTCGACCTCACCCGCTTCGACAACGCCCACCGCGTGTTCGTGATCGTGGACGACCGGGGCACGCCGATCGACCTGGCCCCCTCGTTCCAGTACGAGCCCTCGAGCTACACCCGGGGCACGGCCACCTTCACGCTGCCGCAGCTATCCGGGGGGGCGCATCTCCTCGAGGTCCACGCGTCCGACGCCTTCCGGAACGTGGGGGTGGCCACGTTCATCATCGACGTCTCCAAGGGGGCGGGCCCGAACGATGCCCTCACGATGACCGAGGTCTTCAACTACCCGAATCCCTTCCCGCGCCAGACCTATTTCCATGCCCGCCTGAACCGGGCGGCCCGGCTCCGGGTGCAGATCCTCACCGTCTCCGGCAGGCGCGTGCGGGACTTCTCGCTGGAGGGCAAGGGGGGCGAGAACTACATCCCGTGGGATGGGCGCGATTCCGAGGGAGAAAAAGTCGCGGTTGGGGTTTATCTGGTGAAACTTACCGCGGAAACATCAGGAGGGAATCGGGTGACCGCGGTGGCTCGGGCTCTCCGCACGGAGTAAGCCCAACCGGTGGAAGCGCTTGCACGAGGCGACGACCTGCGATATTCTCGAGGTCACTTCGGGGGCGCTTTCGGCGTCCCTTCCTGCATCGTTTTAAGGAGGTCTTCGATGAGCCGTATTCTCTCCGCCTGCCTGGGTCTGCTTCTTCTGGCGGGTGTCGCCGCAAACGCCCGAGCCCAGTCCGAAGCCGGAGGCGCATCGACGATGATCGCCCCCGGTGCCCGAGCCGACGGCATGGGCCGCGCCTTCACCGCCGTCGCGAACGACGCCAACGCGATCTGGTGGAATCCGGGAGGCTTGGCCTTCGTGCGCGGCCATGACCTCAACATGACCTACACCCAGCTGGTCCCCGATCTCGCCAGCGACGTGAGCTTCTCGTACCCGGCCTACGTCCAGCACGTGGAAGGCTGGGGCGGTCTGGGCGCCAGCGTCGCCTACCTGAGTTACGGCAAGAGCGAAGCGACCGACGTCAACGGCGACGTCACCGGCGAATTCACGTCCTACGAGGTAGTTCCCGGGGTCGCTTACGGCACCGAGCTGGCCGACAACCTCGGCTTCGGCGTCACGCTCAAGCTGATCCGCGTGGACCTGGCTCCGGCGGCCGTCACCCTGGACCAGAGAAACGGCCGCGGCACGACCTTCGCCGCCGACCTGGGCCTCCTCATGAAGCTGCCGTCCGCGAAGACCTCGTTCGGGGCGGTTCTCTCCAACCTGGGACCGGACATCTCCTACATCGACGTGGATCAGTCCGATCCCCTGGGCCGGAACATCCGGATCGGCGCGGCCTACACGCCGTTCGAGACGGACATGCACCGCGTGCTCATCGCGGCCGACGCGAGCCGCTTCCTGATCCCCGGACGCACGCTCGCGGTCGACGTGTGGGACGCCGGAGCCGAGTACGAGTTCAACCGGCTCATCGCGCTTCGCGCCGGGTACATCAGCGACCCGCGCGGCACGATCACCGACTTCACGTTCGGCCTCGGGATCAACTATCGCGGCATCCGCTTCGACTACGCATCCGTGCCGCAGTCGCAGTACCTGAACCGCGTGAATCGCTTCTCGGTCGGCTACCACTTCTAAGA
>DATGVG010000107.1:0-14290 GCA_035300625.1 Candidatus Limnocylindrales bacterium
TGCCTTTTCCGCGCCGCCACTCCGCCGCCGAGCGCCGCCACCACATGCACCAGCAGCCCGCGCACGCGCCGCGCGGGCCGAAGAGCCGCGCGAGGTCCTCCCAGCGGTCGGGGGTGGCGGAAACGACGCGGAAGGCGGGCCGCCGTGCCGCGCTCACCCGCCGATCTCCTCGAGAACGATCGGAGCCGCCTCGGGGGGCAGCTCACCGATGGTGTACGCGGCGGCCGCGGCGGCTGCCCACTCGGGCGCCTCGCGGTGGGCGCGGATCAACGCGACCGTCTCCCCGGGCGCCACAGGGTCGCCCCGCTTCCGGAGCAGGCGGATCCCCACGGCGGGGTCCACGCGATCCTCTTTCCTCTCCCGGCCGCCGCCCATCGCCACGAGCAGGTCGCCGATCGCGCGCGCGTCCAGCGCCGTCACGCAGCCGCCGCGCGCCGCCGTCACCGCGGTTTCCACCGGGGCGCGCGGCAGCCGCGAGGGATCCGTGACCACCCGCGGATCGCCGCCCTGCGCCTGGACCATCCGCTCCGCGCTCCGCACGGCCTCGCCGCTCTCGAGCGCTTGGTCCAGCCGCGCTTCCGCCTCATGCCGATCGCGCGCCACGCCGGCCAGGATCAGCATCGCGGCCCCCAGAGCCCTCGTGATCCCGGTCACATCGGCGGGAGCGCTCCGGCGCAGCACCGCCAACGCCTCCTCGGTCTCGCCGGCGTTCCCCACCTCGGCGCCCAGCGGCTCGTCCATGCGCGTGATCAGGGCGCGCGCCTTCCGGCCCAAGGCCCCCGTCACCTGGACCAGCTCCCGCGCGAGTCCCGCCGCCTCTTCCCGCGTGCGCATGAAGCCGCCCGCGCCGCACTTCACGTCGAAAACGATCCCCGCGGCGCCCGAGGCGACCTTCTTGCTCAAAATGCTCGCGGTGATGAGCGGCACCGACTCGACGGTTCCGGTCACGTCGCGCAGCGCGTACAGCTCGCCGTCGGCGGGCGCCAGATCTTCGCTTTGCCCCGCGATCGCCACGCCGACCTCCCGGACCTGCTTCTCGAATTCGGCCGCGCTCAGACGCGTCCGGAATCCGGGAATCGCCTCCAGCTTGTCCAGCGTCCCCCCGGTGTGCCCCAGCCCGCGCCCGGCGATCATGGGCACCGCAGCGCCGCACGCAGCGATCCAGGGCGCGAGCGCGATCGAGACCTTGTCGCCCACGCCCCCGGTCGAGTGCTTGTCCACGGTGGGGCGGCCCAGTCCCGTCCAGTCCAGGATGCGCCCCGACCGGATCATGGCGTCGGTGAGGACCACCGTCTCCTCACGCGTCATCCCCCGGAACACGATCGCCATGAGAAGGGCGGCGCTCTGGTAATCGGGAAGGGTCTTGTCGGCGACGCCGTTGATCCACGCGCGGATCTCCGCCTCGTCGAGGGCGGCGCCGTCGCGTTTCCGGACGATTGTCTCCTTCACGCTCCGGAGCGGGGCCACGGAGTCCGCGCCGTGCCGCGCGCGCGCTCCGGGCATCAGAATTCGAGGAAGGGTCGCGGCAAGAGATCGCGCAGCGGGATCCGCTCGGGCGGGCCCTTCTCCGACGCTACGATCACCTCGAGATCGGGCGCGTATTCGAGCAGGACCTGGCGGCAGGCGCCGCACGGCATGCAGGCGGAGGGCGGATCGCAGGCGATCGCGATCCGCCGGAACCGGGTGGCCCCGCGCGCCAACGCGCCGAAAAGGGCGTTCCGTTCCGCGCAGATCGTGAGCCCGAAGGTGGCGCTCTCCACGTTGACGCCGGGGTGCACCGTGCCCGCCTCGTCCTCGAGGGCGGCGGCCACGCGAAAGCGTGAGTGGGGCGCCCGGGCTCGCGGCAAAAACGCGCGCGCCGCGTCGAGGAGCGCCGCTTCGCTCACAGCCCGCTCCGGGAGTTCTTGTACTGCACGCGGTGCCGGCGGCGGCGCGGTCCGGAGGATCCGCCCCCTTCCATCACATCCGTTTCCTGGCGCTCGCCGATCAGGGTCAGCGCCTTGACGGGCTCCCCATCAGTGAGGAACAGCCGGACCACGCGCTTGCCCATGTTGCAGAGGAGATCGTAGGGGATAGTCTGCGCGCGCTCGGCCACCTCGCCCAGATCGAGCACGTGGCCCCCCTGCTCACCCCACAGAACGACCTCGTCCTCGACCGCGGCCTCGGGGATGGCCGTGAGGTCGGCCATCGAGAGGTCCATCGTGATGCGGCCCACGATCGGAGCGCGGCGGCCGCGGATGAGCACTTCGCCGCGATTGGAGAGGGCCCACGGGTAGCCGTGGCCGTAGCCCACCGCCAGCACCGCCATCCGCATCCAGCGCGTGGTCTGGAACGTGCGGCCGTAGGAGATGGAGCGCCCCGGAGGCACGTCCCGAATCTGGACGATCCGGGTCTTGAACGCCATGACCCCTTCGACCTCGACGGTGTGCGACACCGCGCGGCTGGGGTAGAAGCCGTAGGCGAGGATGCCGGGGCGGACCAAGTCTAAATAGGAGTCGTGGACGCTCAGGATGCCCGCGCTGTTCGCGGCGTGGCGCAGCGGCACCTCGATCTTCCGGATTTCGAGCGCGTGGAGCACCTCCCCCAGGCGGCGGAGCTGCTCCTCGCTCACGTCGGTGCGGCCCGAGTCGGCGTCGGGAAAATGGGTGAACACCCCTTCCAGCCGGAGATTGGGCAGACCGATCAGCCGTTCGATGAACGGGACCGCATCCCCTTCCGCGACACCGGCGCGGCCCATGCCCGTATCCACCTCCACGTGCACGCGGCAGAGGAGTTGGTGCGCGACGCAGCGGTCGGAGAGACGCTGCCCGAAGTCGAGCGAGGCCACGCAGGGCGTCAGGCGGTGCTCGACGATCTCGTCCACCTCCGAGAGGAGCCCGGGGCTCAGGATGACGATCGGAACGTCGACGCCGGCCGAGCGCAGCTCGATCCCCTCGTGCAGGGTGGCCACGCCCAGCATGCTTACGCCGTTCGCGACCGCGCAGCGGGCGATCTCGACCGCGCCGTGGCCGTAGGCATCCGCCTTCACGACGAGGAGGATCTGTCGCCGGGGGCCGATGGCGGCGGCGATGGCCGCGAGATTCCGGCGGAAACGGTTGAGGTCGACCTCGACCCAGGTGGGAAATTCCATACGTGTCGAGTATCACAGGCCCGCGAGAGAATGCAAGGACGGCCGGTGATTACGCCCGCGATTGCGCCCGTGATTACGCCCCCGGTTGCGATATGCTGGCGCGATGGAAGCGCCCCGTCCCGCGCCCGCGCGCGGCTCGCCCGAAGCCCCCGACCGGAAGGACTTCGCCGCGGCCGCGGCCGAGCTGCTCGACCTGGTCCGCCACCTCACGGGCCCGGACGGTTGCCCGTGGGACAAGGAGCAGAATCCGCGCACGCTCACCCCCTATCTGGTCGAGGAGTCGCACGAGATCGGCGAGGCGGTCGCGAACCGCGATCCGCGCGCGGCCGACGAGGAGCTGGGCGACCTGTTCTACCTCGCCTTCTTTCTCGCCGTCGCGCTCGAGAAGGAGGGAGGCGCCACACCCGCGGCGGTGCTCCGGCAGAACGTCGCGAAAATGATCGGGCGCCACCCCCACGTGTTCGGTGGGGGCGCCGCGGGCGGGGGCGCGTCCGGGGGCGGCGAGGTCCTGGATGCGCAGGGCGTCCTCCGGCGATGGGAGGAGCGGAAGCGCCAGGAATCGTCCGAGAGTTCGACCCTGGGGAAGCGCCCGGAGGGGTTGCCGGCGCTCCTCCAGGCGTACCGGATCCAGGAGAAGGCGGCCTCGGTCGGGTTCGACTGGGAGCACGCCCGGGGCGTCGTCGACAAGATCCGCGAAGAGCTGGCCGAGGTGGAGCACGAGATGGAGGGCGCGGCCTCCGAGCGGATCGAAGAGGAGATCGGCGATCTTCTCTTCGCGGTGGTCAACCTGGCGCGCTTTCTACGGATCGATCCGGAGGCGCGGCTTCGGATCGCGACGGAGAAGTTTCGGGGACGGTTCGACCGCGTGGCGGCGATGCTCCGCGAACAGGGACGCTCGGTCGAGGAGGCGGGGCTTCCGGAGCTGGACCGGCTGTGGGAGGCGGTGAAGAAGGAAGAGCGCTAGCGCTCCTTGTCGGCCGCGGCGGGCGGCGCCTGCGCGGCGGCGCCCGGGGTGGCGCCGGCGGGCGGGCCCTGCGCGACGGCGGCCTTCTTGTCCTCGTCCACCTCGGCCACGTAGTTCAGTCGCAGCTCCGTGAGCACGTGGGTGAGGAATCGGGACTCCTCCCCCGTGAGATTCCCGCTGGTCCGCTCCTGCAGCATCTCGAGCATGTCGATCGACAGGCGCGCCTGCACCAGGTCGCGCTCCACCTGGTTGGTGAACGGATTCATGATCTTGCCCATCTGCTGCATGGCCGCGGCCTGGAAGGAATGAACGAGCCCCAGGAAGAGGTCCTTGCGGCTCGGCGTCGGGTCAGTGGTTTGGGTCATGGTTCCCTCAGTGGATCCGCTCGGCGATCACCATCGTCAGATACGACGTTTCCCGCGCCGACAAGAGCACCGGATGGTCCCGGCTCTGCGCCAGCACGGACACCACGCGGAGGGGCTGCCCCGCATCCTTTGCCGCCGCGCGCAGGACGTCTAGAAAAACCGGCGGATCCACGTGGTGCGAGCACGTCGCCGTCGCGATCACGCCCCCCGGCTCGAGGAGCCGGATCGCGGCTTCATTGAGCTGCGTGTACTTCCGGAGCCCCTCCTTCAGCGACTTCCGGCTCTTCACCAGGGCCGGCGGGTCGAGGATGATCATACCAAAGCGCTCGCCGGCGGCATCGAGCGACGGGAGCGCCTTCTCGACCTCCTCGACGCGGAACTCCGGAAGCCGGTTCTGCACGTTCCGCCGCGCGTTCTCGCCGGCGCGCTCGATCGCGGGGGCCGAGCGGTCGATGCCCAGCACCGAGGCGGCGCCGGCGGCGGAGCAATGGATCGAGAAGAGGCCCGTGTAGCAGTACAGGTCCAGCACGCGCCGTCCCACGGACTCCTGGGCCACGCGCATCCGATTCTCGCGCTGATCCAGGAACTCTCCCGTCTTCTGCCCCGTGTGGAGATCGACGGAGATGATGAATCCAAGCAGGGGCGCGTCGACCCGTTCCGGCACCGATCCGCGCACCAAGGGCTCGAGGAGAGGCAGCTCCTCGTAGAAGCGGGAGGGCGAATCGCGGCGGCAGACGATGCCGGCCGGTTGCACGACCTCCTGCAGGACGTCCAGCACCATGTCCAGCCGCGCCTCGATGCCGGCCGTGAGGCTCTGAACGCCAAGATAGTCGCCGTAGCGATCCACGATCAGGCCGGGTAGAAAGTCCCCCTCGCTGTAGACCATGCGGTAGGTCGACTCGACCGGGTAGATCCGGTCGCGCAGCGCGCGCGCGCTCCGGATGCGCTCGCGGAAGAGATCGGCGTCGATCGGCCGCTCGCGCCGAGCGAAGAGCCTGGCCGCGATGAGCGAGCGCGGGTTGTAGAGGCCCACGCCGACCACGCCGCCGCGGTGGTCCTGCACCAGGACCTCGCCCCCGGACTCGGGCGTCCCCTCGATCGATTCGATCTCGTTGCTGAATACCCAGGGGTGGCCGGCCCGGATGCGCCGCTCCTGGTTCTTTGCCAGGCGAAGCGTGGGGACCGGCACGCGGGTCAGCGGCGCCGGGGAGGGCGCGCGGGCGCGGCCCGGCGCGGCGACGTGCCGCGCGCGTCCGCCTCGGGCGAGAGCCCGAGATAGCCGATCAGCTTGTTGACGAGCTTCGCGGCGAAGAATTCGGAGACGATCTGCCCCGGGATCGGACACAGCTCCACGACGTCGATCCCCACGACCTGCCGGCGCTCGAAGACCGCGCGCAGGAGGCGAAGGCCCTCGTCCCAGGTGAGCCCGCCCGGCTCGGGGGTTCCCACCCCCGGAACGTATGCCGGGTCGAACGCGTCCAGGTCCACCGACACGTAGACCGGATTCTTCAACTCGGCCAGGATGGAATCGATCGGAAGCCCCGAGGCGCGAATCTCACGTGCCAGAAAAACCGGAAGCTTCTCGGCGTGGACGTAGTCGGCCTCCTCCCGGGAAACGCTCCGGATCCCGACCGGCACCGTCGGGACGCCCAGCTCGCGGATCCGGCGCATGACGCTCGCGTGGCTCAGCTTGGTGCCCTGGTAGGAGTCGCGCAGATCCAGGTGGGCGTCCAGCTGCAGCACCGTCAGCTCGGGATAGCGACGCCGGAGGGCCGCGACGGGCGCGAGCGTCAGCGAGTGCTCGCCCCCGAGCGTGAGGGGAACCGTCCCCTGCGCGTCGAGCTCGACGACGACCTCTTCCAGCCGCCTGAGTCCCGCCTCCATGTCGCCCGGCTCGATCTCGATCTCCGCGAGCGTGGCGATGCCGATCTCGTACGGCTCACGGTCCAGCTCCTCGTCGTAGAACTCCACCTGCCGCGACGCGCCGATGATCGCCGCGGGGCCGAAGCGTGTGCCCGGCAGGTAGCTCGTCGTCTGATCGAACGGTGCGGGGACCACCGCCACGCGGGCTCGGTCGAGCCGGCACGCGTCGGGGGAAAGACCCAGAAACAAGGGCGGCGCGGGCGGATTCAGCTTCGTGCGGACGGGACGCGCCATTGCGTGAGCCCTCGGCTAGAGGTCGTCTTCTTCCTCTTCTTCCTCCTCGAGGTCATCGTCGTCTTCGAATTCGTCGTCATCGTCGGCGTCATCCTCGTCTTCTTCGTCCTCAGGGTCCTCGTCCTCGAACTCGCCGTCCCCTTCCATCTCCTCCTCGTCGTGGAAGGGATTGCGCGCGTAAATGTCCGAGTGCCGACTGGGGTCCAGCTCGAACAGACCGCCTGCGGGTGAATCATTCTGCCAAGTCATCACGAACTCCTCGGATCCCGGTTCACTCCTGGGGCGGCGGAATGCCCCTCAAAAACTGCGTCGGGAAATTACGGAGCGCCACCGAGGCCGTCAACGGAAAACGACGCGCCGGGACGCGGGTTTTGGACCAGTCCGCTACCAGACTCCGCCACAATGAGTTGCGGGCGCCGCTACGTAGCCAGCCCGGCGCCCAACCGCTTCTCGTACAGATCGTGCCGGAATGCCACGCGCATTCCTACCGATTCATAGAGGTGCGTCGCGCCCGTCTCGTTGGCCAGGTCGACGCCCAATGCGATGTGCGTGATCCCGCGTCGCGCATAGAGGGCGAACGCGTGGAGCAAGAGCGCGCGACCGATGCCGCGCCCGCGCCACGCCGGGCGCACGCCCAGCTCCCGCACCCACCCCTCGCCCTCCGGCGCGTACGCGAGGATCGCGGCCGCCACTTCGGAGCCGTCCCACGCGAGCGTCCAGAGAGCGGGATCGAAGCCGGACTGGTTGGTGCGCCGCTCCACCCACTCGTCGTGCGGCTCGAGCACGTAGCCGAAGTGATCCGAGAACGACTCCTGGATCGCGAGGTCCGCCGCGCGCTCATCCCGAGAGGCGGCGAAGGTGCGCGCCGCGATCCCCGCGGGCCACTGCGGCGCGGCCGGCGGAGTCGTGAGATCGATCACCATGCGGCAGAAAGTGCGCACCCGCGAGTAGCCCCGGGACTTGAGCGCGGCGACGCGCTCGGCCGCAAGCGGGGCGCTGAAGACGCGGATCAGCACCTCTTCGGTGCGTGGCGCCGCGGTGCGGTGCTCGGCGGCCCGCTCCTCAATGCGCTCGAGGAGGATCGCCTCCAGGCCGCTCGCGGCCATTTCCGGCATCACGTACGAATCCGCCTGGATCTCGACGTGCGGCTTGCGATCCCAGAGCCAGGCGTAGCCGAGGATCTTCCGGTCGGGGCCCACCACGACCCAGGCATCGCGCTCGACCTGAAAGCGCGGGAGCGCCCAGGTGTCCAGCACGTCGTCGGTCGAGGAGTCCGCCTCGCCCGTCTCCGCGATGTCCACGGCATTCATCACGGCCGCGATCTCGGGTGCGTCGTCGGGCCGCGGGCGGCGGAAGGTGCAACCCCGGGGCAGCTCGGTGGGGCGGATCATGGGCATGGGCGGCTCTTGGGACGCGCGGGCATGGAGGCGGGGGTCAGCCGGCGGCCGGGCCGACCAGGTGGATCCAGAGGAGGCTGATGGCCGAGACCGCGGCAGCCACGGCCAGACCCACGTAGAACGGCTTGAGCCCGGCGCGCCGCATGGCGGCAATCTTGGTCGAGAGCCCCACGCCCGCCAACGCGATCAGGATGAGCACCTTGGCCCAGAACTGGGCGTCCTTCGCCAGGTCGCGCCCCATGCGGATGGACAGCTCGCGGAGGACGCCCGCGGACTGGAGCGCCGCCATCGCGAGGAAACCGAGGACGAAGAGCGGGACGGATTGCTGGACGCGGAGCCAGAGGGTGGCGCGCGGGGAGGCGCCGCGGGCAGGCGCAGCGCCCTCCTCCTCCCTTCGGGCGCGGCGGTACAGAACCCCCATCAGCACGATGACGACCCCCATCAGCGCGTTCCGCGTCAGCTTGACCGCGGTCGCGATGCGCCCCGCCGTCTCGCTGTAGGCGAATCCGGTCGCGACGACCTGCGAGGTGTCGTTCACCGCCGACCCCGCCCAGGTGCCGAACGCCGCGTCGTTCAAGTGCATCGCACGTCCCAGGATGGGATACAGGAACACCGCGAGCGTCCCGAAGAGCGTGTTGGTCGCGACCGCGAACGAGACCTCGTCGTCGTGCGCGCCGATCACCGGCGCGGTCGCCACGATCGCCGAATTGCCGCAGACCGCCGTGCCCACGCCGATGAGCGTGGACAGGCGCTGGGGCACGCCCGTCAGCCGCCCCAGCGCGTGGGCCGCCAGGAGCGCGGCCGTCATCAGCACGACGACCATGAATACCGCCTTCCCCCCGATCGCGGCCACCTGCTGCACCGAGAAGGTGGCGCCCAGGAGGACGATCGCGACGCGGAGCAGCGCGTGGAACGAGAAGCGGATCCCCGGCGCGAAGTACGACGGGAGGCCGACCGTGTTCCCGATCAGAAGCCCCAGGAGCACGGCCAGGATCACCTCCCCCACCGCGGCGCCAATGCCCGCCGGCAGGGCCTGATGGATGGTGCGGGCGAGGAGCGCGACCAGCACGCTCAGCGCCAGGCCGGGCAGGATATCGGTCACGGTCGGGCGCTTCGGGATGGGGGATGGCGTGGGAGACGGCATGGGGCGATCTTGCCCGGTCCCGGGCAGGGCCACAAGCCTTGACCGGACCCCCAGCAGGGGGGGAAACTGGGCAACATGGCTCACGACGTCCCCGAGATCACGCCGGAAGAGCTGGTTCAGCGCCTCGAATCGGGCGCTCCGATGCGCGTGCTCGACGTGCGCGCGCCCGCGGCAGTCGCGGCGGGCCGCATCGACCTCGTCCCCGCCGAGCGCTTCATCAACATCCGCGGCTCGGAGCTGCTGGCCATGGGCGAGGGAGTGCGGGGGACGATTCCGGCGAACGGCCCCATCGCCGTGGTCTGCGGGCGCGGCAATTCCAGCAAGCAGGTCGCGGTGGTGCTGAACGACCTGGGCTATACGGCCATCTCGATGCGCGGCGGCATGGCTGCCTGGGACATCGCGGTGATGCCGCGCCGGCTTCCGCCTCCGGTGGGCTTCGACCTCTTCGTCCAATTCGACCGCATCGCGAAAGGGGCGACCGGCTATCTCCTCGCGTCGCGCGGCGAGGCGTTCCTCGTCGATCCGCCGCGAAAGGCGCAGCCCTATCTCGAGTATGCGCGCGAGTCGGGCTGCCGCGTTGTCGGCGTCGCCGACACGCACGTCCACGCCGACTACATCAGCGGCGGCCCCGCGATCGCGCGATCGCTCAAGGTCCCCTACTACCTGCACCCCGGCGACGCGGTGTATCCCTTCGACGGGACGCCCGCGAAGATCGAGTTCACGCCGGTCGCGGACGGGACCGCGGTGGCCATCGGCGGTGGCGAGGTCCGCGTCCAGCACACGCCCGGGCACACCGAGGGGAGCGTGACCTACCGCGCCGGCGACGTCGCCCTGACCGGCGACTTTGTCTTCGTGAACTCGGTGGGACGTCCCGACCTCGGCGGAAAGGCCGACGCGTGGACGTTGAGCTTGTGGAACAGTCTCGAGCGCGCGCGACGCGAGTGGGGCGGCGACGTCCGGATCCACCCCGCGCACTACGCTTCGGAAAAGGAGCGAGAGAAAGACCACAGCGTCGGCTGCCGGTTCGCGGACGTGCTGCAGCGGAACGAGCCGCTGCGGATCAAGGACCAGGCGGCGTTCGTCGCATGGGTCGGGTCCAAGGTCAGCAAGGCCCCCGACGCCTACCGCAAGATCAAAGCCGTGAACCTCGGCCTGCTCGAAGTCTGGGAGATGGAAGCCCAGGAGCTGGAGGGCGGCCGGAACGAGTGTGCCGTAGGCTGAAACGATTGGAGCAAAAGGGTACGCGGGGCCGGCGGTGCCACCGACCCCGCGCAAGTCAGCCTATGGGAAGCACTGGGTGCTCCTACAGGTGCCCGTATTGGTACTACAGCCGTAGAAGTCCCAATTATCGCATACGCCGGCGTTACATCTCTTGTTGTTGCATCCAACAGCCTCGGCGGTTCCCACCGCGACATTCGATAGCGCCGCGACGTACGGAGTGGAGTGTTTGCTCGCCGGCACGAGCGTGCCGAAGGCGACCGCTAGGATCGCGAACAGAAGCGCGAGCCCAAGAGCGATTCGAATGGTTTTCATCGAGTTTGCCTCCTTACCGGCCGCTAACCTCTCCCCCGCGGCCTGGCCGGAGTCGGCCGGAGGGTTCGGCGGCACCGCCGAACAATCGTCAGGGTGACTTGAGACTGATCAATCTCTCGTGAAGCACGGATGGCAGACGCTCCGCGTAAACGAATTGGTCGGAGTGATCCGGGTTGTGGCATTCCAGGCAGACTCGCTCCGGCACGGCCCGCCGGATGTTCGAGGGCAGCGGATTCATTGCGTGGTCTTGCCCGGGACCGTGACAAACCTCGCATTGCACGTTCCCAAGCGGGACCTCGGCATCCCCGACTCTGTAACCCCATCGGGAGCCGAAGCCCACCACGTGGCACGAGACGCAGGTCGGCTGGTAATGGCGATGGTGGTCGAGCAGGGTCTTGAATGCGGTCGCGTGCGGCGTGGTCTTCCACTGGTCGTACTCGGACGAGTGACACGACGCGCAACGAGCCGCACCCGCGTAGTGCTTGTTCTGCCAGTAGGGGTCGTCGCCAAGGGGCGGACGCACACTCGCCTGCGCCATCTGGGTCTTGCCGACTTCGTCATAGAAGCGGTTGAGCCGATCTCGGACGAGCGGATAATCCGGGACGCTCTCATCCAGCCAGTATTCCTTCCGATCCGCGGAGACGATTCGGCCGGACCGGTCCACCCCCAATCGCGCGGAGGAGATGCCGTACTGCCCCCTGTAGGTATAGAGCACCAGTGTTTGGCCCAGAAACCCGGTCGAGTCGTCGGTCGTCATGACTGGGCGGGAACCGGCCGAGGAAGGAAGCCAGTGGGGTCCGTCGTAGGCGGTCGATAGGACCACGTCGACATCGGGACAGGCGGCGGCCAGTCGTCGAATCGTCCATGGGCTCAGGACGCCCATCACGACAAGAAGATCCGCGGAGGGTTTCCGCGCGGCGATCTTGCGGACCTCCTCGACCGGATCGAGGAACTGAAGCCGCGCCGCGCTCTCGCTGAAACGCCGAACGGTCGTCCCACCCCCTCGAGGAAGATCGAGAACACCGACCACCCAAACGGTCATTCCGCCGGCCCTCAGAGCGATCTCCTTCGGCCCGATCGGCTTGCCGCCCCAAAGCACGTTGGCCGCGAGGTAGGGGGTCTTGAGGGGCTTCACGTGCTCCCGAAAATACTCGGGACTCCACGCCAGCTCGGTCAGTCCTACAGTCGCCGCGTTGTATTTCATGAGGTCGAGGGTTTCGAGATAGAGCCGCTGCTCGCCATCTTCCAGGAACGAGGGCGTGTTGGAACGCTCCGGCCGGGCAAACGTGTTTCCTGCGTCCAGAACGACCGTTTGCGGATCGCGTGAGCGAATCCGAGCCAGCTCCGTGGCCCGACGCGCGACTCCTCCGGACTGATTGACCTTGCATCCGCAGTTCTCCAGGTATCCGTACGTGTTCCCCGAATAGGCGATGGTGAGATAGCGAATGGGCGCGTCATGGACCGGGGAGGGTGCCGCGCGGGTAGGTGCGATGGGGAAGAGGTCGGG
Organism: Candidatus Limnocylindrales bacterium; assembly: GCA_035300625.1. Taxonomy (GTDB): domain Bacteria; phylum Eisenbacteria; class RBG-16-71-46; order SZUA-252; family SZUA-252; genus DASQJL01. The sequence goes on from DATGVG010000107.1 coordinate 12,198, forward strand.
GATCGGGGCGAGGTCCGTCCCGCGCACGAACCGCGTGCGAAAGTGGTCCCAATCGCCGGGTGATTCTCGACCCACAAGTGACCAGAGGGAGGGTGCCGAGCCGGTGGCGTAGAGCTTGGGGAGAATCGCATCAAGGCCTGAAGATCCGCCCCTGTGTGTTCGGAGCTCGTGGTCCAGGTAGAGCAGCGCGAAAGGAGCGAGCACCTCGCGCGCGATGCGATCCGGCGCGCCCCCCGCGTACAAGCTCTCCAGATCCCGATGGACTCCCGGCGTCGTCATGGCCGTGAGGTATTCGGAGGCCAGCGAGTGTCCCACCTGGTCCTCATCGGCAAGGCCCGCGGACGCGGCCGCGCGCCAGGAGTACCAGTTCGTGATGCCGTCGACGACCCAGAACTCTTCGAGGCGGCGGATCTCTGTGCGAAACGGAGCATGCACCGTGTAGGCCTCGATCAGCCTTTGGGCAAATCTCCTCGCTCGCCCCGGCGTCAATGGGGACAGAGTTCCCCCCTGCCCGTACGCCCACCCTTCCCCGATGATCTCGTCCATTGCCGGCGTCTCCGGAACGGCGACCACGGCGTACTGCTCTCCGAGGTCGCGCCCAAAGGCGTGATGCACGTACCGGACGACACTCTCCAGCGCCTGCGCCGACCGCCTCGCTTCGCTTTCAGAAATGGCGGAGCTGAAGTCCAGGCGAACCGAAGTGCTCCCCACGGTGAAGGTTTCTTCCCGGAATGGGCCCAAGCCGATTGTCGCGGTGGCCAGCAGGTCGAATGGCTTGGCGTGAGGTGCCTCGACGAGGAATCCGCCAGGCACCCGCCTCCAGGGGGTAGCCACCTTCCACCCTTTTGGAAGGTCGAAGCCGACTCGGATCGATCCGTACGAGGCCGCCGGCTCCGGCAGGAGAAAGAGCGTTCGCCCCGTGACCAGTCCAAAGTCGCGGCCCAGGTGTCCGAACGCGCGGCCGCTGTAGCCCAGGTGTTCGTTGCCTTCTCTTCTCCCGGGAGAAACCCGATAACTGACTCTGAATGTTGCGGGGACGGGACCCACGACCCGGTATCGAGGAACAGGCACTCGCTTGCCACCGGACGCCACGGAATCGGTGACGGCCATGACTTGCAACTCGGTGCCGTCCTCACGGTACGCACGGACCTGATCGGCGCGCATCACGTCCGGCGCCGCGTACCCTTTCAGCTCGCAGCCTCCAGCAGGGGCGCCTCGAACCGTCATGGAGACCAGGATGAAGGGCTGGGACGGATCGGGAACAGATACGTGATAGGTGAGTGACCGTTGCGGGAGGCAGGAAGGAGCGGTTAGAAGGATACCTAGACACACTGCCGCGGGAAGCTTACATCGCCGGAGCATCCCCAGATTCTCTTTTGCCATTGGGCTGACATCTATAGTCCGATGGGTACACTTTCGGTCTATTTCCGGGGCCCCGAACCTGTACCTGGGATATAGACCGTCGGCCCACTCGCCCGCCTAAAACAGAAACGCCCCGCTCGCCGGCGGGGCGTTCTAAAATAAATGGCGGGGTCGACGGGACTCGAACCCGCGACCTCCTGCGTGACAGGCAGGCGTTCTAACCAGCTGAACTACGACCCCACCAAAGGCAAGACGCACGATTATACGGGCTCCCAGGGTCCGGGTCAACGCGACCTCGGACAACCCGCTGACGGGGAGGAAGATGGGCACGGACCGCGAGTTCCTCCGCCATACTCTGGCCACCTTGGCCTACCGGGGCGCGAAGGCTACCCGAAACGCGCCGCCCGAATTCGCCGCCTTCCGGGCGTCTCCCACCACGCGCACGCCGGTCGAGATCCTGGCCCACATCGGAGATCTGATTGACTGGGGGCTCACGATGGCGCGGGACCAGCAGGTCTGGAACAACGCAAAGCCGCTTCCCTGGGACAAGGAGGTAAGGCGGTTCCACACGGCGTGCGAGGCGTTCGACGCGTTTCTGGCCTCGGACGCGCCGCTCGCGGCGCCCGTGGAGCACATTTTCCAGGGACCGATCGCGGACGCGCTCACGCACGTGGGGCAGATCAACACGCTGCGGCGGATTTTCGGCGCGCCAGTCAAGGGGGAGAACTACT
>DATGVG010000108.1:0-15493 GCA_035300625.1 Candidatus Limnocylindrales bacterium
GCACCTGATCGTGCCAGGGCGCGATTCCGGTTCCCACGCACCCGGTCACGAGAAACACCGTCGCCGGGATGCCGTGGCGGAGCAGCACCGGAAGCGCGTGCTCATGGTTGTCCGCGTAGCCGTCGTCGAAGGTGACCGCGACCGCCCCCTTCGGCACGGCGCCGGCGCGGCTTCGCTCGACCAGCTCCTCGAGCGCCAGGGGACGGTACGCCGATGCCAAGTGTTCCATCTGGCGCTCGAAGCGCTCCGGCGGGATCGCGTCGATCATGAACGGCCCCGGCCTGGGGTGGACGCGGTGGTAGATCAGGATCAGAAAGGGCGGAGCGGAGCGCCGCTTGAGACGGAGGCCGCCCCGGCCGATCTCGAGCGACCAGCGGTTCGACGCGGCGCGGAAGAGCCGCGCTCCCCCGGCCGCCTGGAACGCGGCCGCGGCCGCCGTGCGCGCGGCGCTCATCGCGCCTTCCGGCGGAGGGCCGAGCGGAGCGGGGCGGTCACCGCGGCGAGGCGGCTGATTCCCGAGACGAGCGCGGCTTTCGCTCCGCTCCCCTTCAGAGTCAGGCGCGTGCTCTCCTTGACCGTCCCCCCCCACGAGAGCTTGTGGCTGGATACGCCGGCCAGGAAGTCGTACGTGCCGACTCCCTCTTCGATCAGCCTCTCCATGACAATCCCACGGAGCACGTTCCCCACCGACAGGGTTTCCCAGTCGGGGTCGTACCCCTCCTGCAAGAGGAACGACGTTCCCTTGTAGCGTGCGCAGAATTGGTGCGCGACCGCGGCGTCGTCCACCACCAGCGTATGCAGGTCCAGCCAGCCCCGGCGGAGGAGCGCGCGGCCCATCGAACGGTAGAAGGCGCGCTTCTCAGTGCCGCGAAAGACGCCCGACTCTCCCCGCGTCGCCCAGCGCCGCTCGTGGAGCGTGAACAGGGAATCGAGGGCCTGGTCCAGCTCCTTTTCCGTCGCGGCCCGGCGAAGCGAGACCGACCGTCCCGACTCGAGATTGCGCCGGAGGGAGCGAACCTTCGTGCGCATGCGGGGCGAGAGCCGCGCCACGTAACCGTCCCAGGACCCGGCGAGCGGCGCCACCACGCAGCCGACCCGCTCCTCGTCGAGAAGCCCGCCCGACGCCGCGGCGAGCCCGCGGGCGATCGCCACGTGCGGCGAAGTGACCGGCATCTCGTTCCACCGCGCCAGGTCGTACTTGAGCGGCCCCGCGCCGCCGCGGAGCCACGCCCAGAACGCGGGCAAGACCGAGCCCTCGTCTCCGCGCGGCACGATGAAGTCGAGATAGTCGGAGTCGTGCGTCCCGTCCCCGAGGAACCGCAGAACGCGGACCCGAATGCCGCCGCGGTAGCGCTCCTCGGCGATCTGGAGAGGCAGGATGCCGGCGATCGCGGCGCCGCGCCGGGCCAGGACCACCGCGGGGGTCCGGCCGCGGGCATAGGCTGCCCACCACGCGCCCATCCACTCGGGCGTGAGAAAAAGGGTATCGGCCGCGCTCGCCTGGAGCATCTCGGTCCAGGCCGGCTCCAGCGCGCCAAGCGCGCGCCCGGGCTCGACGACCTCAAAACGGTCGGGGGCGTTCATGGGGACGCCGCTCCGTGCCTGTCGAGAACCCGGCGGTGCCACAGCTCCAGCACCATCAGGTTCCAGAGGACGGTCCCATAGTAAGGGGTGGGATCTTCGGCGTGCCGGCGCACCACCTCTTCGAGCGCGTCCCGCCGGAAGTACCCACGGGCACCCGCCGTCGGCCCCAGGACCAGGTCGCGCATCATCGCGTGAAGCTCCGGATCCGTTCGGAGCCAGAGCGAGATCGGAAGCCCGAAGCCGTGCTTCTGCTTCTCGCGGATCTCTGGAGGGAGCAGGTCCCGGTAGGCATCCTTGAAGAAAGTGCGGAGCTGTCCGCCGCGGATTTTCAGGGAAGCCGGAACGCGCTGGGCTAAGTCGACGACGCGCTCGTCCAGGAACGGAAAGCGCACGGCGACACCCGCCCGCTCGCACGCCCGCGTGACCTTGAAGAGATCGTTGTCGCTGATCGTGATCTTCAAGTCCAGGTAGAGCTGCCGGTCGAGCGCGGTGGAAGCTCGCGCAGAATCGTGGTGCCGGAGAACCATGGCGTACGGCCGGTACTCGCGCGCGGCCCGGAGCAGATCGCCGTCCACGAAGCGGCTCGGCGGGATCACGTTCCAGAACCCGTAGGATACGATCCGCTCCGCCGGTGAGAGGCTGGCGCGCCGGACGTATTTCTTCGCCTTGACCAGGAGCGGGAGCGGCAGAACCGTCCCGAGGGCGCGGATCGCCGGCGTGAGGAGCGGCTTCCGGAGGATCGCGGGCACCCGGTCGTAGCGGTCGAAGACGCGGCTGCTCACGTAGCGCTCGTTCCCCGCGAACAGCTCGTCACCGCCGTCCCCCGCGTACAGCGTCTCCACCCCGTGCTCGCGGGCCAGCCGGGCGCAGAGATAGGTCGGGACGGCGGAGGCGTTGGCGAACGGTTCGTCGTACGCGGTGGCCACCACTTCCGCGGCGGCCGCCGTGTCGCGCGGGGTGACGAGATACTCCGTGTGGCGCGAGCCGAACGCCTTGGCGGCGACGCGCGCGTAGCGCAGCTCGTCGAAGCCCTGCTCGCCAAAGCCGATCGAAAACGTGGCCACCGGACTTCCCCGCCGCCGGGTCAGGAGTCCCGTGACCGTGGTGCTGTCGATCCCGCCGCTCAGAAAGGCGCCGAACCGGTCGCCCGCGGCGTCGCCGCGAAGGCGATCCGCCACCGCCGCTTCCAGGGCGTCGCGCGTGGCGGCGGCCAGCTCCTCCGGGGACGCTTCCTCCTTCCGGGTGAAGTCGAGGTCCCAGTAGGGCCGGGATTCGGCGCGCCCGTCCCGGACGGTCACGCGGTGGCCGGGGGGCACCTTCTCCACTTCGCGGAAGATCGTGCGCGGCGTTGCGATGATCGAGGAGCCCACCACGTCGAGGAGAGCCGCCGGATCGACGGTAGGATGGAGGGGTACGGGTGACGCGAGGAGGGAGGCCATCCGCGACGCGAAGAGAAACCGCGAGGGCCGGTCGGACGTGAGCAGCGATTGAACCCGGAATCGGTCCGTCGCCAGGTGAAGCGTGCCGTCGCGCCCGTCCCAGAACGCCAGCGCGAACTCCCCGCGCAATCCCGCGACGGCGTCGGCGCCGCGGGCGGCCAGGACCGCGAACAGCGCCTCGAGCGGGCGGAGACGATCCGCCTCGCTGGAACTCCCCACCAGGAGCCCGTGGAACGCAAGCGCCAGCACCGCGTCCCCCTCGCGTCGGGTGATAAGGCCCGTCAGGTAGCCGGGCGCTCCCCGGGCCACGAGGGCGAGCCGGTCCCCGTCGAGGAGGAGCGGGGGTCCGACGTCGGTCCCGTCCAGCGCGCTCTCCATGCCGGAGAGGGCCCGCGCGTCCAGCGGACGCGCGTCCAGCGGGACGAGGATCCCCGCGATCCCGCTCACCGCGCTTCCCTCCCGGTCACCACCCGACCACCTTCCGGTAGATGCCCAGCTGCTCCTGGGCCACGGCGTCCCAGCTTCGCCGCGCGCCGGCGGCGATCGCCGCAGAGTCCCAGTTTCGCGAGAGAGCCGCGGCCAGCCGGTCCGCCACGTGACCCGGCTCGCGGGTGCGGACCAGGAATCCGTTCTCGCCGTCCTGGACCAGGTCCGGGATCCCCCCGACATCGGTGGCCACCACGGGACGGCCGCACGCCAACGCTTCCAGGACCACGTTGGGGCACCCCTCGCTGTGGCTCAAGAGACAGACCACGTCGGAGGCCGCGTACCAGAGCGGCAGGGCGTCCGGGGCGCGCGCGCCCTCGAGGCGCACGGCGTCGCCGGCTCCCGAGCGGCGGATCGCCCCCTCCACGGCGCGGCGGCCCGGACCGTCCCCTACCACGCGCGCCCGCGCCGCACCCATTCCCTCGCGGGCGAGGAGCGCCGCGACCGCGGCCGCGAGAAGGTCCAGCCCCTTCACCGGATCCAGCCGCGCCACCGCGAGAATCATGCGCTCGTCGAGGGGGATCCCCAGAGCCTCCCGCGACGCCGCGCGATCGAGGGGCCGGAAACGGACGATGTCGACTCCGTTGGGGACCACGTGGGTCCGCTCCGCGGTCGCCCCCAGCTCCAGCGCGCGCCGCTCCAGCGAGCGGGAGACCGCGATCACGGCTCCGGCGTCCCGGAGCGCACGCTCGATCGGAGCGCGCCGCGCGCCGTCCCGCGCGATCACCTCGAGATCCGAGCCCCGGACCGACAGCACGAACGGGACGCCCAGCTCGCGCGCGACGCGCGCTCCCGCCGCGCCGTCGGGAAAGGCATAGTGCGCGTCAACCAGGTCGAAGGGGGAGGCGCCCAGCGCGCCGCGCACCTGGGGCCAGACCTCCCGGAACAGGAGCGTCGCATCCCACTGCTTGAGCATCCCCGGCAGCACGGCGAAGCGGGGGTGCAGCACGTCGAAGCCCGCGGGATCGCGTCGGCGGAACGGTACGCCCAGGACGCGCGGGTTTCTCCCGGCGTTCACGGGCGCGACCACGAGGAGCTCGGTTCGGGCAGCGATCTCCGCGAGGCGGCTCCGGACGAAGCTCCCGCGCCCCGGCTCCGCCGGGTTGGGGAAGAGGGTGGTGAAGGAGAGGATGCGAAGACGCGGCCCGCCGCTCATGACGCGCCGCCTCCAAACCGCCGGCCCCAATGCTCCAGCACGAGGAGCGCCCAGAGCCCATAGCTGTGGTCCCGGGCGCCGCTCTGGTGCTCGTCCCAGAGGGCGCGGATGGCGGCGGGCTCGAAGTGGGACTCCAGATACGAGCCGCCCGCGAGCGCCGTTTCCTCGAAGGGGCGCTTCAGATCGCCGCGGAACCAGCGGTCCAGCGGCACCGAAAACCCCATCTTCCGCCGCGTGAGCACTTCTTCTGGGACCAGGCCCCGGAGCGCGCGCTTGAAGATGTATTTTCCCTCGCCGCGGCGGATCTTCATCTCCGCGGGGATTTTGGCCGCGTGCTCCACGAAGAGGTGGTCCAGGAGCGGCACGCGCACCTCCAGCGAGTGGGCCATGCTGGCGCGATCTACCTTGGCCAGGATGTCGTCGGGCAGGTAGGTTTTGAAATCCACGTACTGGATGCGCGAGAGCGGGTGCCACCCCTCCGAGCGCCGGAAGAATTCCTCCTGCGCCGCGAACGCGTCGTGCTCCCCCACCGCCGCGCGGAGCGCGGGACGGTACAGGCGCGCCTTCATCGCGGGGGTGAACCAGCGCATCGTGTTGTGGTAGGCGCGCTCGGGGGAAAGCGTCAGGTTCGTCAGGAGCGTCTTCCCGCGGAACATCCGCGGCAGCCGGTCCGCCTTGGGATACGCCGCCGCCATCGGTTCCAGCACGCGGCGCCGCGCCCAGCGCGGAATGCGCGCGCGGATCCGGTTCTCGAGGAGGTCGTAGCTCATACGCCGGTATCCGGCGAAATTCTCGTCCCCGCCGTCGCCCGAGAGGCAGACCACCACCCGCTCCCTCGCCACCTGGGAAACGTAGAAGGTAGGCACCATCGAGGAATCCGCGAACGGCTCGTCGTAGTGCCACGTCAGCCGGTCGAGGATATCGGCGGCGCGCGCCTCCACGGTGCGCTCGTGTGCGTCGGTGCCGAACGCGGCCGCCACGCGGCGCGCATAGGGAAGCTCGTCGTAGGCGTCCTCGCGGAAGCCGATCGAGGCTGTCCGGACCGGCTGATCGAGGAGACCGGCCATGGTTCCCACGACGGCGCTGGAATCGATCCCTCCCGAGAGAAAGGCCCCCAGCGGCACCTCGCTCATGAGGTGGGCCGCGACCGACTCGCGCAGCGCCTCCCGGAGCCCCTCGGCGGTCTCCGCTTCGCCGCGCGCGGGACCCGGCCGTATCTCGAGGTCCCAGTACTCGCGGTCCTCGATCCCCCGCTCCGTCACGGTCAGGGTGTGCCCCGGGCGCAGCTTTCGCACCTCGCGGAAGATGGAGCGCGGCGCCGGCACGTAGAGGTAGGTCAGGAATTCGTCGAGGGCGAGAGGATCGAGCGTGGCGCGCATCTCCGGGTCTTGAAGGATCGCCTTGATCTCCGAGCCGAAGCGGAACGTCCGGCCATCCCACGAATAGTAGAGCGGCTTGATTCCCAGGCGGTCGCGCGCGACGAACAGCGCGCGTTCCCCCTCATCCCAGACGGCGTAGGCGAACATGCCGCGGAGACGCTTCACCGAGTCGGCGCCCCACTCCCGGTAGGCGAGCAGGATCACCTCGGTGTCAGTTTCTGTGCGGAAGCGGTGACCGCGCTCCATGAGCTCGCCCCGGAGGGCGCGATAGTTGTAGATCTCCCCGTTGAAGACGATCGCGAGGCGCCCGTCCTCGGTGAAGATCGGCTGGTGCCCCGTGGCGACGCCGATGATCGAGAGACGCCGGTGCCCCAATCCGATCGGGCCCTTCACGTGGAAGCCGTCGTCGTCGGGGCCGCGGTGGGCGAGCACCTGCGTCATGTGCTCCAGCGTTTCCCGGCGGACCGCCGCGGCGCCCCCGGGCTCACCGGCGTGGAAGATGCCCGCGATCCCGCACATGTCAGGCCGCCGCCGAGCGGGCGCGTCGCGCTTCGGCCGCCGCCCGCGGGTGCCGGCCGAACGTCTCCGCGTAAAGAGCGGCATACGCCTCTACCATCCGCTGCATGCCGTGATCGGTCTCGACATAGGCTCGGCCCGCTTCCCCCAGGGAGCGGCGGAGCGCCGGATCGGCCAGGAGCGCCACGATCCGCTTCGCGAGGGAGTCCGCGTCGCGCGCGGGAACCAGGAACCCGGTCTTGCCGTCCCGGATCAGATCGACGGTTCCCCCGACGGCGGTGGCCACGACCGGCCGGCGGGCCGCCATGGCCTCCAGAATCGTATTGGACATCCCTTCATAGAGCGAGCTGTTCACGTAGACGTCGCCGGCCTGGAGGAGACGGGGAACGTCGCGCCGCACGCCGGTAAACCGGATCGCGTCCAGCACGGCAGTCTCACGGGCCAGCGCCTCCAGCTCGGCGCGGCGCCCGCTTCCGTGATCGTCCCCCACGATCACCAGCCTCGCGCGCGGACGGTCGGCGCGGACCTGGGCGAAGGCGCGGATCAGGGTGGCGTGGTCCTTCACCGGGCGCATCCCGCCGACGTGGATCACCACCTCGTCGCCCGGTTCCAGCAGGAGCTCGCGGCGGATCCCGTCTCGGTGGGCGGGGTCCGCGGGGTCCGCGTCCTCGGGGAAGGAAGCGAGGTCCACGCCGTTCGGAATGGAGGCGATCCGCTCCCGGCGGATTCCCCACGATTCCTCGAGCTCCCGGGCGAGATTGCCGGAGACCGCCACGAAGCGGGTGACCAGCGGGGCGAGCCGGCGCTTGACCCAGAGCCGGCGGGCCGGAGGGGCTTCTTCGTCGTGGCCGTGCTCCCCGTGGATCACCACGGGAACGCCCGCTAGGCGGGCTCCGAGGACGGCGTACATGTAGGTTTGCCAGTTGTGGGAGTGGACCACGTCGATCCGCTCCCGGCGAAAGAGCGACGCGAGCACGGGGATGAGTCCGTAGTTGCGCCGGGTGCGCGCCCGGAGCGGCACCACCAGGATGCGCGGGTCCAGAACGCCGCGGGTCATCGGGTCCTGATCCCGGAGGCAGCAGATGAGCGGCTGGATGGAAGCCGGAAGACGGTTCACCACCTTGATGACGCCGTACTCCATTCCGGCCAGCACCAGCGCGTCGACCACGTGCATGACCCGGATCGGACGCCCCGCCCGGTGGCGCTCGGTCATACCCGCCGCGTATCCGGGTCGAGGAACAGGCGGTGCCACTCCTCGAGGACGAGCAGGCACCAGATCCAGTCGCTGTAGTCCCGCTTCCCCTCCTCGTGCTGTGTCAGGATTTCGCGCACCGCTTCGGGGCGGAAGTAGCCGCGCGCCAGCGTGCGCGGGTCCAGGAGCCGCTCGCGCGCGGTCCCGCGCAGCTCGTTCCGGAACCAGGCTCCCTTGGGCACGGCGAATCCCTGCTTCCGCTTCGTGAAGACCGAGGCGGGCAGATGCTTGGCGAGGAGACGCTTGAAGAGGACCTTCGAGACGCCCCCCTGAAGCTTGAGCCGGGCCGGGACCGTGGCCATGAACTCGACCAGCGTGTAGTCGAGAAGCGGCGCGCGCACTTCCAGCGCGTGCGCCATGCTCGCGCGGTCAACCTTGGTCAGGATGTCGTCGGGGAGATAGCTCATCGTGTCGATCCACTGGAGCCGCGACACCAGATCCACCCGCTCGAGCTCGGCGGTGGAAACCCCGTCTCCGTTTCCGTTCCCGTTACCCCGGCGCTCGCGCATCCCGGGAGCGTAGAGCCACGATTTGATGTACGGGTAGAGGCCCAGGCCGTAGCCGGGGGTCAGGGCCGAGTGGTGCGCGACGGCGTAGAGCCGGTTCCGCGCCGGCGCGTCCATGGGGAGCGCATCCACGACTGGCGCGAGCACGCGGCGCCGGATCGGCCCCGGGATACACGACCACCGGCGGTCCGCCAGGGCCCGCTGGTACCGGGCGTAACCCGCGAACAGCTCGTCGCCGCCGTCGCCGGAGAGGGCCACGGTCACGTCCCGCCGCGCCATCTGACACACGTACCAGGTCGGCACCATGGATGAGTCGCCGAAGGGCTCGTCGAAGTGCCAGACCAGGTTGGGCAGGATCGCGGTCGCCTCGGGCTTCACGAGATGCTCGTTGTGATCGGTGCCCAGATGGCGCGCCACCACGCGCGCGTCCTCGATCTCGGAGTAGCCGGCCTCCTCGAACCCGATGGTGAACGTCTTCACGCGCGGCCCCCCCTCCGCGGCCATCATCGCCACCACCGCGCTCGAATCGACGCCGCCGGAGAGGAACGCGCCCAGGGGCACGTCGCTGATCAGCCGGCGGCGGACCGAGTCCCGGAACCGGGATTCCACCTCCTCCTGGTACTCCTCGTCCCGGCGCGGCGGGTCGTCGGCGCGGAAGGTGGGGCGCCAGTAGCGTTGGACGGCGAGCCGCCCGCCCTCCAGCGTGAGCCAATGCGCCGGAGGAAGCTTGGCCACGTTGCGGAGAATGGTGCGCGCTCCGCCGACGTAGTAGCTCGAGAGGAACTCGTCCACGGCTTCGGGGTCGACTTCCCGCGGGACCCCGGGCGCCGCGAGCACGGCTTTGAGCTCGGAGGCGAAGACGAAGCGGTCGGCGGTGAGCGCGTAGTAGAAGGGCTTCTTCCCCAGGCGGTCGCGCGCGGCGAAGAGGCGCCGGCGCGGAGCGTCCCAGATGGCGAACGCGAACATGCCGTTCAACCGTTCGACGCACCGCTCCCCCCAGGCGGCGTAGGCCTGGAGGAGGACCTCGGTATCCGATCGCGTCGCAAACGCCGCGCCCTTCGATTCGAGCGCGCTCCGCACTTCGCGGAAGTTGTAGATCTCCCCGTTGAACACGATCGTGAGCGCGCCGCCGGCGCCTTCCATCGGCTGGTGGCCGCCGGAGAGGTCGATGATGGAGAGGCGGCGGTGGGCCAGCCCGGCCTCGCCGCGCACTGCGATCCCCTGGTCGTCGGGCCCCCGATGCTGGAGGAGCGAGGCCATGCGCTCGAGGACGTCGCGCGCGGGAGCCGCGCCGGGCTTCTGTTCGACGATGCCGGCGATGCCGCACATGGGTCAGGTCACCGCTTCCCGGCCCGGAGGCCGGGAAGCGCCGGCTACGACCCGCGTCAGGAGCGCCTCGAGCGCGACTCCGTGGTCGGACCAGCGGTGGTGCCGCTCGACGTAGGCGCGGGCGCGCGATCCGGCTTCCCGCCTTCGCTCCGGACTGCGGAGCAGCTCGACCACGTGCGTCGCGAACGCCTCCGGGTCGTCCGCCACGCGCGCTCCCGCCTGGCGCATGGCGTCCAGCCCCTCGAACGCGGCCGATGTCCCGACCACCGGAAGGCCCATGGCCATTGCCTCGAGGATCTTGTTCTGGAGGCCGCGCGCGATCCGGAGCGGGGCGACCGAGACGGCGGCCCCGGCCAGGTGCGGGCGCACGTCCGGGACGGTGCCCGTCACCTCGACTCCGGGTTGCCGCGCGAGCGCGCGGACCGCGCGGGCGGGGTTTCGTCCCACGATGACGAACCTGGCCTCGGGCAGCGCGGCCCGGATGCGCGGAAAGATCGACGCGCAGAAGTGGCGGACGCCGTCCACGTTGGGGAAATAGTCCATGACGCCGGTGAACACGATCCGGAGGGCTTCGCCATGGCCGCCGCCGTTCCGCGCGGGGGCGGCGGGAGCCGTGGCCCCGGCGAAGGCAGGGTTGAAATGCGCCAGGTCCACTCCGTTCTGGAGAACCGTGAACGGGCGGCCGGGGACGCGCGCGGCCAGGAGCCGCTCCTCGCGTCCGGACACGAAGAGCGAATGATCCCACTCGCGCGCCACCTGCTCTTCGTAGCGCCCGAGACGCCGGGCCTCGCGCGCATAGATCCATGCGGCGGGACCGCGCCGGCGCTCCGCGTAGAGACGCCACTTGTCGGAATCGATGTCGACGAAGTCCATCACCCGGGGTATCCGGGATCCGGACGGCACGTACTGGGCCATCACCGACGAGAAGGCGACGGCCACGTCCGCCGGCCCGAGGCGGGTCCCCACCGCCCGCCTCAAGGCTGCGCTGTCGAACGCCGCCTCGGAAAGCGATCTGCCGTCGAGCAACCCGCGCAGGCCGGCGATCCGCGCGGCCCGGGGCGACCGGTACACCACGTCCACCGAGGAGCAGAATTCCCGGAGGGCCGCCGCGTGGCGCAGGTCGTCCGCATCGTCCGCGAAGCAGACGAGCGCGATCCGGTGCCGCTCGCTCAGGGCCCGAATCTGGTGGAACGACCGGATCTTGTCCCCCTTGTCGGGCGGGTACGGGATCCGGTGGGCCAGGTAGAGCACGTTCATGGGAAAAATCTCACGATGCGGGGTCCGATCTGTTCGGCCACGGCTAAGGGCAGCCGTTTCCAGATCCGGATCGCGAGCCCGAACTTCGGATTTCGCGGGCTCAAGTCCGGGATCGCGCGATCCTGGACGAGACGGTACTGGTAGGCGAGCGGCGTGGGCGTGAGCCCCCAGTGGCGCTTGAAATGGAACGAGCCACTGTCGCGCTTCGAGCGGCCAAAATCGAATACGCGGCAGCCGTCGTCGGCCGCGGTGCACATCACCTTCCAGTACATGAAGTCGCTCGCCGAATACGCGTACGCCTCTCGGAGCGTGCCGGCGTAGTACGGATGGACGTGCCCGCGATGGAAAAACGAGAGGACGGCCGACACCGGCTTCGTGCCGGAATCCACCACGAGAATCCGGCAGACGTCTCCCAGCTCCTCGAACAGGTTCCGGAAGAGGCGCTTCGGAAAAACCGGCGTGCCGAGGTTCCGCACGCTGTGTGAGTAGATTGGATAGAGGACCGAGAGCAGCTCGGCCCCGCCGGTCCGATGCGTCAACCCGCGCTTCTGGGCGTTCCGGATGCTGGTCCGCTGCTTGCCGCGGATTTCGCTCCAGTTCTTCTCGTGGTCGGGGCCGATCGGCCGGCGGAACGCCACGTAGAGGTCCTTGACCGGAAGGGGCGCGAATCGCATCCCGTCCCGCAGCTCTACGTAGTGCGCTCCCAGCTTCTCCCCCAGCTCGCCCGCGGCGTTCAAGAGCGCCTGCCCGGCGGCGGCATCGTCGGCGACGACGCCCCCGTAGGTGGCGAATGGGGTCGAAAGGAGTGACGTTCCCGTGGGAAACCCCGGCACCTGGAAGAGGGGTAACGCGCCCACCACCCGGCCGCCGCGAAACGCGAGAAAACCGCTGTGCCGGTACCCGTACGTGCGGGCGATGACGCGCTGCCAGCCCGATCCGTGGAACAGCGTGGCGTCGGGGTGGGCATCGACGTAGCCGTCCCAGCGCGGGTCGTTCAGATCGACCGCCTCGACGCGCGGGGATTGGAGGAGCGGATGGGCCTCGAGGATTCCCGGCGAGTCAGCGCCCACGGCGGAAGTACTCCACCGTCCGCGCCAGGCCCTCGTCGAAGCCGACCGTCGGGGCGAAGCCGAAGAGCCGGACGGCCTGGTCGATCGCCGCCTGCGAGTGGCGGACGTCCCCGGCCCGCGTCGGCAGGTGCTCGGGGTTGGCGCGGACCCCCAGGAGCTTCTCGAGGGATCGCAGGAGGTCGTTCAGGGTGTACCGCTCGCCGCAGGCGACGTTCACCGCTTCGCCCTTCCCCGGCCCCTGCTCGCACGCGGCCAGGTTCACCTGCACCACGTTTTCCACGTAGGTGAAGTCACGGCTCTGCTCCCCGTCGCCGAACACGGTGGGGCGCTTTCCCTCGACGAGTGCCCGGATGAAGCGCGGAATGACGGCCGCGTACTGCGAGTCGGGATCCTGGCGCGGCCCGAACACGTTGAAGTAGCGGAGCGACACGGTCGGGAGATCCATGGTCCCGGCGAAGACCCGCGCGAATTCTTCTCCCGCAAGCTTTCCCGCGGCGTACGGCGAGCGGGGCGACAGCGGCATCGCCTCATGCTTGGGCAGCGTGGGCGTATCGCCATAGACAGAGGACGATGACGCCCATACGACGCGGCGCGCCTTGGCCTCGCGGGCCGCCTGGAACACGTTCACGGTGCCCAGCACGTTCACGGCGGTGGTTTCCCCCGGCTGCTCTACGGAACGCGGCACCGAGCCGAGAGCGGCCTGGTGCAGCACGTAGTCCACGCCGGCCGCGGCGCGCCGGCAGGCGGCCAGGTCCCTCACGTCCTCCTCCATCCACTCCAGCCGCCCCGGACCCGCGGGGCGGACCGCCTCGACGTTCTCCCGCTTCCCCGTCGCCAGGTTGTCGAGGATGCGGACGTGGTGGCCGTCCCGGAGAAGTCGCTCGACGAGATGGGAACCGATGAATCCCGCGCCGCCGGTCACCAGATATCGCGCCATGGCGGGGCTACAGCTTGAAGACGCCGCGCGTGCGGCGGCCTTTGAGCGCGTTCCGCGAATCGACGATGGTCCGGGCGTGCTTCGCGATCAGGGCGAAGTCCATCGAGGGGTGGGCGGTGGCGATCACCACGCAGTCCGCCGCGCGGACCGATGCGGCGGTCAAAGGCCTGGCGCGCAGGACGCTTCCGTTGTGCCGGATCTGGGGAACGTAGGGGTCGGCGTAGCCGATCTTCGCGCCGTCCTTCTCGAGGATCTCCATGATGTCCAAGGACGGCGATTCGCGCACGTCGTCGATGCCCGCCTTGTACGCCACGCCCACCACGAGAATGCGCGAGCCCCGGAGCGGCTTCCGGATCGAGTTCAGCGCCTCGGAGACGCGCTTGGTCACGTGATACGGCATCCCGGCGTTCACGTTGCCCGCCAGCTCGATGAACCGGGCCTCGAAGCCGCTCTGGCGCGCCTTCCAGGAGAGATAGAACGGGTCGATCGGGATGCAGTGCCCCCCCAGACCGGGGCCGGGATAGAAGGGCATGAATCCGAACGGCTTCGTGGCCGCGGCGTCGATCACCTCCCAGACGTCGATCCCCATCTTGTCGCACATGAGGGCGATCTCGTTCACCAGGCCGATATTCACGCTTCGGAAGGTGTTCTCCAATAATTTCACCATCTCCGCGACCTGCGTCGAGGAAACCGGGACGACCTGCTCCATCACGATGCCGTACAGCTCCGCCACGGCCCGGGTGCAGGCGGGAGTGACGCCGCCGACCACCTTGGGGATGTTGCGCGTGTGAAACCTCTGGTTCCCCGGGTCCACGCGCTCGGGAGAGAAGGAGAGGAAGAAGTCGCGGCCCACCTTCTTCCCTTTCTCTTCCAGCATCGGGCGGACCAGCTCGTCCGTGGTGCCGGGATACGTCGTGCTCTCCAGCACGATCAGCTGCCCGGGCTTGAGGCGCGGGGCGATCTGCTGGACGGCGGCCACGATGTAGGACACGTCCGGATCCTTGGTCTTCCGCAGCGGCGTGGGGACGCAGATGTCGATGGCGTCCATGCGGGTCAGCTCGTCGAAATCGAGGGTCGCGCGAAGCCGCCCGTCCCGGACCAGCTCGCGAACGTCCGGAGTCGGGACGTCCTGGATATAGGAGACGCCGCGATTCAGGGCGGCGGCTCGCTTCGCGTCGATCTCGAAACCGGTGACCTTGAATCCCGCCTTGGCGAATTCCACGGCGAGGGGCAGGCCAACGTAGCCCAGGCCGATGACGCCGATGCGTGCGGTGCGTTTCTGGAGGCGGGCGGAAAGTCGTCGTGCGGCCGGATGGGGCCGGGTGCGGCGTGGCATTGCTACTCCTTGGTGGGGGGTGGTCCCGCTCCCGAGGACACTGGGGCCCCGGGCTTCCCGTCCGCGTCCGGCTTCAGGGCCGGATCCGGGCTCGGCCGGCCGCCCTTCTTGCGGTCGCGTCGGGAGAGAAGCGGTTTGTAGCCGTAGTAGCTGTAGTCGTAGTAGTAAGGGAGCCCTTCGGTCGCGTTGTTCACGATGGCGCCGGCGACCTTCGCCGCCACCGGCGACAGGATCCCCCGCATACGGCGGATCATGGAGATCGGGGTGCGCCCCGCCATCGCCACCAGCAGGATGCCGTCCATGTGCTCCGCCATCATGATCGGCTCGACCACGGGCACGGCCGGCGCGGCGTCGACGAAGATGAGGTCGTAGCTGGGCCGGACCCCCGCGAGGAGCTTCTCGAACGCCGCGTCGTCGTACGCGTCGCTCACCTGGGCGCCGGGCTTTCCCGCCGGAAGAGCGTGAAGGAGCGGGAGCGCCGTCGGACGGCACGCCTGATCCAGCGTCGTCTTGCCGGAGAGCACGTCGAACAGCCCCGGCTTCTGCGAGATGTCCAGCAGCTGGTGCATGGTAGGACGCCGCATGTCACCGTCGATGATGAGCGTGTGTCGGTGGAAGATACGCGCGGCGACAAGCCCCAGGAGCCCGCAGATGGTGCTCTTCCCCTCTCCCCGAGCGGCGCTGGTGACCATGTAAACACGGCAGGACGGTGCCCGATGCTGGCGCATCAGGGACTGCAGCAGGCGCCGGGCCTCCGTCACATAAGGGGCGTCGGTGCTGAATTCGCTGAAGAGGCTTCTCGGAGCGTCGTGGGCCAAGGGGTGGCGGCTCTCGCTAGCGGTACCGCTCGTCGCTCGTGGGGTTCACGTGCCGGCTGGTCGCGACGGTCGTGTAGACCCCGGTGATCAGCGCCGTGAGGAGGATGAGCGCCAGGATCGACATCGGCGCCCAGTTGTTTTGAAAGAACGTGCCGGGCCGCGACCACCCTTCGATGCGGGGGATCGTCCCGATCACCGTGGTTCCCATCTCCTCCTCGGCTTGCTCCACGGTCCGGAGGATCGCGCCGACCCGTTCGGCGCCGATGATGACGCCGATCGAGAGGAGCGGGCCCAGGAGAAGCGCGCCCGCGAGGATCTTCAGCCGGTCAGGCCAGACCGGCTTCAGCGGGAGTTGCGGCGACTCCACGACCTCGATGCGGAGCGAGAGCTGGCTGGTCTCGAGCGCTTCGCTCAGGCGGGAGGAGGTG
>DATGVG010000109.1:0-5518 GCA_035300625.1 Candidatus Limnocylindrales bacterium
GAATTCGAAGGACCGGGTCGCCCGCGCGGGGCTTCCGCTATCGAGGGCGCGCCGGGCGCGTCTCCAGGGAGGAGCGTGGCCGGATCGACGCATTGAGGATTCCACCCGCCTGGCGCGATGTGGCGGTGAGCCCTTCGCGGGCCACCTCGGTCCAGGCGGTGGGGAAGGATGCGGCGGGTCGCTGGCAGTACATCTACCACGGTGCGCACGCGGGGCGGCGCGAACGGCACAAGCAGAAACGCCTGGTTCGCTTCATCGCCGCGCTGCCGCACATGCGCCTCGCGATCGCGCGCGACCTGGCGCGGAGGGGAATGCCGCAGGACAAGGTCCTGGCCGGCATTCTCCAGATCCTGTGCACGTGCTTTCTCCGCCCCGGGGGCAAGGTCTACACGGAGCGAAACGGAAGCTACGGTCTTGCCACGCTCCGCCGCCAGCATGTCTCGGTTCGGGGTGACCGCGTCGCGTTCGACTTCGCCGGCAAGTCGGGGAAGCGCCAGAGGCGGGAGCTGGATGATCCCCGAATCGCGCGACTGGTGCGCACGCTCAAGCGCTATCCCGGCGAGGTCTTCAAGTTCCGCGCGGACTCGGGCGACGTGGTGGACGTTCATACCGGGCACATCAACGCCTACATCAAGAGAGTGATGGGCGAGCAGTTCAGCGCGAAGGACTTTCGCACGTGGGCCGGAACGCTCCTCTGTGCCTGTGCGCTCGCGCGCGGCGCGGGCTCCCCGGCCCGGACGAAGCACGAACGCCGGAAGCGGATCGCGGAAGCGCTGCGCGAAGTGGCCGACCATCTCGGGAACACGCCGGCGGTCTGCCGCTCCTCGTACGTGTTCCCGGCGGTCCTCCGCGGCTTCGAGAAGGGGCGCGTCATCGCCGCGTACTTCGACGACCCGGCGGCGCTCGTCAACGGCGACGTCGGCCTGGTGGAGCGGAGCGAGCGCGCCCTGATCGAGCTGCTTCGATGACGGTCCGCGCCGGCACCTCCGACGCCGGACCGCTGGCCCTGTTCCAGCCCCGCGCCGGACGCGTGTCGCGCCCCGCACCCGACCTGCTGATCGTCCACAATCCGGCGTCGCCCCGCTTCTCGGCGGAGGCGGTGCGCTCCGCCGCCGACCTCGCGCTGGGCGCGAAGGGGTTGACCCATCGGCTGGCCGTCGTGCGCGGATCGCGGGATCTCGAGGGGTTCGTCCGGCGGCAGGTGGCGCGCGCGATTCGCGAGGGGTGCCGGCGCATCGTCGCCGTCGGCGGGGACGGCACCGTCGGGCTGGTCGCCCAGAGCATGGCGCGCCGCGGCGACCTGTCGCCTCCCCTCTCTCTCGGGATCATCCCCGCGGGAACCACGAACCTTCTCGCGCGCGAGCTGGGCATTCCCCTGGACCTGGACCGGGCGTTCGCCGTCGTTGCCGAGGCGGCGCGCGCGGTGGAGCTGGATGCGATCCGGGTGGGCCGGCGCTGCTTCTTCACGCAGGTCGGCATCGGGCCCGACGCGCTCATGATCCGCGACACGGCGCCGGAGAGCCGGAAAAGGATGGGCCGGCTCGCCTACATGATCTCGTTCCTGCGGAGCGTGCTTCGCTTCCGCCGCAGGCGATTTACTCTCGAGATCGACGGCAAGGTCGTCCACGAGCGCGCCCTGCAGATCATGGTAGCGAACGTGGGGAGCGTGGGCGCTCCACCGTTCACGTGGGGACCGCGCATCGATCCCACCGATGGTGTGCTGGATCTTTGCATCGTGGACGTGCAGGGGATTCGCGGCATTGGAACGGTATTCTGGCGCGCCCTGACCAATCGGCACCGTCAGGACCGGAACACGCGTTTCTACCGCATACGCGACCAGGTGGTCGTGGACTCGAAGCGCCCAGTGCTGGCGCAGGGGGACGGGGAGATTATCGGCCGCACGCCGATGACGCTTCGCGCGGCTCCCGCGCTCCTTCGCGTGCTGGTGGCGCGCGCGGTGGAGGGGACGCTTCCCGCGGAAGCCCTTCCCGCGGCGGAAGCCGCGCCCAAAGCGAACGGCTCGGGCGGTCCCGCGGCGGGTCCGGCCGCCCCGGTCCCGCCGCGCGGCGTGGTGCGCTCCATCGGCGAGGAGACGCTCCGCATGTTCGCGCTCAAGTCGCGGACCTGGGCGCTCGAGGGACCTCTGCGCCATCCCATCGCCGCGCTCGAGGCGTTCGACGCCGCGGTCTTTCTCAAGATCAATGCGATGGTGCCGGGAACCGCCGTGGACCGCGCCTTCGAGTTGATCTCGCGGTTCATCCACTACGGGGAGGGGTGGGCCGCGGTCGTCCTGCTGATCGCCGTGGCGGACCCCCGGCGCGGCGTCCGGATCGCGGCGGAGACCCTTCCCGCCCTGTGGGCGACGATGCTCACGGTCAACCTACTCTTGAAACCCCTGTTCCGCCGCCGCCGCCCGTTCATCGCCTTCGTGAAGGCGCGGGTGATCGGGCCGCGTCCCCTGGACTTCTCCTTCCCGTCGGGGCACGCCGCGGCCGGGTTCGCCGGAGCGGTCCTGCTCGCCAGCCACCTGCCCGGCTGGGCTCCGCTGTTCTACGTCTTCGCGGCGGCGGTGGGCTTCTCGCGCATCTACCTCGGCGTCCACTACCCCAGCGACGTGATCATCGGGAGCACCGCCGGAGCCGCGCTGGCTGTGGCGTACCAGGCCTTGATTCGGATTCTTCTGGCCGGCGCATGAGCTCGATGTCCCTGGCGGCACGGGGCTTGCGGAATGGCCCTCCGGCATCTCGTGCGACACCGCATCGGAGGAGCTCTCTCGTGGTAGCTCGACGCCCCGGACCGCTCTCGATCCTCGTGGTCGACAACGATCCTGATTCGGCCGACAGTCTGGCGCTCATCCTGGAGCACTGGAGCCATCGTGTCTGCATCGCGTACGACGGCGCCCAGGCGATCCAGATCTTCCGGCGCGAGCTTCCCTCGGTCGTGCTCCTCGACATCGGACTCCCCGACATTGACGGCTATGAGGTGGCCCGGGCGCTGCGGCGGGAAAGCCACCAGGCGTTACTCGTGGCGCTGACCGGCTACGGCAATGACGGAGATCGGAGGGCGTCCGCGGAGGCGGGCTTCGACCGGCATTTCGTGAAGCCGGTGGACCTGCACGATCTCGAAGAGCTGCTCGCGGAGGTCATGAACGGCTCTCGCTGAATTGGCCTTCATATTGCTCGTTCACGGGAGGGAGGAAGTTGGGCCTGGATCAGAACGTCGCATACGTCCCAACCGCAAGGCCGAGTGGCTGGAGGAGGGTGAAGGATGCCGCTGCTACTGGAGATTTGCTTTGTAATTGTAACAATTGCAGTGGTGGCAATCGCCGTCGCCATTGTCCGCGCCTTGTCCCGCCTGGGGAGGACGACCGAGCAGATCGAGCTCTTGACGCAGGAAGTGCGCGAGTGGGTCGGTCAGCTGAAGCAGGTGACACGGGGCGCCGAGGATGTCGTGGTGGCGGTGAGGGAAGTCGTTCCTCCGGTGCGGCGCATCGTGGACCGCTTCGAGGCAATCGGCGATCGAACGGCCCGACTGTCGGATGCAATTCTGCAGGAAGTGGAGCGGCCGGTCATGACCGCCGTCGCTGTCGCGCGCGGGGTCCGCGCCGGAACCGCCCATCTCCTCGAACGGATCACCAACCGGTTCCATCGCGGCCGGGCCGCGACGAACGGAGGGTTTCATGATGAGTGACAATCCCTATCTCAACGACGTGCCCAGAAGCGGAACCATGGGAGTGTCGGGCTTCGTTCTCGGCGCCATCGTCGGTGCCGGTGTAGCTCTCCTGTTCGCACCCGCCGCGGGCGGAGATACCCGTCGCCGCCTTGGCGAGACGGCCAAGAAAATCGGCAGCGCCGCCAAGGATAAGATCCAGGACGGCAAGGACCAGGCGCGCGGATACATCGAGAGCGGACGCCAGGCGTTCGAAAGCGGCCGCAAGAGCTTCGAGGACGCCCGCCAGGGTTTCGAGAGCGGTCACGACCGGCGGGGAACCGCCGGCGCGGGCAGCACGCCCGGGCAGGCCGCGAATCGGACCGCGCCGGGTAAGCCCGGGGCTCAGGGCTCGACCTACACGCCCTGACGCTCTGAGCACCAGATCGCCTCACAGAATCGAGAACCAGAATACCCCCTAACGGGGGCGGCACCGCGTAGGTGTAGGTCGGACGGCATGGGCCACGGCTCGGCTGACACCGAATTGCACCTTTCGCGGGCCGGTTTTTTTGCGCGCGTGCCGCCGTGATACCCTGAAACGATGGCTCGCTCGCTCGCACGCGACCTGACCCGCGCGGCCGCCGTCGCCGGCCTGTACTTCCTGGCCGGTAAGGCGGGCTTGGGTCTGGCCTTCGTCAACGCCAGCGCCACCGCGGTCTGGCCTCCGGCCGGCATCGCGTTCGCAGCCCTCCTCGTCTTCGGTTTCCGGATGTGGCCCGCGGTCTTCGTGGGCGCTTTCCTCGTCAACGCCGCCACCGCCGGCAACGTGTCCACCGCGCTCGCGATCGCGGTCGGGAACACGCTGGAAGGCCTGGCGGGCGCGTACCTTGTCCGGCGCTTCGCGGGCGGGACGCGGGTGTTCGACGTCCCCCAGCGGATCTTCCACTACGCCGTGCTCGCGGGTGTGGCCGCCACCGCGTTGAGCCCCGCCATCGGCGTCACCGCGCTCGCCCTTGCCGGCTACGTCCCGTGGCCGGAGTTCGGCCGGGTCTGGCTTACCTGGTGGCTGGGCGATGCCGCCGGTGCCCTTGTTGTCGCTCCCTTTCTGATCCTCTGGAGCCAGAGACCGAGCGTCGCGTGGAGCCTGAAGCGGGTGGTCGAGGCCGCCCTTCTCTTCGCGTGCCTTTTCCTGGTCGGGGGCCTCGCGTTCGGGTGGGCTCCGCCGTTTCTAACGGGGAGGCCCGTCGAATTCCTCTGCGTGCCCGTGCTCGTCTGGGCCGCCTTCCGTTTCTCCCAACGCGAGGCCGCCACCGCGACGCTCCTCCTGTCCGGGATCGCCGTCCTCGGGACCCTGCGCGGGGGCGGACCCTTCGCGCGGAACGGCCCCGGTGAATCGCTGCTGCTCCTCCAAACCTACATGGCGGTGATCAGCATCCTCGTGCTCGCGGTGACCGCGGCGCTGGCGCAACGGCGGCGGAGCGAGGCGCAGATCCGGAACATGAACGAAGAGCTGGAGCGCCGCGTGGCCCAGCGCACCCAGGAACTCCAGCGCGTCGTGGCGGACCTGCGTGGCGAGATGGCCGAGCGCGCCCGCGCGCAGCAGGCGCTGGCGGCCAGCGAGGCCCGGCTCCGCGAGGCGCAGCAGGTGGCGCGTGTCGGGAGCTGGGAGTGGGACGTGGAGCGCAATACCCTCTGGTGGTCCGACGAGCTGTGCGCGATCTACGGCTTCACGCCGGGCTCGGCCCCGGCCACGTACGAGCAATACATGGAGCGGGTTCATCCGGATGACCGCTCCTACGTTCGGCGGGTGGTCGAGGCGGCGTTCCGGAACCAGCAGCCCTTCCACATGGAACACCGGATCATCCGGCCG
>DATGVG010000110.1:0-6252 GCA_035300625.1 Candidatus Limnocylindrales bacterium
CCTCGTTGCGCTGGATCACCACGTCCACCGGGCCGTGCCCGCTCCGGAATCGCCATCGCGCGCCGTCACGTCCCTCGAGGCGCCAGGAGAGGCGGCTTGCCAGCCATCCCGCGAGAAGCCAGACGGTGGAAGGGGGTGCGGCCCCCCCGTGCGCGATCGTCAGATCACGCAGCGATCCCAGGGCGCGGGCCGCGTCGGGCGCGTCGAAGAGCTCAGCGAGCAGCGCGCGCCACGGCTCGAGCCGCGCCCAGGCCAGATCGCGCATCGGCGCGCCGCTCCGCCCGGTCCGTTCCCAGATCTCGATGAGCGCCGCCGGCTCCTCTTCGACGCAGCTGTCGGCGATCACCAGGTCGACCTTCGTCGCCAGGGTCGCGAGCCACGACGGGTCCGGCGCCGGGGCCAGGGAAAGGAGGATGACGGGAAGGTCTCCGATCAGGAGCGAGCGGACCGCGCTCGGAACCAGGGAGGCGCTGGCGTCCGTCCACTCCAGCACGATCTGCTCCGAGCAGACGAAGCCGGGGCGCCCCTCGCGGATGTGGCAGAGGGCGGTGGCGCGTGCGGTGAGCCGCGCGGCTCCGGCGCCGGCGCCGGGCCCGGAGGGGGCGCGCTGGATGCGGAACACCCGCGCGGGGTGCCGCCGGGCGAGATCGCCGAGGACCACGGTGAGCTGCTCTGACCGAATGGAATCGAGCGGCACCACGAGGTTCGCGAGCGCGGCGCGGTAGAAGGCGTTCGCTCCGGTGGGGGACTTCCACATCGCGCCCATCTCGCGCTCGAGCGCGGCGGCGTCGAAGTCGCGTCGCCCCTCCTCGCCGAGGAGGAGGAACGGATCGCCGGCCGCACCAGGTGCTGCGGGTCTCACACGCGGTACCAGCGCCGGCCGTCCCGCTCGATCAGGTCGTCGGCTTCGCGGGGACCCCACGTGCCGGCGGGATACGTTACCAGCGGGGTCTTGCCCGTCTCGGCCCACCCGCGGGCGATCGCGTCCACCCGCTCCCATGCCAGCTCCACCTCGTCTTCGCGCGCGAACAGGGTCGAGTCGCCCAGGTTGCAGTCGAGCAGGAGGCGCTCGTACGCCTCGGGCGGCTCGGCGCCGAAGGCGGTGAGGTAGTTGAAGTCCATCCGCACGGGTTGGATCCGCAGCGTCTGCCCCGGAGCCTTTGTCCCGAACGACATGGAGATTCCCTCGTCGGGTTGGATCCGAAGGCGAAGCACGTTCGACTCGATGGGCCCGCATCCCGCCGAACGGAAGAGCGAGTACGGCGGACGCCGGAACACGATCGCGATCTCGGTCGCGCGTTTTGCCAGCCGCTTCCCGGAGCGAAGGTAGAAGGGCACGCCGGCCCAGCGCCAGTTGTCCACCTCCAGCTTCACCGCGAGACAGGTCTCGACGGTCGAATCGGGGTTCACGCCCGGCTCCTCGCGGTACCCGACCACGGGTTCCCCCGCGACGGAGCCCGCGCCATACTGCCCGCGCACGGTGCGGGCGGCAACCAGCTCCGGCGACAGCGGCTCCATGGCGCGGAGCACCTTCGCCTTCTCGTCGCGCACCGAATCCGCCTCGAAGCGGGCCGGCGGCTCCATCGCCGTCAGCGCGAGCAGCTGGAGCATGTGGTTCTGGAGCATGTCGCGGAGAACACCGGCCTTCTCGTAATAGCCGGCGCGCGCCTCCACGCCCACGGTCTCGGCCACGGTGATCTGAAGATGGTCCACGTACCGGTTGTTCCAGAGCGGCTCGAAAATCCCGTTCGCCAGCCGCAGCACCAGGATGTTCTGCACGGTTTCCTTGCCGAGGTAATGATCGATCCGAAAGACCTGGCGCTCCTCGAAGCAGGTGTGGATCAGCGCGTTCAGCGCCCGTGCGGAGCCGAGATCGCGGCCGAACGGTTTCTCCACGACCACACGGGTCCAGGCTTCTGGCTTCGGAGGACGGGCCAGCCCCGACCGGCCCAGGTTGGTGAAGATCGCGGGGAAAGCATCGGGCGGAGCGGCCATGTAGTAGATCCGGTTGCCCGGCGTGGCGCGCTCCCGCTCCAGGGTCTCGAGCAGGGCGGTCAGCGCGCGGTAGTCGTCGGCGTTCTCGAAATCGCCGGCCCGGTAGAAGAGGGAAGCGGCGAAACGCCGCCATTCCGCCTCGGGGACGCCGCGCTCTCCGGCCAGCTGCGCCAGCTCGGCCCGGAATTCCTCGTCGGTCGTCTTCCTGCGGGCGAATCCGACCACCGCGGTCTGCGGGTGGAGGAGCCGTTCCCGGGAGAGCTTGAGCAGCGCGGGGAGGAGTTTCCGATGGGTCAGGTCGCCGCTCGCCCCGAACACCACGAAGGTACAGGGCTCGGCGGCGCGCAGGGTGACGCTCCCTTCGCGCAGCGGGTTGACGGCGGTTTCCAGCTCGGTTGCGGCATCGGGAGTCATGGAAGGGGCAGGGGACGGGCGGCGAGTGCGGGCGGGTTCACGCCGTCTTCACGGGGTGGCCGCCGAACTTGTTCCGAAGGGCGGCCAGGAGCTTGGCCGCGAAGGAGGACGGCTGGCGCGAGCGGAAGCGCGACTGCAGCGCCAGCGCCAAGACCGGCGCGGGGACCGCGCGCTCCACGGATTCGACGACGGTCCAACGGCCCTCGCCCGAATCGTCGACGTAGTCCTTCACGTGCTCCAGGCGCGGATCCTCGCGGAGGGCGTCCGCCGCCAGGTCGAGCAGCCACGAGCGCACCACGCTCCCGTTTCTCCAGAGCGAGGCGACGCGCGGCAGGTCCAACGAAAACGGCGACGCCTGCAGGAGCTCGAACCCCTCGGCGTAGGCTTCCATCAGCCCGTACTCGATCCCGTTGTGGATCATCTTCACGTAGTGGCCGGCGCCGTTCTCTCCGACGCGCGCGTACCCGTCCGGCGGGGCGAGAGTCTTGAAGACGGGCTCGAGCCGCCGGCACACGACTTCGTTCCCGCCCACCATGAGGCAGTAGCCGTTCTCCAGGCCCCAGATGCCGCCGGAAGTCCCCGAGTCGACGAACTGGACCCCGCGCTCCTTCAGGTATCCCGCACGGCGGATCGAATCCTTGTAGTGGGAATTTCCGCCGTCGATAACGGCGTCGCCCGATTCCAGCGCGGCTCCGAGGTCCCGGATCACCTGCTCGGTGGGATCGCCGGAGGGAACCATGGCCCATACGGCGCGAGGGCGGTCTCCCAGCTTGGCGGCGACGTCGCGGATCCCCGACGCGCCGACGGCACCGGCAGCGACCACCTCCGCGACGCTCGCGGCGTTGGGATCCCACGCGACCACGCGGTGCTTTCCGCGCAGGAGGCGGACCACCATGTTCCGGCCCATGCGGCCCAGTCCTACGAATCCGATCTCCACGTCCCCTCCCCTTCCTAGATTCCCCGGATCAGCGGCGCTGCATCAGGGCCGCGGAACGCTCCCGGATGACGTCGATCAGATCGTGGTAGGACTTCCGGAACACTTCGACTCCGTCATCGAGCAGCTTGGCGCAGTGGGCTTCCAGGGAAACCCCGGCGTCCCCCAGGACGCGGCGCGTCATGCGGGCGGTCTCGACGCGCGGATCGAGGCGATTTCCCGGGACGACGCCGTGATCGAGGAACGCGAGCAGCGTCTCGCGGGGCATCGTGTTGATGGTGTCCGGCCCCTCCAGCTCTTCGACGTACTTCACGTCCGAGTAGGCCGCGTTCTTGGTCCCCGTGGAGGCCCAGAGCATCCACTGAGGACGCGCGCCGCGGGCGCTCATCGGCAAAAACGCGGCCCCGAAGAACCGCTGCCGGTACTCCTCCCAGACGTCGAGCGCGTTCGCCACCGCGGCCGAGCCGCGGAGGCCCAGATACCGTTCCCGGTCGGCCGTCGTTTCCGCGGCGCCCGCCTTGGACTCGAGCTCCTTGTCGACAGCGGTATCCAGCCGGCTCACGAAGAGGCTGGCCACCGAGTGGAGGTCCTGGAGCGAGGCGCCCGCCGAGAGCCGCTTCTCGATCCCGCGGGAATACGCATCGGCCACCGCCGCGTACTGCTTCCGCCCGAAGACCAGGGTCACGTTCACGCTGATTCCCTCGGCGATCAGCGCCTCGATCGCCGGGAGCCCGGCCGGCGTGCCCGGCACCTTCACGAACAGGTTCGGCCGGTTCACACGCCGCCAGTAGCGCCGCGCCTGCTCGATCGTCGCCGCGGTGTCGCCCGCCAGGTCGGGGCTGACTTCCAGGCTGACGAATCCGTCGCGTCCGCTGCCGCGCCGGTACGCGTCCAGCAGGAGGTCTGCGGTGCGCGTGATGTCGCGCACCGCCAGCTCCTCATAGATTTCCTCGGGGGGCTTTCCCTCCGTGGCCAGCCGGACGATCTCGGCGGGGTAGGAGCCCTGGTCGCTCCCGATCGCGTTCTTGAAGATGGTCGGATTCGAGGTGACGCCGTACACCGACCCCTCGGCGATCCACCGGGCCAGCTCGCCCGATTGGATCAATCCGTCGCTGATGTTGTCGAGCCAGACGCTCTGCCCCAGCTCATGCAGCAGGACTATGGGGGACGGCTTCATGACGGCGCTCCTCGGGGAAGGGGACTGCTACGTCTTCTTTCGGGTGGCGAGCATGACGGGCCGTCCCTCGGGATCGATGGTGCGAACGACGCGATGGCCCCACTGCATGTCGGCGGGAGGACCCTCGAACATGACTCCCTTGGCGCTCAGGGTCGCGTACGCCCGGTCCACGTCCTCCACCATGAAGTAGAGGGTGGGCTCCTTCGGCGGGCTCATCTCTCCCATCCCCTGCATCGGCGGCATGAAACCGAGGCTGGACGTGTTGCCGGTCTGGACCCAGAGATAGTTGAACTGAGGATCGTGCTCGTGATTCTTGAAGCCGAGAAGCTCGACGTAGAAGCGCTTCACCGCGTCGATGTCGTGCGTCGTGTAATCGAAGTGGTGGCTCCTCATCCCGATTCCGCTGGGGATGGACGCGGGGGCGGCGGGCCGCTTCGCGGGAGTCGAGCGGCGCGGCGCCGGCTTCGATGCGCGTTTCGCGGGGCGCTTCTTGGACGCGGCCGACTTCCGGGACGCGCCGCTCTTCTTTCTGGCGGAGGACTTCTTCGACGACTTTCGCGAAGCCTTCTTACGAGCGGGCATGGATCGTCTCCCTGTTCGAGTGCGTCCGGCACCGGAGGTTCGACCGTCCGGCTGCGGCGGCTCCGGCGGTCACGCGCTGTCCGACCGATCCGGGACCGCCCCTGTCGGATCGATCATGCCGTATCGCATTGAAACGGCGCAAGGTGGCCCGTAAGTGGCCGTATCGGATGGGATTGGGGGATGCGGAGCCGGGCCCGATGAGGGGGGCCGGGCCTAGACCTGGGCCCCGGCGGCGATCGCCCGCTCCACGGCGGCGTCGAGCACCGCGAGCCCAGGACCGGCTCCCGCCGTCAGATGCAGGCGGATCACCGGCTTTTCGCGCGCGGAAAGCGAGGCGACATCGCCCAGCGCCTGGGCAGACTCCGCCTGCCCGAACGTGAACGGGCTTTCCGGAATGGGGAGGTCCGCGTCGGTCTCGGCGGTGATCACGATGAAGATGCCCGTCTTGGGGCCTCCCTTGAAGAGCTGCCCGATCGAGTGCAGATACCGCGGGCCGTAGCCCTGGAGGACAGGAACTCGAAGCGCGTTCCGGATGGCGCGGCGAATCAGCGCGAAGGATGCCTCGCTGGCGGCGGTCCGCTCCATGTATCCCAGGAGGGCCACGTATTCTCCCGGACGGGCGAGGCTCAAGAACCGGTGCAGCACCATCTCGAGGCTGGGATGCCCGGGCGCTCCCGCCGTGAGCTTAGACCAGAGGTCTTCGTCCACCGTGATCTCGACGCCGAGGTCGCGCGCGACAGGCTTTCCCGTGGGCAGCTCCCCCGTGTCATGGAGCTGATCCAGGATTCGCTTCGTGTTGTCCTTGCTCTCCTGCACGTTCGGCTCGTCGAAGGGATCGATCCGGAGTACCGCCCCCGCGATCGAGGTCGCGACCTCCCATCGGTAGAACTCCGCCGCGATCTGGTCCCGGTCGGGAAGGAGGATGCGCACCCAGGCGGCGCCCGAGCGCGTCAACTCGCGCTCGAGCTTCACGAGCTCCGGGACCTCCTCCCCCTCGATCTCGATCGATACGAAGATCCGGTCGGCGCCGTAGTGGTGCGGAGCGCCGAGCGGCTCCCCCTCGACGGGCACGATCCCCGTGGCCTCCTTGCCCGTGCTCTCGGCGATGAGCTGCTCGATCCAGAACCCGACCGGGCGAAGGTGCGGCGCC
>DATGVG010000111.1:0-31353 GCA_035300625.1 Candidatus Limnocylindrales bacterium
AGAAAGATGATCGAGAACAGGACCAGCACGCCCGCCGTGCCCCACAAGCCCAGCTCCTCTCCGATCACGGCGAAGATGAAGTCCGTGTGCGGATCGGGGAGGAAGAAGACCTTCTGGAGGCCGTGGCCCGGTCCCGCTCCCAGCACGCCGCCCGAGCCCAGAGCCAGGATCGACTGCGAGACTTGCCAGTTCTTGCCGAGCGCGTCGGCCCGCCCGTGGCCCCAGCGCGCCAGCCACCCCTGGACCCGCTCCATCATGTACGCGTTGTGGGAAACCGCGAGAGCCGCGACCACGATTCCGGCGGCGACCAGGAGCGCCAGGTGGCGCCTTCGCGCGCCCGAGAGAAGCAGCATGACAAGCCCCGTCGCCAACAGCGCGATCGTGCTTCCGAGATTGGGCTGAAGCAGGATCAAGAACGCCATCAGCCCCAGCACGAGCATGGCCGGGAGAACTCCCTCCTTGAAGGAGGCCATCCGCTCCCCCTTCCGATCGAGGAGCTTGGCGAGGTAGACGACGCAGGCGACGCGCGCGATCTCGGTGGGCTGGATCGTGACCGTGGCAACCGAGAGCCAGCGGTTCGCCCCGCGCACCGCGCCCCCGACCGCGAGGAGGACGCCCAGGAGGAGCAAGGTGCCTCCCAGGGCCCAGGGCGCGACCTTGCGCAGCAGGTGGTAGTCGGTGCGCGCCAGGATCACGAGGACGATCCCTCCCAGGATCACGCGGACCAGGTGGCGCTTCAGGAAGAAGGTCTCCGATTGGTAGCGGAGCGCGGCGAGGCTCGCGCTGGACGAGAAGACCATGACCAGACCCAGGGCGACGAGGCAGACCACCGGCACGATCAGGGTGAGATCGGGCCGCCGCGCGCGGTCGAGGACCAGGCTCACGGCTTCACCCGCGCGGCGCCACGCGAAAGCTCGTGGACCGCCGCTTCGAAGCGCGCGCCGCGCTCCTCGAAGTTCCGGAACATGTCATACGAGGCGCAGCCCGGAGAGAGGAGCACGATGCCGCCCGGAGGCGTGTCGGCGCGCGCCATCCGGACCGCGTCCTCCAGCGTGGCCGCGCGCGTCGCGGGGACGTGCGGCCAGGCTTTCTCCAGCACCGGCGCCGCCTCTCCGAGGTAGATCGCGCGGCGCACCTTCTCCATCACCAGCGGCGCGATCGCGGGGAAGTCGCCGTTCTTGTCGCGCCCGCCCGCTATGAGCGTGAGGGGAACGTCGAACGATTCCAGGGCCCGCTTCATCGAATCCACGTTGGTCGCCTTCGAGTCGTTCACGTAGCGGACCCCGTCGATCTCGGCCACCAGGGTGAGCCGGTGCGGGAGCCCGTGGAAATCGCGCAGCGCGGACGCGATCGCGCGCTCGGGGATGCCGACCGCGAGCGCGGCGGCGGCGGCGGCGGCCATGTTCTCGGTGTTGTGCGGCCCCTTGAGCCGCGCGTCGTCGCGGCGGATCAGCGACCCCTCTCGCCCCTCGAAGCGAAAGCGCAGGGAGCCTCCCTGCTCCCAGACGCCGTCGCCCGTGGGGTCGGTGAACCCGAACCATAGCGGCTTCGAGCGCATCGGCCGGAGCAGCGCGACCAGCCGGGGGTCGGCGAGCGGCTGGACGCGGTAGTCGTCCTCGGTCTGGCGCGCGAAGAGGCGGGCCTTGATCGCCGCATAGCGATCGATGGTGCCGTGGCGGTCCAGGTGGTCCGGCGTCACGTTCAGGATCACGCCGACCTTCGGACGGAACCGCTCGCAGGCCTCGAGCTGGAAGCTGGAGACCTCGACGACGAGAAGCCCCTCCTCGGGCACCGACTCGGCGCGCTCGGAGAGCGCGGTGCCGATGTTGCCGAGTACCTCCGTGGGGCGCCCCGCCGCCCGGCCGATGGCGCCCAGGAGCTCGACCGTCGTGCTCTTTCCGTTCGTGCCGGTAACGGCCACGACGGGAGCGCGCGCCACCGCGAAGCCCAGCTCGATCTCCGCGACGATCGGGATCCCGCGCCGCTCGGCCTCCCGGAAGATCGGCAGGTCGAGCGGAACGCCGGGGCTCACCACCACCAGATCGCGCCCCTCCAGCGCGCTCAGATCCATCCCCCCGGCCCGCACCTCGATCCCCTCGGCATGCAGCGCGTCCGCCTCGGGCGTCAGCTCCTCCGCCCGGCGCCGGTCGATCGCGCGCACGGACGCGCCATGCCGGGCGAGGAGCTTGGCGGCGGCCGTGCCGCTCCGCGCCAGCCCGACGACGAGGGCGTGTTTGCCGGTGAACCAGGGCTGGATCGTGACGTTCATTGGAGCTTCAGGGTGCTCAGGGCCAAAAGGGCGCAGATGGCGGCCGCGATCCAGAACCGGACCACGACGCGGGTCTCCTTCCATCCGCTCAGCTCAAAATGATGGTGCAGCGGAGCCATTTTGAAAATGCGAATCCCGCGCAGCTTGAACGAGACCACCTGGGCCATGACCGAGAGGGCCTCGAGCACGAACACGCCGCCCACGATGGCGAGGAGGAACTCGCGCTTGATCAGGACCGCCACCGTGCCGAGGGCGGCGCCCAGGGAGAGGGACCCCGTGTCCCCCATGAAGACGTCCGCCGGATGGCAGTTCCACCAGAGAAACCCCAAGGTCGCGCCGATGATCGCAGCGCAGAAGATCGTGAGCTCCCCGGCTCCGGCGATGTAGGGCACTTGGAGATATTGCGAGAACTTGACGTGGCCGGTGATGTAGCACATTCCCCCGAGGGCAACCGCCGCGAAGGCGGCCATTCCCGCGGCCAGCCCGTCCAGGCCGTCGGCCAGGTTCACGGCGTTCGACGCGCCGGTGACCACCAGGATCACGAACGGCAGGTAGAACCAGCCGAAGTCCACGACCGTCCTCTTCAGAAACGGGATGTTGGTCTCGCCGGGGCCGAGCAGGCCGTGCGCCGGCTGGAAGAAGACGGCGGCGAAGACCGCGATGCCCAGGATGATCTGTCCCGCCAGCTTGTACCGGCCGAGGAGCCCCTTCCGCATGTTCTTTACGACGCGCAGGTAGTCGTCGATGAACCCGACCATCCCCATCCAGAGCGTGGCCCCGAGGGCGATCCAGACGTAGCGGTTGGCGAGATTCGCCCACAGCAAAGTCGAGAGCGCGATCGCGACGACGATCAGGACGCCCCCCATGGTGGGCGTGCCCGCCTTGGGGAGGTGGCTTTGCGGCCCGTCGGCGCGCACCTTCTGCCCGATCTTCATGGCGCGAAGCCCCCGGATGACCGGCGGCCCGAGGACCAGAGCGAAGAAGAGCGCGGTGGCGAGCGCGTAGGCGGCCCGGAAGGTGATGTAGCGGAAAACGTTCAGCGCCGGGAAGTGCTGATGGAGCGGGTAGAGGAGGTGGTAGAACATCGCTATTCCCTCCCCGCCTGGGTCAGGGTGTTCGCCGCGCCGGTGCCGCGCACCGGGGCCGGGGCCAGCGCCTGCACGACGCGCTCCAGCCGCATGCCGCGCGACGCCTTGACCAGGACCAGGTCCCCCTCCTTCGCGTCGGCCAGGACGGCCGCGGCCATCGCCTCGACGTCTTCGAAGCGCCGGATGCGAGCCGCGGGCACCCCGGCCGCGCGCGCCCCCCGCTCGAGGGCGGCGGCGAACTCCCCGGCCGCGTAGAGCCAGGCGCCCGGCGGCACCGCCCGGCCGGTCCGCTCGTGAAGCGCCTCGCTCTCGGGTCCCAGCTCGAGCATGTCCGCGAGCACGGCGCGCCGCTCGCCGGCCGCTGCCAGCGAGCCGAGGAGCGCTAACGCCTCGGCCATCGATGCGGGATTGGCGTTGTAGGCGTCGTCCAGCACCGTGATCCCGCCCGCCCGCACCACCTCCAGCCGGTGCTTGGCCGGGCGGAGGGCCGCGAGGGCGGCCAGCGCCGCCGGCCGCCTGACCTGAAGCTCGTCCCCGACCGCGATCGCCGCGAGCGCGTTCCGCACGTTGTGAAGGCCCAGAAGCGCCAGGGTCCCCTCGCTGCCGTCCTCCAGCGTGAACCGGGAGCCCCCGTCGGGATTCGCCTGCACGCGCCGGGGCCGGATGTCGGCGTCCGGGTTGTCGAGCGCGTACGAGGTCTTCCGGAGCAGGCGCTCGCGGTTCATGGGCCAGAGCAGCGGATCGTCCGCGTTCAGGACCAGGAGCCCCTGCGTCGGAAGCGCCTCCGCCAGCTCGCTCTTCGCGCGCGCGACTTCCTCGATCGAGCCTAAGGACTCGAGATGTGCCGCCGAGGCGTTCGTCAGCACCCCGATCGTCGGCGAGGCCATGGCCGCGAGATCGCGGATCTCGCCGCGCGCGCTCATTCCCATTTCGAGCACCAGTGCCTCGTGCTCCGGGAGGAGCCGCGTGAGGGTCAAGGGCACGCCGATGTGATTGTTCAGGTTCCCGACGTTCTTGTGCACGCGGCGCGACGTCGCGAGAACCGCCGCGATCATCTCCTTGGTCGTCGTCTTTCCGTTCGAGCCGGTGATGGCCACGACCGGAATCCCCGCCATGTCGCGGCACCACCGCCCCAGAGCCTGCAGCGCGCGGAGCGGATCGTCCACGCGGATGACCGGCTTCTTCCGTGCGGCTGCCGCGGGCGGCACCGGCCGGTCGCGCTGGATCAGGCTCCCCGAGGCGGCTCCCTCGAGGGCGGCGGCGATGAAGTCGTGCCCGTCGGCCCGCGTGCCGGGAAGCGGCACAAACAGGTCGCCGGGCTCGAGGGCCCGGCTGTCGATGGCGCAGCCCGCGAACACGGCCCTGGGATCGGCGCCGGGAGAGGCGAGCGCTCCGCCCGTGGCGCGGACGACTCCCTCCAGCGTGAGCCAGCCTCTGGCGCCGGCGCTCAACCCGAAAATCCCCGCGCGCGGAGCGCGTTCCGCGCCACCACGCGGTCGTCGAAGGGGATCGTCTCCTTCCCGATGATCTGGTACGTCTCGTGTCCCTTCCCCGCGATCAAGATCGCGTCTCCCGCCATGGCGGAGTCGATCGCCGACTCGATCGCCCCGGTCCGATCGATCACGGTTCGCACGGACTTGGCATCCTTCGCCCCCGCCTCGATCTCGGCCACGATCGCGGCGGGGTCCTCGCTCCGGGGATTGTCGGACGTGATGATCACCTGGTCGGCCAGGCGGGCCGCCGCGGCGCCCATGAGCGGACGCTTCCCGCGATCCCGGTCGCCGCCGCATCCGAACACGCAGATCAGCCGTTTGGGACCGAACGCGCGCACCGCCTCCAGCGCCCGCTCCAGCGCGTCGGGCGTGTGCGCGTAGTCGACGAGCACCTGGTAGGGCTGCCCGGCGTCCACGGGCTCGAGGCGTCCCGGCACCGAGTCGACCGATCCCAGCCCCAGCGCGATGGCCTCGGGCGGCGTGCCGGCGGCGTAGGCCGCGGCGAAGGCCGCGAGCGCGTTGGTCACGTTGAACCGGCCGCGGAGCTTCAGGGCGACCGGGACGACGCCGCGCGGGTGTCGGATCTGGAGCCTTGCGCCCGACGGGGAGAGGCGCACGTCCTCGGCGGTTATCTCCGAGCCCTCGTGGTCCCCATAGCCCAGGGTGGGTGCGTCGGCGCGCACGCGGATCCAGCGTCCGGCGGGATCCTCCATGTTGAGCACGCCGGTCATGGTCTTCGTGCGGTTGCCTCGGGTCTCGGCGCGGAAGAGCCGCGACTTGGCGTCGCGATACGCCTCCATGGTGCCGTGAAAATCGAGATGGTCCTGGGTCAGGTTCGTGAAGACGCCCACGTCGAAGGCAAGCCCGTAGGTGCGGTCCTGCGCGAGCGCGTGGGACGACACCTCCATCACGACCGCCGAGGCTCCCTGGTCGGCGAAGCGCCGGAAGAGGCGGGCCAGGTCGGGCGCCTCGGGCGTGGTGTGCAGCGCGGGCTCGTGCTCGCCGTTCAGCTCGTAGCCCACGGTGCCGATCAGGCCGACGCGTTCGCCGCGCTCCTTGAGCGCCGCCCGGATCAGGTGCGTCGTCGTGGTCTTGCCGTTGGTTCCCGTCACGCCGACGACCAGGAGGTCGTGCGAGGGGTGGTCGGTCTCCTCGGAGGCCAGGATGGCCAGCGCGCGCCGCGCGCTCCGGACCCGCACCTCGGGCCACGCGGCCTCGGGGGTGAATCGCTCGACCACGGCCGCCAGCGCCCCGCGGCGCATCGCTCCCGGAATGAACGCGTGCCCGTCGATGTTCTCTCCGGGAATGGCGACGAACAGGTCGCCGGGCCCCACTTCGCGGGAGTCGAATTGCACGCGCGTCCATTCGCCGGCCGGCGCCCCGCGGGTCTCCAGGGCCCCGACGATCCGCGGCAGGGCCGCGGCCTCGCGAATGCCGGACGCGATCACGTCCCCCGTGGGGCCAGCGTGAGGGAACAGCGCGTATCCGGCCGCACCGGGCGGCCTGGCTCCGGGGTCTGCATCACGACGCTCCCGCTTCCCACGACGCGTCCGACGGGAATCGCGAGCGCCGAGAGACGCGAGAGAGCGTCGCGGATCGGCAATCCTCGAAGGTCCGGCACCACCACGCCGGGCCCCCCGGCGCTCGAGGTCAGCGTCAGATCCACGACCGCTCCGCTCCGTCCCGGCGTTCCGGCGGCGGGCGACTGCACCGCCACGCGTCCGCCCTGTCCCCCCTGTCCCGCGACGCGCGCGGTGAATCCGGCGTGCACCAGAACCTCGGCGGCGCGGCCGGCCTCGAGAAGCCTCACGTCGGGGATCGCGTTCAAGCTGGAGCGCGGCGCGGGCGCCCGGGTGGGCAGGACGGTGGCCGGCAGCTCGATCGGCCCGCGGCCCTGCGCGGCCCACGTCGCCAGGATGTCGCGCCAGACGGGTGCCGCGACCGAGCCGCCGTAGTAGGCGCCGCGGGGCTCGTCCAGGATCACCAGGCCAACCACGCGCGGATTCTCGGCGGGAGCCATGCCGACGAACGAGGAGATGTAGCGCCCCGCGCGGTAGCCTCGGCCGCCGTCGTCCGACTTCTGCGCGGTGCCGGTCTTCCCCGCGACGTCGCACCAGGGAAGCGCGGCCTCGGTCGCGGTGCCCGCGACGACGGCTTCGCGCAGGAACGAGCGGAAGGTCCGCGCCGTCGCCTCGGAGACGACGCGGCGCACCGTTTCGACGGGAACCTGCCGGACAGGCTCGCCGCTCTCGTCCACCAGGGCGCTCGCGATCCGGGGTCGGAGCAGGGTGCCGCCGTTGGCCACGGCGCAGTAGGCCATCAGCATCTGGAGCGGCGTGACGAGAACCTCCTGCCCGATCGAGATCGTGGCGAGAGAGCGGGCGGACCAGCGCGACGGCGGGCGGATCTGGCCCGGAGCTTCTCCCGGCAAGTTGACGCGCGTCGGCTGCCCGAAGCCGAACAGGCGCGCGTAGCGGTAGAGCCTCTCGGCCCCGACCCGCGACCCGATCTGCGCGTAGCAGACGTTGCTCGAGTGCGCGGTCGCACGGTGGAAGGTGTACCACCCCGTTTCAGGGTGGCTGTCGTGGATCTTGAATCCGCCGAGGTCCGCCTCGCCGTGGAAGACCCAGAAGGAATCATCGGGGGCGACCACGCCCTCTTCGAGCGCGGCGCATCCCGCCAGGACCTTGAACGTGGAGCCCGGCTCGTACTGGTCGGCGACCAGCCGGTTCCGGTGGCCGGTCCGCCGGTCGACGCCGGGACCGTCCACGGTCGCCATCGCCAGGATGTCGCCGGTGCGCGGGTCGGCGAAGATGGCCATGGCGCTCTTCGCGCCGGTGGTCGCGATCGCCTCGCGCAGCTTCAAGACGGCAATGGTCTGCGCGTCCAGGTCGATCGTGCTCACCAGGCTCATGCCCGGATCGGGGAGCTTGACCATGCTCCCCGGAAGCTCATAGGCCAGGCCGCGCCCGTTCTGGAAAAGGGTGGCCCATCCGGACGTTCCCTTCAAGTCGCGGTCGTAGACGAATTCCAGCCCCTCCAGCCCGCTCCCCTCGTTTCCGACCACTCCCACGACCGACCGGGCCACGTCGTCCAGCGGATAGACGCGCCCCGGGACGGGATCGACGTGCACGCCGCGAGGGAGCGCGCCGGTCGTCAAGGCCAGCTCCTGCTCGGGGCGGAGCTGCTGCGTCACCCGGACATAGAGGCGGTGCCGCACGCGCCCGGCCTGGAACCGGCTGACCGCGCGCGACCCCGCCGCCTTCTGGATGTACGCCGCGGCCGCGGCCGCGTTCTGGACTTCGCGGGGGCGCACCGAGATCTGGCTCAGCGCCACGTTCTCCGCGAGGGGACGGAGGTGGCGGTCGTAGATCAACCCGCGCTCGGGCTCGAGGATGACGCGCTGGGTCTGCTGAGCGGTCGCCTCGCGCGCGAGACGCTCGTGATCCACGACCTGGATCTGCACGAGGCGAAGAAGGAGGATTCCGAAGGCGGCAAGCCCGGCCAGCGCGAGCGCCCGAAGCCGGCCCGCGTCGCGCGGAGTCATGGAGCTGACTCCGCGCTAACGGGCACGACCCGCACGTCCTCGGGGGCCCTACCGCGGCGGCCCGGGAGGATGCCTCGGACGAACCGGCCGACGTCTGCCGAGAGGCGCGCCATCGCGCCCTGCCGAGACACAACCCGGGGGAACGGCTGGGCCAGATCGACGTCCACGAGGACGGCGGGATCGGGGCTCTGGAACCCCTGCTTCGCGAGCGCGGCGTAGTCCAGCCCTTCGTGCAGGGCCTCCTGCACCGCGAGATCGGACGAGAGACGGATCCGGTTCTCCAGCGCGTGCACCTCGTGCCGCAGCCGGTCCCGATCCATGGAGAGGGAGTGCGCCGCGGTCACCTGCCAGACGCGCGCGAAGAGAAGGGCGGTGACCACGACCAGTCCCAGGATCAACGGAGCCGGGCGCCGAGCCCGGGGGCGCGCCGCGTGGAGGCGGCGGAGATAGGGCGAGGCCGCGTTCGCGCGGGACGGAGCCGCAGCGCGGGGCGAGGCGGCGGGGATGGCCTGGGAGACGGCGGCGGTCGGCATTAGTCTTCTCCTCGACGTCGCGCCGCGCGCAAGAGCGCGCTCTGGGCGCGTGGATTCCGTGCGACTTCTTCTTCGGAAGCACGAAGGGGACGCTTGGTGATGGGTTCCCACAATGGGACCGCTGCCTCGATCCAGGGATCGGACGGGCGAGGCGGGGAGAATGCGTGTTTGACCAGCCGGTCCTCGAGCGAGTGATAGGCGATCACGACCAGCTTGCCGCCGGGACGGACCAGCCGTGCCGCGGCGTCAAGGAGCGCGGCCAGCTCGCCCAGCTCGTCGTTCACGGCGATGCGAAGCGCCTGGAAGGCCTGCGCCAGCCGGCGCGGACGCGAGGGCCCGGGATAGAGCGGCGCGAGCGCGGCCCGGAGCCCCTGTGCGGTGAGCGGGCGCTCGGCCAGAGCGGCGCGCCGCATCACGCGGGCCGCGGTCTTGGCCCGCGGCAGCTCTCCGTACTCCGAGAGGAGGCGCGCCAGCGCGGGCTCCGAAAGGGAGCGGATCAACCCGTCCGCGGTCTTGAGGCGCGACGGATCCAGCCGCATGTCCAACGCACCCTCGACGGCGAACGAAAGACCACGCCGCGGATCGTCGAGCTGGTCGGAGGAGAGTCCGAGATCGGCGAGGATTCCGTCCACCTGCGCCACGCCCAGCGAGCGCAGGGTCTCCTCCAGCGTGGAAAAGCGCCCGCGCGCCGCCGTGAATCGCGGCGCCGGAGACGGCGGGTGCTCGCTCGAAAAAGCTACCGCCGCGGGGTCGCAGTCGATTCCGATCACCCGTGAATCCTCCCCACCCAGTGCCGCCAGGATCAGCGCGGCGTGTCCACCGCCACCCAGGGTCGCATCGACATACGTGCCCCGCGGCTCACCTATCAACAACCGGACAGCCTCATCCCCCAGAACCGGGACGTGCGCCGGCATCGGTCCCGGCGGCCGGCGGCTAGCGCGGCCAGCGGTCCCACGCCGCCGTCACGCCGCCACCGCCCCCCGCGAAGAAGGGGCGGACCGGCTCCGCGCGGCGTCCGCTCTCCTCCGTCTCCCACGTCACTTGACGGACCGCGGCACCCTGCCCCGCGACGTCGAACAGACGGCGCAGGTAGGGAGACAGGCCGACGAACCAGATCGAGGCGCCGCGGTGGCGATGCCGCGCCACCCGCTGCGCGAATTCCGGTAGAGCGCGAAAGTCCAGGTGGGCGACTCCGGAGAAGTCGACCGAGACGACGTCGCGCGGCGAGCGGGCGCGATCGGTGATCGTCTCGACCACCAGCGCAAGCTCCCGGGCGCCCAGGACACCGTAGAGGCGGAGCGTCGCCGCGGCACCGCTGCCCGCGACCTCCCATTGGTACGTCGGCCGCTCGGCAGCCGCGGGCGCCGTCCGGTTCACGAGAGGCGCGCTCACGGCAGGAGCTCCCCGGCGATATCCTCGTAGCTCCGCTTGGTGCTCTGGAGATACGTGTCGAACATCTCGGGATTCCAGATCTCGAGGTGATCGAGCAGTCCCACGATCAGGACCTCCTTGGCCAGCTTCGCGTGCGCGATGAGACGCGGTGGAAGAGCCACGCGGCCCTGCGCGTCGAGAACCTCGTCGCGCGATTCGAATAGAAGCATGCGCTGGTAGCGGCGGTTGGTTTCATCGGAGAAGGAGCGGGCGCGCAGCCGTTCGTCCAGGCGGCGGAATTCGTCAGAAGGATAGAGGGCGATGCACGACTCCAGACCGCGCACGATGACGAATGTCTCGTCGGCTTCCCCGGAGAGCTGGCGCCGGAAACGCGCGGGGATGCTCACGCGACCCTTGTGGTCGATGGAGTGCTGGTAGCTGCCCCGGAATGCTGCCATCCCCGCCGTCGACCCTCCCACCCGCTCCGCACCCGAAGCAGCTCGATTCCCCACTTCAACCCACTCCTTGCCACGCGGCGCATCCTAGGGCCGTGATCGGGCGGGTGTCAAGCCGGATTCGTCGCTTTTTCAAGAATTTTATTTTATTGGGGCACTTAGGATTACGCTGCGTGGACAGCGTAGTGGGGAATAGGTTAACCGGGGAGGTTTACAGAGGGGAGATACGGACCGGCAACAGGAGGACTCGCGGACCTTTACGTAGTGATCTGGGAGAGGATTCCGGCGGCGTGGGCGGCCACATGCTGGCGTTGCCACGCGATTCCCAGGGCTTCGGGGGCGCTGGACGACGGGCGCTCCCCGCGGCGCCACGCCAGGACCCATTCGCGTAGCACCGAGGCGACCTGGTCCGCGTCGTTCGACGGGATCACGGAACGCTGCCCCGCCGCCCGGAGCAGCTGGGCTGCGGGCCCTTCATCGACCACCGCCAGGATCGGGCGGCCGCTCGTCGCATACTCGTAGATCTTCCCGGTATAGAGCAGCGAGTCGGCGGTGCCGCCGTGGCCAAGAAGCGCCAGCGCGTCGGCGCGCCGCATCGCCGCGAGCGCCTCGAGGTGCGGACGGGAAGGCGCCATCGCGACGACATCGCCCAGCGACGCGAGGAGAGGGTCCCCCGCCGCGAACTCCTCGTTGCCGCCGAGAAACCGGATGCGAAGCGAGCTTGCCAGGGCGGGGTCGGCGGCGATCGCGCGCCGCGCCCCTTCGAGCAGCGTGCGCGCCGTGGGGCGATGCGCGAGCTGCCCCGCGTGCAGGAGCACGAAGCGCCCCCGGTCGCTCGCGGCGTCAACGTCCGCCGAAGCTGGGCGGATCGCGTCCGCGCGCCGCCAGTCCTCGGCGTCCACGCCGTTCGGGAGGACCACGATGCGCTCGGAAGGGACGTCGGGATAGCGCCCGCGATAGAGAGCGGCCATCGCTTCGCTGACCACGGTGATCCGGTCGGCGCCGCGGACGACCCGGCCCTCGAGCGCGCGGTGGCGGCGGTCGTGCCAGCGCGTGGGAGGCGCGTAGGTCACCCGGCCCACCCAGGGATCGCGGAAGTCGGCCACCCAAGGGAGCCCGAAGCGCCGCCGGAGCGCGAGCCCGGCGACGTGCGCGCTCTCCGGGCTGGACGTGGTCCAGAGCGCGTCGATCCCTCCCGCGGCGATCCGTTTTGCGGCCGCGCGCTCCGCGGAGCGCGACCAGGCCCCATAGCCATCGGGGATCGACACCCACGATTGCAGGCGCCGGAGCGCCCGGAACGCGCGCGGGCTCCTCGATCCTTGCCGCTCTTCCACCCCCGCGCCCGTCCGCGCGAGCAGCCGGAGCAGGCGGTGCGCGGTCATCGCGCGCACGCGGATCACCTCGGCGGAGGCGGGGATCTCATCGCAGAGCGAGGGGTCCTGGATCCAGTAATCGGCGTCGCGCGCGGTCACCACCGTGGATCGCCAGTCAAGCGGGTCCAGGTAGCGGACCAGCTTCAGCGTGCGCTGGCACCCTCCCCCTCCGAGCGGCGGAAAGAAATAGGCGAGCCAGAGAACCCGCCGCGCGCCGGTCACCGCGGCGCTCCTTCCGGCGGCCGCGACCGCCCCCGCGCGTGCCCCCGCGCTCCGGCGAGAGCGGCCAGTGCGGCGAGGCGTGCCTCGGTCTCGGCCACCGTGTCCGCGAAGCTGGCTTCGCGCGCGACGCGGGCCCGCGAGCGCTCCGCCATGGCCGCGGGGGCCCTTGTTCCCACGCCGGTGCGCCCGCCTGCTCCCCCGCTGGCTCCGCCGCCCGCCGCGACGCCAGCTCCGACGACCTCCGCGATCGCGCGCGCAACAGCCTCCGCGTCCCCCGGCGGGACCAGGAGCCCCTCGCTGCGATGCGTGACCCACTCGCGGTTGCCTTCGATGTCGCTGACCACGGGCACGAGCCCCGCGGCCATCGCCTCCAGAAGGGATTGCGACGTGGAGTCCGAGCGGGACAGGGAAACGTAGATCTCGTGCGAGCGGTAGAGGGCGCGCAGGTCCTCCTCCCCCACCCAGCCGGCGAAGCGCACCGAGGCGCCGATCTCGAGATCGCGCGCCAGCGCTTCGAGCGCGGGGCGGAGCGGCCCCTCCCCCGCGATTGTGGCTTGGAACGAGACGCCGCGCCGGCGGAGGAGCCCCAGCGCGCGGACGAACGTCTCGGGGTCGTAGAGGGGCGCGAGCCGGCGCGTCCAGAGGAGGCGCGGCTCGGGCGCGCCGGCGCGTCGTGCCTCCCAGGGCGTCCGCGGCGCCAGGGCGTCGGTGTCCACGCCCCAGGGGCGCGTCCAGATCCTGTCCTCGGGCGCGCCCAGACGCGCCGCCGCTCGCGCGAGCAAGCGCGCGTCGACGTGGACCAGATCGGAGTGCCGGAGCGTGTAGCGCGCCCGCGCCCGGTGGAAGGGCGAGCGCGTCGCGTTGATCAGGAGATCGGATCCCCAGCAGACGAGGAGAAGCGGACTCGCTCCGGCGAGCGCGGCCAGGAACCCGTAGTTCGGCAGGAAGTGCGCCACCGTGGCCTCCGGCCGGAAGTCGCGCGTCTCGCGCATCACGTCGCCCCGCGCGGCCGGATAGCGGAACGCCCGCAGCGGAAAGCGCGGGCCGATCACGCGGCCCGGATCCGCGGCCCAGGGAGCAGCCTCGACGGTGAGCAGGCGAACCTCGTGCCCCCGCCCCTTCAGCGCCGCCGCCCAACGCTGCGTGTGGACCACGGGGGCGTGGGAGAGGAGGAGGATGCGCACGGCTCTCCTACCCGCGGACGCGGCGGTGGAGGCCGCTCCGCCGCTCCGCGATCCACACGGGGCGGCGACGGGCGCCCCATCCCTCCTTGAAGCGGATGAGGCCGTCGGCGTCGGGGGGCGAGGCTCCGAAGTTGTATTCGAGATAGCC
This sequence comes from Candidatus Limnocylindrales bacterium, assembly GCA_035300625.1. Lineage (GTDB taxonomy): Bacteria > Eisenbacteria > RBG-16-71-46 > SZUA-252 > SZUA-252 > DASQJL01. Next base: position 13,684 of record DATGVG010000111.1, read on the forward strand.
GGCCCCGCTCAGAGTCTCGAGCATGTGCGCGATGAGGAAGTTGTTGGGCCGGAGATGCCAGGAGGAGGCGCGCGACACCGGGAGCCAGTTGACCGCGACCCCTTCGTGAAAGAGGTGGAGGCTCCCCGCCACCGGCTCTTCTTCATGGAACACCAGGTGGTAGCGGGCCAGCCCCCCGGGGGCGAGGAGCGACTCGATGCGGCGATAGAGGGAAAAGGGCTTGGTTTCGCCTCCGCGCCGGCGCACGGTCTCCACCGCCAGGTCGTAGAAGGCGCGGAGATCGTCCGGCGTCGAGGCGGGCCGGATCGCGAGGCCGCTCTCCTCGGCCTGCCGCACCAGGCGGCGGGTAGAGGGGGAGAATCCGCCGGCGAGAGCGCTGAAATCGGGCGACAGGGGAAGCACGTGCGTGAACGACTCGCGCGCGGGGAGACCTTCCGGGAACTCGTCGCCGCGGCCGGAGAGCCAGGAGAGCTGCGAGCGGAGCACGCGGCGCCCCGACGTCCATTGCCCGAACGCCTCGAGCAGCGCGCGGCGCGCCGCGGCCGGATTTGAGTGCCCCTTGCGAACGATGGGACCGCCGTACGTGGCGAACGGCATCGCGTCCACGGTGCGCCAGAAGCCTCGGCGCCGCACCACCGCGCCGATACCGGCCGCGTAGCCGGACTCGTCCTCCAGGACCAGCGCCTCCCAGCGCGCGTTCTTCCACTCCGCGGTCCAGATCCCGGCCCAGGCCGAGGTGTGGAACACCGACGCGCCTTCCGCGTCGCGGACCAGGGCGTCCCATAGCGCCGGATCGGGGGGCGCCGGGCGGACCTCTCCCCCGCTCACCGCATCACCGCGGCCCGGAGGATCCGGACGCGGCCGCCGTCCCGGAGCACGATCAGGTAAATCCCCGGCGCGGCCGGGGCGCCGCTCGCGTCGCGCAGATCCCAGGCAGTGTTCGACACCGGATCGACGCGGATATTCCGCACCAGCCTGCCCGACACGTCCCGAATCTCCCCCGACGCCACGCCCGAGAGGCCGCCGATCCGGAGCGCGGCCGCGCCCGGACGCGCCGGGTTGGGATAGACGTAGGCGGACGCGTCGAACGCCGGGTCCCCGGCTGCCTGAGGGTGGACCTCCGAAGCCCCGTGCGCAGTCGCGACCCAGAGCACGCCGCGCGCCTCGTCCCACGCTAGGCCTTGCACGTCGTCGTCGACGAGTCCGTTGGCCGTCGTGAAGCGCTCGGCCTGGAGCGTCGCGTCGTCGAAACGCGCGAGCCCGGCGCGGGTGGCGATCCAGACGATTCCGCGGGGGTCCCGGGCCAGGTCCGTCACCTCGACCGCGCCGATCGCCGTGGTGATCGCGCCCGTCCGCGCGGCATCGACGAAACCGGCCGTCAGCGCCGCGATGCCGCTTTGGGTGCCGACGTAGACCCGGGTGGAATCGAGGGCGAGGAGGGCCGTCGCGTTCGGGCTGGGAAGGCCGCCCGCGAAGTGGGACCAGAAATCATCGGAGTGGACGTCGGTGCCGCGTCCGTTCCAGCGGTCCACGCCCGCGTCCGTCGCGAACCATCCGACCCCCGCGGGATCGACGGCCGCCGCGTGCACCACGTTCCTCTGGAGACCCGAGCCCGACGCGGAGCCCGCCGTATTCGCCGGCGTGAGGGAATCGAGCAATGCCCCCGTGGTTGAATCGTAGACGTACACGCCGTTCCGGTCGCTCGCGGCGTACACCCGGCCCGACGGCGCCTGGGCGAACCCGAGCACGTTGTTCCCGCCGGGAGCGAGCCAGGCGTCCGCGGCCGGATCGAAGCGGTCGACGCGCGGCGGAGGCGGTCCCGGGCTGCAGCAATGGCCGAACCACATCGGTCCCTCCCGCGAGGCGAGAATGCCGAACGTGGACGCGGCCTGGAGCGCGTCGCCCGTGCCCGTGCTGGTGATCGCGGTCCACGAGGCGCCGTCGGTGCGCAGCACCAGCCCCGGGCCCAAGTCGGGATCTTTCGCGTTTCCGGTTACGAACCAGACGTCGCCGCCTCTCACCGCCGCCTTCCAGAGGTTGTCGACGGCCGGCCCTTCCGCCCGGTGCGCGGTCCAGGCATTGGAGGCGGCGTCGTAACGCGCCAGCCCTCCTTGCGTGCCGGCCCAGAGCGCCCCGTCGGGCGCGACACCCAGCGCGTTCACCTTGCCGGACGGAAGTCCCGCCCCCGTCGCGACCCATCCCCCCGCGACGCGCCGGAACACGCCCGATCCGTCCGTGCCCGAGTGGAGCTCGCCGCCCGCCTCCGCCAGAGCGAGGCTTTGGCCCAGGTGCCCCGGCTCCACCGGCGCCAGGGCGCCGCCCGCGTACGCCCGCGGCCCGGCGGCCGTGGCGACCCAGAGCGTGTCGCCGGCCACGGTCAGCGCGCTGACCGGTCCCGCGAAGACGGCGCGGCGGTCGAGCCAGACGCCGGACGCGAACGAGGAGAGTCCGCCGCCGGTGCCGCACCAGAGCGTGTCCCCGGCGACCGCGACCGCGCGCACGTCGTTGGACACCAGGCCGCCGGCCGTGCTCTCGAAGGAATCGGAGCGGCGCAGCGTGGCCCGCGCGTTCGAGCGGTTCTCGGCGAAGAGGGCCGCGCCGCCGTCCGTGCCGACCCACACGCTGTCGCCGGCGCGGAGGAGAGCCTGGACGCGCTCGCTGGGGAGCCCGTCGAACGTGGTGAGCGCGCGACGCCAGCGTCCGGCCGGGCTCTCTCGCGCGACGCCCTGGTCGACGGTGCCGATCCAGAGATCTCCGCTGGGGCTGTTCGCCACGCACAGGGTCTGATTCGTGGCCAGTCCCCCCGGGCTCGCGAGCGTGAATCCGAGCGGGCCAGCCGGCATGACGACGGTCACCACCCCTCCCGTCGTCGCGGCGGCCAGCACGCCGCCCCACGGGGCGATGCCGCGGACGTCGTTCGAGTTGACGTGGTTTTTGATGAAGAGGCTGGTGGCAGCGGTACCGTCTGTCGCCGCCACGCCCGAGGACAGGAGCGCGAAGAGCACGGCGCGCGCGAGGCGCCGGCGCACGCGCGCGAGGCGCCGCGTCACCGGCCGACCTCGCGGGTCGCGCGCAGGAAGATGCGAAGGTCCTCGGCGATCGAGAAGCGGCCCAGATAGGCAAGCTCGGCCTCGACTCTCGCGGAGCGCTCGCGCCCGTCGTCGTCGGCCGGTGACACCACGCCCGGGCGGATCGGCTCCAGCGCGAGCCGCGCCCACGCGGGGACTCCCTCCCACCGGGCGCGCTCGTAATCGCTTCGCCCCACCCAGCTCCGCTCGCCGGACCAGACACGGCGCCATGCCTCACCCGCTCCCATCGCCCCCTCGCTCCGCGCCAGGTGCCGGCGGAGCCCGCGCCACCTCCACGGGACCACGGCCAACGACAGGAACACGTCGCTCGCCCTTTTCCTGCCACGGAGCGAGAGCCCGCGGGTGGGCGCGTGGAGCAGCACCGCGTCGAGCGGCTGGATGCCGCGCGCACTCGAGGTTGGCATCAGGCGCGCGAGCGAGCCCGCCCAGTAGATCGCGGCGCCCGAGTCCCGAAGGGCCGAGGCGAGCGCCAGGAGATACGGCAGCTCCGCGGGCTCGGGCACGATGCATACGATCTGGATCCGCTCCGATTCGATGAGCGTTCTAAGCCGCACGGCGGCGGCTTCCGGGAGCTCGCTTCCGTCGGCCGGGACTCCGGCGTGGAGCGGCTCGAATCCCGATGACCGGGACCGCTCCAGGGCGCCCCGCGCCTCCTCCATCTCCGAGCCCGAGCCCAGGAGGAGCACGCGCTGAAACGCGAACCCCTGGCGGCGCGCTCCCAGGTGGAGTCCGGAGAGGAGCGCGCGTCCCAGGTTCAAGAACAGGAACAGGAGCGGTGCCGTGAGGAGTACCAGGAGGCGCGAGTAGCGCGGCGTCTGGAACAGGAACGTGGTCGCCATCAAGAGGAGCACCGCCACGAGCACCGCGCGTCCCAGCCGGAAGGAGCGGTCGATGGCGTCGCGGAAGGCTCCGCGCCGGTAGAGGCCGCCCCCGGCGAGCGAGAGCAGCGTGACCGCCACCGTGAATACGAAGAGACCCCTGTAGGCCGCGGGGGGATAGAAGGGCTTCCCGGAGGACAGCGGCGCGAGGGCTGCCCGGATCGAATACGCCGCGGCGCAGGCCAGCGCCGCCGCGGCGGCATCCACCACCAGCGTGGCCGCCTGGGCGAGGCGCCCCCGGAACTGGCTCACCGCGAACACCAGGGCGCTCCACTTCTCGGTGAAGCGCAGGAGGCCCGCCGCGTGCGCGCGGAGCGAGCGGGGGCGGAGCTGCGCGCTCGACCGGGCGTAATCGTGGAACATCCGGGCCTCAGGCACATAGAGCACCTCGTAGCCGTGGCGCCCCATGCGCTGGCACCAGTCGACGTCTTCGAAATAGAGGAAATAGCGCTCGTCCATGAGTCCCACGTCGCGCATCGCCTGGCGCCGGACGAGCATCGCGGCGCCGAGGACCCAGTCGACTCGCCGGGTGGTGGCGTGGTCCCAGTCGGCCATCACGTGCTCGCGCAGGGCGCGGCTCTTCGCGACGAACGGGCCCAGCGGGATGCGCCGGAGAAGGAGCGTCCTCCAATTGTAGAAGCGCCGCGCCGAGAGTTGAAGCGTCCCGTCGGCGTTCATCAGCCGCGGCGCAACGATGCCGGCGCGCGGATGGGCGTCGGCGGCCTGGACCAGGGCCTCGACGGATCCCTGGAGGACGCGCACGTCCGGGTTCAGGATCAGCACGTCCCCCTCGGCGGCCGCCCGGATGCCCGCGTTCACCCCGCGCGCATATCCGACGTTCCTTCCCGGGTTCACGATGCGGACCGGCCACGCCGATCCGGCCCCGGCCAGAAACTCCTCGACCGGCTCGCCCGAGTTGTTCACGACGATGATCTCGCGCACCGGCCGGGGCCGTGCCTCGGCCAGGGACGCGGCCAGCCGCGCGAGCGCCTCTCCCGTCCGGTAGTGCACGATGATCAGCGAGAGGGACACGCGGGCGGCCCTAGAGGGCGCCGATCAGGTCGAGCAGGCGGAGGCGCCAGACCATCCACACCGCTTCCCAGACGATGCGCCGGTTCATCTTCGACTCGCCCGCGAGCCGGTCGACGAAGAGGATTGGAATCTCGCGGATCGTGAAGCCCTTTCGCCACGCCTTGAACGTGATCTCGATCTGGAAGGCGTAGCCGTCCGAGCGCACCCGCTCCCAGTCGATCGCCTCGAGGACGCCGCGCCGGTAGCACTTGAATCCGCCCGTCAGGTCCTTCACGCGCATCCCGGTGATGACGCGGCTGTAGACGTTCGCCGCGTAGGAGAGGATCAGCCGCGAGAGGGGCCAGTTCACCACGGTCACGCCCTTCAGATAGCGCGAGCCCAGCACGATGTCCGCGCCCTCGATCTCGCGCAGGAACTCCGCGAGGCTGTCGGGGCTGTGCGAGAAATCGGCGTCCATCTCGAATACGGCGTCGTAGTCGCGCGCGAGGGCGTAGCGGAATCCGGCCACGTACGCCGATCCCAGCCCCTGCTTTCCCGGGCGGTGGATCACGTGGACCCGCGGGTCGCGCGCGGCCACCTGGTCGGCGATGGCCCCGGTGCCGTCGGGTGAGCTGTCGTCGACGATCAGCACCTCGAGGGGGAGGCCCTCGGCGAAGATCCGCGCCAGGAGGGGCTCGACGTTCTCCCGCTCGTTGTAGGTCGGGATGATGACCAGCGCCTTCATGCCGGGTTCTCCGCCGCGTCGAGGCGGGTCGCGCGGCGCGCGCGCCCGCCCCGCCAGATCCCCCAGATCCCGACGATCGCGAGCAGGAGCGCCGCGGCCGCCGAAGCGAGCGAGACCTGGATCCCCGCGGCGAGCCCGGCGGGCATGTAGCGCAGGCGCACGCGGTGAACTCCCGGCTCGAGGAGGATGCCGCGCATCAAATAGTTGACCCGGTGGACGGCCGCGGGCTTTCCGTCCACCGTCGCCGTCCAGTCGGGGTCGTACTGGTCCGTTTGCACGAAGAGTCCCGGCGCGCCGGTGGCGACCAGGTACTCCGACCCGTTCAGGTCGTAGCGCAGGCGCGTCACCGAGTCGGGCAGCGCGGGCGGTGCCAGGGCGGGGTACGGCGGCGGGTCCGTCCAGATCGCTTCCTTCCGCGGGTCGGAGAACTCCGCCGCACGCAGGTACGCGAGCGCCGTGGATCCGTCGCGGGCGGGCTGGATCTTGTGGACGACGTACGCGCGCGGAACGGCGCCGAGGACCTCGTAGACCTTGACCGCTCCGTCGTGGCGCAGGGCGACGCCCCCCGTGGTGTCGGGATAGTAGCCGTCGGTGAGCAGGTACTTCACGTTGAGGAGCTTGACGACGCGCAGGTTGGGAAGGCCGACGGTGTCCATGAAGGCCTGATAGAGGCGCGGCTTGGCCGGGTGATAGCCCAGCACCGAAGCGATCCCGAACGCCGCCAGCCGCGAGTCGTCCGCCCGGAGCGGAAGCACGCGGAATTCGGTCGGGTCCCGGCGCAGAAACGCGATCTCGGGCGTCTCGCTAAAATTGCCGGCGTACTCGCTCCGGCTCCCCAGCTGGGGATCGATGATCTTGCGGTCCACTCCCCAGAGATCGACGGCGGTGAGTCCGACCACCAGGAGGGCGGCTGCCGCGCGGGAGAGCCGCCCCCGCCGGCAGAACGCGACGACCAGGAAGGCGGCGCCCAGGAGAAGCCCTCCGCGGAGCGCGTCCACCGTGGCCATGTCCAGAGCCTGACGGGCCGCGCCGGCGTTCATGTAGGGCCGCGCCTTCGACGCCGCCGCGACGATCGCGGGACCGAAGAGCTGGAAGACCACGACCAGGCCGATCGCTCCCGCGCCGGCATAGACCGCCGCACGCATCCAGCCCGCTCCGGGATCGGCTCCCGCTTTGGCGCCGCGCGACGCGGGAGCTTCCGGGCGCGAGAGCGCGAGATCCAGTCCCAGCGCGGCCAGGACCGCCACCGCGAACTGGAGCAGCACGAGGATCATGACGGGAACGCGGAATTTGTTGAAGTACGGCAGGTGCTGATAGAGAAGCTCGTAAACGGGCTTCAGGTATTTGCCGAAGGAGATCACCAGCGCCACGGCCGCGAGGCCGATCCAGTAGGCGCGGGCGGAGCCGCGCGCCCTCCGGGCCCCGTAGAGGGCGAGCGCGAGCGGAACGATCCCCATGTAGTTGGGGTAATCCGTGAACGGCATCGTCCCCCAGTACGTGCGCCCCCCGAAGCCGAACATCGAGGGGACCACGAACGTGAGCATTTCCTTGGGGTGGAAGGACCACGAGGTGGCGTACTCGAAGCCCGCTCCCGAGCCCTGGCCGGCGCTCCGGATGGAGAGCTTCGCGTACTCGTGCACGGGGAAGTAGAGGAAGGCGCTCATCCCGAAGCCCAGCGCCAGCCCCGCGGCCAGCCCGCCCGCGGCGCGGACCGCATCGCCGGGGCGGCGGGCCCGCGCCGCGACGATCGAGAGGTAGAGCGCGTACAGTCCGAGCGCGAGCCAGGAGTAGAAGACGATTTGCACGTGCCCGCGCAGGAGCTGGAAGGCGGCGGCGAAGGCGAACCCCGCGAGCGCCAGGAGCGAGCCCCGGCGGGCGAATCGGTCGTAGAGGAGGAACAGGACCGGCAGCCACGCGGCCGTCATGATCTGGCTCCCGTGGCCGAATGCCCCGACCGCCACCAGATTGGGCGTGAGTGCGAAGGTCACGGCTCCGAGGAGCGCCGCGTCCGCGGCCACGCCCATGGCGCGGAGCAGCGCGATCATCGCGACGACGATCAGGAGGTAGTGCGCCAGCAGCCAGGTCAGATCGGGAAAATGGAGCGCGGTGTTCAGGAAGCCGAAGACCGGATCGAGCGGATAGACGTACGGGACGAACGCCAGGCTCCCGAAGCTGGGCATTCCCAGGAACTGGTACGGGTTCCATAGCGCGTAGACGTGCCGCGTCCGGAGCGCGTCCATCGCGATCTTGGCGAATCCCGCCGGCGCCACCGAATCGGGAGAAACGAACACCCGACCGAAGACGAGCGGATAGAAGAAGACCAGGACGACGAGCGCGGCAACGCCGGCGGCGAGCTGCGCCGAGAGTCCGTTCTTCTTCTCTCGCATCGGGCGGGTCACGCTGGTCGCGCGGGTCGGGCGGGTCACGCGGGTCACGCGGCGTCCTCCAGGCAGATCGACACGAAGCGCCGCGCGATGATCTCCCAATCGTGGTGGCGCGCGAACTGGACCAGCGCCGCCGGATTCGGAGTCTCCTCCAGGAGCGAGCGGGCCCCAGCGATGAACTCTTCGGGCGTGTCGGCCACGCGAGCCACGCCGCCCCACGCCTCCACCTCGTCCGTGAATCGCGTGCTCACGCAGGGGATCCCGGCAGCGGCGTACTCGTAGAGCTTCACCGGGTTCACCGCCTCCGTGAGGGGCGTCCGGCGGAACGGGATCAGGCCCACCCGGAACGCCCGCACGATCCCGGGGATTTCGTCGTACGGGCGGGGCCCGATCCAGATCAGATTGGGAGCCTCCCGCGCCGCTCGCTCGATCTCGCGCGCGGTTTCCGGGTGCGCGGGCCCCACCAGCACGACGCGGGCCTGGGGACAGGCGCGCGCCAGGGACGCGGCCAACGGCACGTCGAACCAGGAGTGGAGCGAGCCGACGTATCCCAGGACGGGGGCTCCGGGATTCCCGGGGAGGAGCGCCGCGGCCACGCGATCCGGCGCGAAGCGGTCCGCCTCGACGCCGTTCCCCACCACGGCCACCGGTCCGGCGCCCGCGGATACGGCCAGCCGCTCCAGCGCGGCGGACGTGACGACGACGCGGTCGGCGGTGCGCAGGAGACGCTCCCACCGCGGCACGAGGCGCGGCGGCACCGGAGCGAAGTGGAGCGGGGCGTCGATCATGTCGTAGACGATCCGATCCGGGCGAAGGGACGCGAGGAACGGCGCGGCCATGAAATTCTGCACGAGGGCCAGGCGTTTCACTCCGCGACGCCGGCGAAGGAGACGCGACGCGCCGATCCGCTGGAGGGCGAAGAGAGCCTCGGTGAACGGAGCCGTGGAGCCCAGAGCGTAAGCGGCCCCGCGCACGCGCTCGGAGCGGGCATGGAGCGGCAGGAACGGGAACGAGACCCGGCGAATGCGCGGGGCGACCGCGACGGGGCGCAGCGCTCCCGGCCGCCCCAGGGTCCATGGCTCGACGAAAAGAATGCGGGCATGGTCAGGAAAGCGGGTCGCAAGCTGTTGGGGGCGCTGCCAGAGCGCCGACCAAGGTATGTCACTGAGCCACACGACGTCCCACTCGGGACGCACGGTTGCCTCCTCGATGGCGCACTGCACAAGGGTACCGGGACGCGCAACGTCAAGTCAAGTCGTAGGATGCGCCGGTTGACCTTCTCGGCGCCGCTCCCGTAGGGTCCGCCGGATGACCCGCCCCCTCCGAGTTGCTCTCGATCTCCGCCCGCTCGCACTGGAGTCCGCGGGCGGAGTCGGTCTCCTGGTCTCCCAATTCGTGGAAGAGCTGACGGCGCGCGACGTCGAATTCGTGGGCGTGTCGGACCGCCCGGTGCCTGCCGGCCGTCTCCCCCGGCACGTCCCCACGTGGACCGTCGCGGGAAGAGGCGGGCGGATCCGCTGGGAATCGTGGGCGCTCCCGGGAGTGTTGAAGGGACTGGACCCGGTTCCCGACCTCTTTCACGCGACGTGGAATCACGGTGTGCCCTCGGGCCTTCCCTTTCCGTCGTTGCTCTCCCTTCACGATCTCATCCCCTGGCGGGCGCCGCGCTACGTGCCGTGGCCCCGCCCGGCGTTCCTGCACCGCGCGCTCTACCGGCGCGCGGTGCGCGCCTCGGTCCGCGCGGCCGCGCGCATCGTCACGCTGAGCGAGGCCAGCCGGCGCGACATCGAAGGCGCGCTGCCGGAGGCGGCGGGACGGATCGAGGTGATCCCCTGCGCCGTGCCGCGGTGGTTCGTGCCCCCGTCCCCTGAACAGGTCGCGCGGTGCCACACCCGCTTCGGGGGGCCCTACTGGCTGTACGTGGGAGGCTTCGACTCGAGAAAGGGAGTGGAAACCTTGATCGACGCCCTCGCTGCGCTTCGCGGCCGGGGCCTCCCGCTCCCGCCGGTGGTGCTGGCCGGGGCCGTGCGCGGCGAGGCGAGCTCGCTGCGGGACCGCGCGGCGTCGCTCGGGAAGGGGGACACCGGGGCGTCGGCGATCCACTTCCCCGGCTTCGTCCCCGATGCGGAGCTGGCGGCGCTCTTCGGCGGCGCCTCCCTCTTCATCTACCCGTCGCGGGCCGAGGGGTTCGGGATTCCGCCGCTCCTGGCCATGGCGGCGGGGGTGCCGGTGGTCGCGGCGGACAGCGGCGCCGTGCCCGAAGTGCTCAGCGGCGCCGGCGTCGTCGTGCCGGCGGGCGACGCCACCGCGCTGGCGGAGGCTCTCCGGCGCGCTCTGGCCGACCCCGCGTCGCTCGCCGCGTCGCGCGCGGCAGGCAGGGCGCGGGCCGCCGCGTTCACGGTCGACGCGATGGCCGCGCGAATGAGAGCGGCGTACGAGCGGGCGGCGACCCGCCCAGGAGGATCGACGTGAAGTCGCGGAAGCCGAGGAGGAGCGCGCCCGCGCTCTTGTCGTCGCCCCGAAGCGACGCGCGCGCCAGGAGGAGCGCCGTCCAGGCGCCGTAGGCCAGCCACGCCAGGGGCCGCTCCCAGGCCGCGGCGTGCCGCTTCAAGTAAAGCGCGCCGCTCCGCAGGCGGAAGTAGCCCTTGAGCGGCGTGAGCCCGCCGCCGCTGGTGGCCGAAACGTGGTGCCAGCCGCGCGCGCGCGGCTCGTACCACAGGGTGAAGCCCGCCTTTCGCGCGCGCGCCGACCAGTCCACGTCTTCCACGTAGATCACGTACGACTCGTCGAAGAGTCCGGTCCGGCGGAGCGCGTCGCCGGCCAGGAGAGCCGCGGCGCCCGAGACGTAGTCCACCGGGCGCGGCCCGTCCCGAGACCCGCGCCCCGGCCCCCGGAATTCCCCCGAGAACGCGTCGTCCTTCCGGCCCAGTCCCCGGTGGCGGATGAGCGCGAAGCCCCGCGACACGATCCCGCCCGCGAACCAGATGCGGTCGGGCGGATCGTACGTGTAGAGCTTGGGACTCACGGCGCCTCGCGACAGATCGGCCTCCAGCGCGGCCACGAGGGCACCCAGCGCTCCCCGTTCCAGCACGAGATCGTTGTTCACCAGGAGCACCGAGCCGGCGCCCTCGGCGAGCGCCCGCTTCAACCCCTCGTTCACGCCTCCGGCGAAATACCGGTTCTCGGCCAGCGGCAGCACAAGCACGTCCGGGAATTCCGCCCGCGCCCGCTCCGCCGTGCCGTCCGGCGAGGCGTTGTCGACGAGGAGGATGCGTTCCGCCGGCGGATCGAGCGCGAGAAGCGAGCGAAGGCACTCGCGCGTGTAGTCGTACTCGCCGTGGGCGAGGACCACGACCCAGACGGGCCGCCCGCTCCCGGGGCGCGCGCTTCCGGGCCGCTCGGTCCCGCTCACCGGCACTCCTCCGCCAATCGGAGCAGCGCGTCCACCAGGCTCTCCCAGGTGAACCGGCTCCGGGCGCGCTCCACGCCTTCCCGGAGCCGCGGCCCCAGCGATTCGTCGAAGTAGCGTTCCACCGCGCGGGCCAGCGCGTCGGGCGAAGAGGGCGGGACCAGCAGGCCGGTCACGCCCTCCTCCACCACCTCCTCGAGCCCGCCGGTGCGCGTCGCGATCACCGGGACGCCGCCGCCGAACGCAACCTGCGCGATCCCCGAGCCGGTCGCGGAGCGGTACGGGAGTGCGACCACGTCGGAAGCCGCGACGTAGGCCGCGATCTCCTCGTTGGCCACGTAGCGGTCGACCACGCGCACCTTGTCCCGGAGCGCCGGGTGCGCGAGGGCCGCGGCATAGCGCGCGCGCGGCTCGTAGAACTCGCCCACGACCAGGAGCTGATCCCAGGACGAGGGCCGCGCGCGGGACAGCGCCTCGAGCAGGTCGCCGAGTCCCTTGTACGGGCGGACGTAACCGAAGAAAAGGATCGCCCGCCCGGTCACGCCCAGGGCGGCGCGAGCCTCCTCGCGCGACGGCGGAGACTCGCTGAAGACGTCGTACGTCGGATGCGGATGGATCCGCACCGGGCGCCCTCCCGCGTAGCGTTTGAGCCGCTCCGCCTCGGTGCGCGCGTGAACCAGGAACCCGTCCGCGGCGCCGAGGCCGTACCCCGCGAGCGCGCGCAGGAGGGGCGCGGGCTCGTGCGGCTCGACGTTGTGGCAGAGGAAGAGGCGCTTCGGCTTGGCGCTTCCCCGCGGGCGCGCCGCGCGGGCGGCGGTCCCGAGGGAGGGGCCGAAGAACGGGTGCCACCACGGCACCACCAGGATCTCCGGGGCGAAGCGCTTCAGCCGGCGCCCCGCCTCGAGCCAGGTCCACGGAGCCAGGCTGTCCACGACGGGCTGGGGCTCGACCGGCGGCATGAGGGCGACGCCGCTCCGATCGAGCTGCGTCGTGCCGGGAAAGAGGAATCCGGGATAGAGCCGCCGGAAGGAGACGAGTGCGATCTCGTGGCGCCGTGCGAAGGCGCGCGCGAGGAGCGTCGTGTAGTGCGCGATGCCGCCGCGGTGCGGATAGGTGGGGCCGAGCAGCGCGACCCTGGCGCTAGATCCGCTCCCGGATCGCGTACTCCGGCTCCTCCGTGCGGGTGCCCGCGATCAGCTCACCCAGGAAGCCGAGCGAGAGGAACTGGATTCCGAGGACGATCAGCACCAGCCCCAGCACCAGGGAGGGGCGGAGCCGGAGCGGCTCGCCGAGCACCACCGGCCATGCCGCCCAGAGGGTGAGGACGCCCCCCAGGCCCGCGACGCCGATCCCCATCCGGCCGAAGACGTGGAGGGGGCGCGTGGAGCTGGTTGTCAGGAACATGACCGAGAGAAGGTCCAGGAACCCGTTCACGAAACGCGAGGTGCCGAACTTCGTCTTTCCGTGGAGCCGCTTGTGGTGGACCACGGGAAGCTCCCCGATCCGGTACCCGTTCCAGTGCGCCAGGACCGGGATGAAGCGGTGCAGCTCGCCCCGCAGCCGCACGGAACGCGCGGCCTCCGCGCGGTAGGCTTTGAGCCCGCAGTTCATGTCGTGCAGCGACACGCCCGTCATCGCGGAGGTGACGCCGTTGAAGATCCGCGAAGGGATCGTCTTCGACAGCGGGTCCTGGCGCTTCTGCTTCCATCCCGAGACAACGTCGTACCCTTCGTTCAATTTCCGGAGAAGAGGTCCGACCTCCGTGGAATCGTCCTGGAGGTCGCCGTCCATGGTCACGATGCTCGCGCCGCGGGCCTCGCGGAAACCCACCGACAGGGCCGCCGATTTGCCGTAGTTCCGCCGGAAGGAGATGCCCCGCAGCACGGGATGGCGCGGGCGGAGCTCGCGGAGCCGCTGGGCGGTGGCATCCGTGGAGCCGTCGTCCAGGACGAGCACCTCGTAGGGGAGGCCCAGAGGGCGGAGGTCCCGCTCCAGCTTCTCGAGCAGGGGCGCGAGATTGTCCGCCTCGTTATACACGGGAATGAGAATTGTGAGATCGGGCGCGGCAGCGCCCGCGAGGTCGAGCGCGGCGCCCGGGGTGCCGGCCGTGCCCGTCAGTCCGGTAGCTTCCGCTGCCATTCCCACTGCCTCCCCAGGCCCGCCGCGAGGTCGGTGAGGGGACGATAGCCCAGGTCGCGCCGTGCCCGCGATGTTTCCGCGGACGTGTCGCGCGGATCGCCGGCGGCGGCGGGCTCGTGCCGGCGCTTCAGGGGAAGCCCCGACGTTCGCTCGATCGCGTCCAGGAGATCGTTCAGCGTGATCCGGTGGCCCCCTCCGACGTTGTACGCCAGGGAATCGACGGGGCGGACCATGGCCGCCTTCGTCGCGGCGACGGCGTCGTCGACGAAGGTGAAATCGCGCGTCTGCTTTCCGTCGCCGTAGATCGGGATCTCGCGGCCCCGCTTCGCGGCCTCGAAGAACAGGTTGATCCCCATGTCGGGGCGCTGGCGCGGGCCGTAGACGGTGAAGTAGCGGAGTCCGACGGTGGGCACGCCGTAGGACGCGCGGTATGCGTGGAGGAGCGCCTCGGTCGCCACCTTGGTCACGCCGTACGGCGAGAGGGGGCGGCGCGGCTCGTCTTCCGGAGTGGGAAACCGCGTGGGGGTGCCGTAGACCGAGGAGCTGGAAGCCACCACCATGCGCTCCACCTTCCGGTCCCGCAGCGAATCCAGCAGACGCTGCGTCGCGAGCACGTTGTGGCCCGCGTAGTCGCGGAAGGCCTCGCCCCACGACGCACGCACGCCGGCGAGGGCGGCCAGGTGGACCACGTGCGTCACGTCGCGGACCAAGGGAGAAAGATCCGCGTCCCTGAGATCCGCCGTCACCAGGCGGAAGCGCGGGTCCCGGGACGCCGCCTCGAGATTCGCGAGCTTCAGCGCCGCGGGATACGTCGGGATGAACGCGTCCACGCCGACCACCTCCGCGCCGTCTTTGAGAAGCGATTCGCAGAGGGTCGACCCGATGAATCCGGCCGCCCCCGTGACCAGAACCTTCATCGGCGGCGTCCCCCTTCCGGCAGCCGGACCGGCCGCGGCGTCGCGGGCGCGATCTTGAGCGAGTCCTCGAAGCGGCGCAGGAACGCCGCGCCCTGCGCGTCCTCCGGGTGCGCCCGCATCCACGTGCGAAGCACCTCCACCGCCTCGGTCTTCCGCCCCGACTGCCAGAGCGCCGCGAAGAGTCCGTTGAACCAGTCGAAGAACTGCTGATTCAGCTCGCAGGCGCGCCGAAGCTCGGTGATCGCTTCGTCCAGCCGTCCCTCGTTGTAGAGCATCAGCCCGACGTGGTAGTGGAACTCGGCGGCGTTCGGAAAACGCCGGAGGCCGTCTTCATAGACCTTGCGGGCCAGGTCGGGGCGCCCGGCCTCTTCATAGACGCGTCCCGTGTACTCGAGGAGCCCCGAGAAGTCGGGGGAGATCTTGACCGCGTCCTGGAGGATCTTCATCGCATCCTGGGGCTTTCCGTGCTGGAGCAGGTACGTCGCGAGCTGGACGTGCGCGGCCGTGTAGTTCTGGACCAGCCGGTTCGCGTTCTCGTCCTTGTAGACGGTCCGGTCGTAGTTCCGGGTCTTGTCCAAGAGGCCGCGGTACCGGTACACCTTGTACAGGTTGTCGTAGGCCTTCTGCGGATCGATGCCCACGGTGTCGGGCGTGGCGCGCACGCGGAAGACCAGCCCTTCGAAGGTGAGGTTCTTCTCCTGGCCCATCTGCTCCGGCACCGTGACCGCCAGGTAGAGCGGCCTTCGCCACGCGTTCGTCTTCAGGATGTCGGCGAACGCCTGGTCCTTGACCCAGACCACCCCGTTCGTCTTCTCGTTCAGGTAGGGCTGGAGCACCGCGAGCTGCGCGTCGCTGTAGGAGAGCGGCACCTTGGGCTCCTGGTCGCGGAGCTGCGCGATGTACCAGGGCGTGTTCAAGAGGCTCAGGTTCACCACCCGAACGTCCGGGCGCACGCCCTCCACTTCCTGGATGTACCAGAGCGGAAAGGTGTCGTTGTCCCCGTTCGTGAAGACGACGGCGCCCTTCTCCAGCGGGACCAGCATGTTGTACGCGTAGTCGTGCGCGATGTAGAAATTCGAGCGGTCGTGGATGAACCACCCGTTCTTCGCCGGCAGGAGGGACAGGCCGATCAGGCTCATGGCCGCCACGGCGAGCGCCGGGCGCGCCGTCCCACCCCGAGGGAGCGGCTCCAGGGGCGGCCCCTCCGCGGGCGCGGCCGAGGCGGCTGAGGCGGTTCGCGGGGAGGGTGCCGGAGCGAACGCGTCCGCCACCCACGAGAGCACGGCCGCGGCCCCCATCCCCATCCAGATGGCCATGAAGTAGTACGTGTTCGTGAAGAAGTAATCGCGCTCGCGCACTTCGTGATCGGTGAAGTTGAGGTAGAAGATCAGCAAGGGCCCCATCACGATCTGCTGCGCCAGGAAGAACCAGAAGGTTTTCTTGTCGCGCTTCCAGTTCCAGATTCCCCCCGTGAAGAAGAGGAAGTACGGGATCGCGTTGGTCAGCCGGACCCAGAACGACGACTCGCCGAACGGCCCCAGGCGGCTCACCAGCTGGAACTGGTCCCAGATGTACCGCAGATACATGTGCTCGATCTGGTACCAGAGGTCGGCGCGGCGCAGGAACGGGTTGGTCGGCCCGTACTGCTTCCGGAGCAGGTAGTCCTTCCACGTCTCCAGCTGGGCCGGCATCCCCTCGTTGATGTGCGGCATCTGCTGGCTGCGCACGAGGAGAAAGAACTGAACGGTGAATCCGGCGACGGTGGCGAGCACCCACCACGTGGCCAGGTTGTTCCGGACCATCTTGTCCCGGTTCAGGCCGCAATAGGCGATGATCGCGGCGAGCATCAGGAAGAAGACACCGCCGGGAATATTCCAGTCCTTGACCTCGTTCATGACGACCATGCCCAGGAAAAATCCCAGGATCGCCGCGGAGCCCCAGAACCGGCCGCTCCGGAAGGCGCCGGGGCGGAGGATGGCCAGGAGCAGAAGAAGACCGGGCCCGACCAGGACGGTGCCCAGGTGGATTCCGATCGACACCGCCAGGATGTAGGCGATCAAGACCAGGAGACGGTCGTTCCCCGGCGTGCCGATCCGGTCCCACCAGCGGAACGCCAGCCAGATCACGAACGCGATCACCAGGGACGAGAGGGAGTAGACCTCCGCTTCGATGGCGCTGTCCCAGAAACTGTTCGCGAAGGCTCCGAAGTACGAGGCGACCAGCGCCCCCACCGTGCAGGCGATCCACTGGGCGGCCGTCGCGGGGCGGCCGCCGAAGGCCCGCTGGAGCGCGCGCGACGTGAAGAGGAAGGTGAAGAACGCGCAGCCCGCCGATGCCAGGGCGCTCATGAAATTGACGCGCCACGCCACGCTCTCGATCGGGAGGAAGCTCATCATGCGGCCCAGCATCGTGTAGACGGGATTTCCCGGCGGGTGCGGCAGACCCAGGATGTACGACGTGGCGATGAACTCGCCCGAATCCCAGAACGGCACGGTCGGGGTGAGGGTGCGGATGTAGACGAGCAGGGGGACGCCGAACGCCAGCGCCGCGGCAACCACATTCCAGCGCTTCCACGTCACGGCCGCCGCTCCCCGCCCGCGCCCACCGAGCGCGCTGCGCGGCGCCGCTCCAGCCGCTGCGCGATCGCGCGGCGCGGCGGCCGCGAGAGAAAGATGAGCCCGCCCAGGAGGCTGATCACCACCGAGACCAGGTAGGTCACGAACGGTACCGCGAACGCCTGCTCCCGCGTCAGTCCCGCCAGGCCGAAGAGGACCACCGAGGCGCCTTCCCGCACGCCCAGCCCGTTCATCGAGATGGGGAGGGAGACCAGCGCCGCGAGGATCGGAACGAACAGGAAGTAGTATCCCGCTGCGATGCGCACGCCCAGGGACAGTCCGACCAGGTAGTGGACGTAGATGCGGCTGATCTGAACGACCGTCGACGCCAGGAAGGCGGCGAGGAGCGCGCCACCCTGGTCCTTGAATCCGTGCAGGTCGTCGAACAGCCGCTCGACCGCGGCGGCGGCGGCCGGCGCGCCGACCGCGCGGAACGGCCACTCCAAGACGTGCAGGGCGCGCCGGTGGAAGATGCTCAGGAAC
>DATGVG010000112.1:0-4045 GCA_035300625.1 Candidatus Limnocylindrales bacterium
CACGCGATCCAGGGCCTGGAGGGCGCCCTCGGCCGTATGGATCCGCCCGAGCGTCCGGAGCACGCCGGGGTCCAGGGACTGGATGCCGAGGCTCAGCCGGTCGACGCCGGCCTCGCGCAAGAGGCGGAGCTTCTCCGGGGTGAGCCCTTCGGGGTTCGCCTCCACCGTCCACTCGCGGACGCGTGAGAGGTCGAAGGCCGAGCGCGTCCACTCGAGGAACCGCGCCAGGGTCCCCGGGTCGAGCGCGGTGGGGGTGCCACCGCCAACGAACACCGTCCGCGGGCGGCTCCCCATCCATGCTCCCGGCGCCTCCGCCGCGGCGAGCGACCACTCGCGCGCAAGCGCGTCGAGCAGGCGGCCGGGCTCGGCCCGATGCAGCGGCGCCTTGGAAAAGGCGCAGTACGGGCACAGGCTCCGGCAGTACGGCAGGTGGATGTAGAGGCCGTAATCCTTGGCCCGGGGCATCGCGCGAGGCATCTCGTCAGCGCACCGGGCGGAGGAGCCGATCCAGCCGTGGCAACCGCCGATCGGGATCCCACGACCAGTACAAGAACATCGCCTTCCCCTTCACGAGGTCGCGCGGCAGGGGCCCCCAGAAACGGCTGTCGTGGCTGTTGTCCCGGTTGTCGCCCATCATGAAGAGGTGCCCCTGCGGGACCACGTAGGGACCGAAGTTGTCGCGCGCGCTCCTCTCGCGCGGCAGGATCTGCGGGTCCTTGTGCACCACGTACGGCTCGTCCTTGGCCTTGCCGTCCACGTACAGCACCTTGTCGCGGATCTCCACCTGCTGCCCGGCGCCCGCGACGCAGCGCTTGATGAAGTCGCGCGAGGGGTCCTCCGGATAGCGGAAGACGATCACGTCGCCCGGTTTCGGCTCGCGGATGGCCGGGAAGCGGTAATAGAAGAAGCGCTCGCCTCCGATCCCGATGTCGATCTCGGAGCCGTACACCATCTTGTTCACGAAGAGGAAGTCGCCCACCAAGAGCGTGTCCTCCATGGAGCCGGTCGGAATCCGGAACGCCTGGACCACGAGGCCGCGGATGACGATGGTGAGCAACACCGCGAGGACGATCGCCTCGAGGTACTCGCGGATCGTGGACTTGGTGCGTTCCCGCGCCCGTGCGACGGATAGCGTGGTTGCTGGGGTCATGCCGGGATCTCTCCTTTTCACGGACTACCGCTCCACCCGCAGCACGGCCAGGAAGGCCTCCTGCGGGATCCGGACGGTGCCCACCTGTTTCATCCGCTGCTTTCCTTCCTTCTGCTTCTCCAGGAGCTTCCGCTTGCGTGAGATGTCGCCCCCGTAGCACTTGGCGATGACGTTCTTCCGGAGCGCCGAGATGGTCTCGCGCGCGATCACCTGCCCGCCGATGGAGGCCTGGATCGCGATCGGGAACATCTGACGCGGGATCAATTCTTTGAGTTTGACGCTGATGTCCCGCCCCCATTCGTAGGACTTCTCCCGGTGCACGATCACCGAAAGCGCGTCCACGGGATCGCCGTTCAGGAGAAGGTCCATCTTGACCAGCTCCGCCGGCTTGTACCCCGCCAGCTCGTAGTCGAGTGAGGCGTACCCGCGGCTGATCGATTTCAGCCGGTCGTAGAAATCGAGCACGATCTCGCCCAGGGGCAGCTCGTAGGTCAGGTGCGCCCGCTCGGGGCTGGGGTACTCGATTCCGAGGTAGATGCCGCGGCGGTCCTGCGCCAGCTTCATGATGTTCCCCACGTACTCGGTCGGCACGACGACCTGCGCGCGCACGTACGGCTCCTGGATCTCCTCAATGGAGCCCGTGGGGGGCATGAGCGCGGGATTCTCCACCAGCACCGTCTCGCCGTCCGTCTTCAGCACCTGGTACTCCACGCTGGGCACCGTCGCGATGAGATCGACGCCGTACTCGCGGGAGAGCCGCTCCTGCACGATCTCCATGTGGAGGAGACCCAGGAACCCGCACCGAAAGCCGAACCCCAGGGCCAGCGAGGTCTCCGGCTCGAAGGAGAGCGCCGCGTCGTTCAGCTGGAGCTTGGCCAGGGACTCCTTGAGCTCGGAGTAGCTGTCCTGCTCCATCGGATAGAGCCCGGAGAACACCATCGGCTTCACGGGGCGATACCCCGGCAGCGCCTCGGACGCGGGCCGGTCGTCGGAGGTGATCGTGTCCCCCACCTTCGCGTCCGCGACCACCTTGACGTTCGCGATCACGTACCCGACGTCGCCCGCGATCAGCTCGGGCTTGGGTTCCAGGCCCAGACGGAGCGTCCCCACCTCGAGCACCTCGTGGCGCTTGCCTGTCGAGAAGAATCGCACCGCGTCGCCGGTCCGGATCCGCCCCCGCATGACGCGCACGTACACGATGACCCCGCGGAATTGATCGAAGATCGAATCGAAGATGAGCGCCTGGAGCGGCTGGTCCGACTCGTCGGCGGGCGGCGGGATGCGGCGCACGATCGCATCCAGCACCTCGGCCACGTTCAGCCCCTCCTTGGCCGAGACTCGGATGCACTCCTCCGGTTCCACGTGGAGGAGCTGAGCCACCTCGAGCGCGGTCTCGTCGGGCATTGCGGCCTGGAGATCCACCTTGTTGATCACGGGGATGATCGTCAGCTTCTGCTCCAGCGCCAGGTAGAGGTTCGAGATGGTCTGGGCCTCTACCCCCTGCGAGGCGTCCACGACGAGGATCGCCCCCTCGCACGCGGCGAGGCTTCGCGATACCTCGTACGTGAAGTCCACGTGCCCCGGCGTGTCGATCAGATTCAGCGTGTAGACGCGCCCGTCCCGCGCCGCGTAGCTCATCGCGATCGCGTGCGACTTGATCGTGATCCCCTTCTCGCGCTCCAGGTCCATGTTGTCCAGGACCTGCTCCTTCATCTTTCCCTTCGGGACGGTCCCGGTGAGGTCGAGCAGGCGGTCGGCCAGGGTGGACTTGCCATGGTCGATGTGCGCGATGATGCAAAAGTTGCGGACGGACTCCCGTAGCTTCATGGGCGGCTCAGAAGCGGATGCGGTAGGCGAGGGAGACGACCGGGCCGGACCCGGGCCGCGATGGAAGCAGGCTGTCCTCGCGGCCGAAATCGGAGTCGAAGGTGGATAGATGCGCGTCCACGTACGCGTCGGCCATGGAGAGCAGGTGGGCGGCTACGGTCCACCAGATCCAACTGATCTTTCGATTGCGGTGGGTTTCCGCATCCAGGGTGGCCGCGGCGGCCCCCGCGGGGTCGCCGAACGCCTCGAGATCCGCGGCGCGCTGGATCGCGTCGTTCTGCTTCTTCAATTCGCGGAGCGCGCTGGTCACGAGAAATCCCTCGCCTCCGAGGACGATCGCGGCCTTGATCGGCTGATGATTGTACAACTGGCCCCATCCCGGGAAGATGGCCGAGCGCATCATGACCTTGAACGGCGCCGTCTTCGGCTGGGTGGCGCGCGCCGCGGAGTCGGCGGGCGACACGGTGCCGGCGCGGGAGGGCGGAGCGGCCGCGCGAGCGGGCGCCGCCCCGGCGGCCGCGCCGAGCGCGGCCACGGTGACGATCAGGGCCGCGAGGGCGGCGGCGCGGACGCGGGGGCGCCCGAGCGCATCATTCCTTCGTGAAGAAATGGGCGATGGCCAGGAAGAGAAAGAGAATGCCGCCGAATACATACACTCCGATCACCACGCCCCGGTTGAACTCCGGTCCCAGCGAAGAATGTCCCAGCAAATAGTGGAGCCCCTGGGCCAGGGCTACGAGGAGCACGATCAGGAGGACGGGCCACCAGCTGCGAAGCAGCGCGACGATGGTGATCAGCACGATCACCGCGATCACCGCCGGGTGTCCGATCCAGGTCGGGAAGAGGTTCATCGGAGGCCCCTCTCATCCCGCGATGGCGGGAACGTGTGGGAATCGAACCCACCTCGGACGTCAGAGACGCCCAACAAAGGGATTTGAAGTCCCCGGAGACCACCAGATCCCATCCGCTCCCCCTTTCCCATCCTCACGCACGAACTTCGATCGGCTTTCGCCCCCGGGCCAGCGTCTCCCCGATGACCGCCGCCTCCACCTTGGCCCGCGTGAGCCG
>DATGVG010000113.1:0-2141 GCA_035300625.1 Candidatus Limnocylindrales bacterium
TGAGCCCGGCCGACATGCGGGCGGTGCGGGAGCAATTCGTCACGGCTGCGCGCTACGCGATCGCGGCGGGGTTCGACCTTCTCGAGATCCATATGGCGCACGGTTACCTGCTGGCCAGCTTCATCTCGCCGCTCACGAATCTCCGCGACGACGAGTACGGGGGACCGCTCGGGGACCGGATGCGCTTTCCGCTCGAGGTCTTCAGCGCCGTGCGGGAGGTCTGGCCCGCGGACCGTCCCATGTCGGCGCGCATCTCCGCGGTGGACTGGGCGCCCGGCGGCATGGTGCCCGAGGACGCGGTGGAGGTGGCGCGCCTTCTCCACGCACACGGGTGCGATATCGTGGACGTGTCGGCCGGGCAGACGGTCCCCGACCAGCGGCCGGTGTACGGCCGGCTCTTCCAGACCCCCTTCGCCGACCGCATCCGGAACGAGGCGGGTATCGCGACGATGGCGGTGGGGAACATCTCGTCCTACGCCGACGTGAACACCATCCTGGCCGCGGGGCGCGCGGACCTCTGTCTGCTCGCCCGCGCGCACCTCTGGGATCCATACTGGACCCGGCACGCGGCCCACGAGCTGGGGCACCGGCTTGCGTGGCCGGACCCCTACGAATCGCTGAACAGCTACCGACCCCGCTTCACGTGAACCGGAGGGGCTGATGGGCGTGACCTACGGCGGCTACCTGAAACTGGACGAGCTTCTCTCGCTGCAGAAGCCGCTTTCCGAGGGGCCGGAGCACGACGAGACGCTGTTCATCGTGGTCCACCAGGTGTACGAGCTGTGGTTCAAGGAGCTCCTCCACGAGCTGGACTACTTGAAGAAGAAGCTGGCCGACAAGGACATTCCCCGGGCGCTCCACACGTTGAAGCGGGTGCTCACCATCCTCAAGGTGGTCGTGGCCCAGATCGACGTGCTCGAGACGATGACGCCGCTGGAGTTCCTGACGTTCCGCGCGCGGCTGGAATCGGGCAGCGGCTTTCAGTCCTGGCAGTTCCGCGAGCTAGAGTTCACCCTGGGAGCGAAAAATTCCGCGTCCCTCCAGCGCTATCCGGAGGGCAGCCCTGCGCGCCGGGCCCTGGAGCGGCGCATGGCGGAGCCGACGGTGTGGGACGCGTTCCTCCAATTCCTGGCGGGGCACGGATTCCCGGTGCCGAAGGAGGTTCTCGCCCGCGATGTGTCCCGCCCGATCGAAGCCTCGCCCGCGCTCCACCCGATGCTGATCCAGGTCTACCGCACGGACCCGATGGCGGCTTCGATCTGCGAGCGCATGGTGGACCTGGACGAGGGATTTCAGGAATGGCGCTACCGCCATGTCAAGATGGTGGAGCGGACGATCGGCACGAAGCAGGGGACCGGCGGCTCGGCCGGAGCCGCCTATCTCAAGACCACGCTGGACAAGCCGTTCTTTCCGGACCTCTGGGCGATCCGAAGCGAGCTGTAGCACCCGGACCAGGCCCATACCCAAGCGAACGGGGGATGGTTGCCGCGTAGCCAGGAGCTGGCCAGTCACTACACCCGCTTCCGCGTGGGGGAGCGGCTGCGCCTGACCGGGCATTCCCATCAGGCGTGGCCCGACGTCGCCTTCGAGGGACAGATCGAGGCGTGGAACGACGCGGCCGAGCTGGCGGACGAGAAATGGGACCGCGCCGCCGAGAAGGCGGACCGGGTGCGGCACGGATTCGCGCGCCTTCTGGGCGCCCTTCCGGCCGAGGTCGCGCTCGCCGGGAATACGCATGAGCTGGTGGTTCGCTTCCTTTCCGCGCTCCCGCTCCGCCAGCGTCCCAGACTGATCACCACCGACGGGGAATTCCACTCGATCCGCCGCCAGCTCGATCGCCTGGCGGAGGATCCGCACTTCGAGCTGGTGAAGGTGGGGGTGGATCCACTCGACACGCTGGCCGAGCGGCTCGCGGCGCGCGCGGACCTTCGCACCGCGGCGGTCCTGGTCTCATCGGTGCTCTTCGGGAACGCCGCCATCGTGTCCGGCCTGCGCGTGGTCCTGGCGGCGTGCCGGCGGGCCGGTGCCGAGCTTCTCGTCGACGCGTACCATCACCTGAACGTGGTCCCGTTCTCGCTGGAGAACGAGGGGCTGCGCGAGGCCTTCGTCACCGGGGGCGGCTACAAGTACTGCCAGCTGGG
>DATGVG010000114.1:0-16030 GCA_035300625.1 Candidatus Limnocylindrales bacterium
AGTCGGTCGCGAGCACCAGGGTCGGCGGCACGGCGATGCGCACCCCCGGCATGCGCCGGCCGAACCCGTGATAGTTGAGCAGGTATCGCACGAACGCGAGGCCGCGGGCCTTGCCGCCGAGGGATCCGTTCCCGACGCGCGCGAAGAAGTTGCTGGACGGATCAAAGGTCTTCGCGTCGAAATCGGCGACCAGGGTTTCAGACTGCTCCCTCCGGTATTCGCCGATCGACGCGATCAGGTCGCGGCGCAGCTCGTCGACCGTGGCGAAGTCGGAGACGCGGCGCGGGCGCATCTTCCGGGCCAGCGCGAACTCGGTGCGCGCGCCGAACCAGTTCGAGAAGTGGTTCCTCTGCGCGTGATAGGCGATGCTCGCGGCCGGCACGGTGTGCAGCTTCTCCTCCAGGCTCTTCAGATCGCGGGCCCGGTCCACGGCGGTGCCGTCGGGGAGCCGGAAGACGAAATCGCCCAGCGCGAAATTCTCGACCAGGAGCGTCCGGAGGTCGGAGAGGAGCGTTTCCGAATACTTGCGGAGGAACGACGCGCCCACGCGCGACGCGCCGGCGGCAAACTCGGCGCGGCTTGACTGGAGGACGATCGGCAAATCCGGGATCAGCTCGCGCACGCGCCGCGCCAGGTCGAAGCCCGCCTCGCGGCTGCTCGCTCCGCCCCGGGGAAATTCCACGTCCGAGATGAGACCCAGGAGATAGCGCTCGTAGCGCGTGACCAGCTCCCACGCCTGCTCGAACGTGGTCGCCAGGAGCAGTTTCGGCCGCGCCCGCGTTCGAACCAGCTTGTGTGAGGGGTTGATCCCCTCGCTGATCAGGCGCTCCGATTGGCGGATCAGCTCCGTATAGATCTCGGGAAGGAACGACGAGTAGTAGCGGACGTTGTCCTCGACCACCAGGAGCACGCGGACGCCCATGGCCGCGGTGTCGTGGGCGACGTTCCGGCGATCCTCGACGTATTTCACGATCGCCACCAGCACCCGGGCGTCCCCTTGCCAGAGGAAGAGCCCGTCCAGGTCGGAGAGGTCGTGGCCCCGCTCGAATTCCTTCCGCTCGTCGTTGTCGTAGGCCATGGCCACGACGGGGATGTCGAGGCCCGCGCTCTTCACCGCCCGCGCGATCTCGACGGCGTCCATGTCGGCGGGGCTCAGGGTCGTGAGGATCAGATTGAACCGGCGCTCGGCCCGCGCCAGCGAGAGCGCCTCGGCCCCGGTGGAGACGTGGGTGAGCCCGGGCGTGTGGTACTGCGACAGCTCGAGGAATTCCCCCGCGATCAGCTCGTTCAGGCGTCCGTCCTCCTGCAGGGTGAACGAGTCGTACAGGCTCGACACCAGCAAGATGTCCTGGACCCGAAACGGCATGAGGTCCTGGAACGCCTGAAACGGATTCGAAACGTCGGGAATGGGATCCGGATCGCGAATTGTCACGAAGAGCTGGTTGGTAGCGGTAGGCCCGCGCTGGGGGGGCGGGGAGCGGGAAAAAAAATCCGTCGGGCGATTGGAGCGAAGCGACGTTTCACAGAGCCCGACGGATTTGTTTTTCCCGCTCCCCGTCCCCCGATCGAGATCAGACCAGGCCTTGGTCCAGCATCGCGTTCGCTACTTTCAAGAAGCCGCCGATGTTCGCTCCGTTCAGGAGATTTCCGGGCGTGCCATACGTGTCGGCGGTTTCGAAGCAGTTTTTGTGGATGGCGATCATGATCTTGTGAAGGCGGTCGTCCACTTCTTCGCGCGACCAGGAGAGGCGCATGCTGTTCTGTGACATTTCGAGACCCGACGTGGCGACGCCGCCGGCGTTGGCCGCCTTCGCGGGACCGTAGAGGATCCCGGCGTCCAGGTAGATCTGGATCGCTTCCAGGGTGCTCGGCATGTTGGCTCCCTCGGCAACCAGCGAGACTCCGTTCTTGACCAGATTGCCGGCGTCCTTGGCGTTGATCTCGTTCTGGGTCGCGCTCGGGAAGGCGCAATCGGCCTTGATGTCCCAGAGCGGATTCGTGGCGGCCCGGGGATCCGACGCCGCGTACGTGGCGCCCTTCCACTTGTCGGCGTACTCCTTGATGCGGCCGCGGCGGACGTTTTTCAGCTCCATCACCCACGCCAGCCTCTCGCGATTGATGCCGGCCGGATCGTGGATCATCCCGTCCGAGTCCGAGAGCGTGACCGGCTTCGCCCCCAGGTCGATCAGCTTCTCCACCGTGTACTGGGAGACGTTGCCGCTGCCCGAGACGAGGCAGGTCTTCGCCGCCAAGGACTGCCCCTGGCTCTTCAGCATCTCGTCCGCGAAGTAGACGCACCCGTACCCGGTCGCCTCGGGGCGGATCAGGGAGCCGCCCCACGCGAGCCCCTTCCCCGTGAGCACGCCGGTGAATTCGTTCGCGAGCCGCTTGTACTGGCCGAAGAGGAACCCGATTTCGCGGCCGCCGACGCCGATGTCTCCCGCGGGCACGTCGGTATCGGGGCCGATGTGGCGCCACAGCTCGGTCATGAAGCTCTGGCAGAAGCGCATCACTTCGTTGTCGCTCTTCCCCTTCGGATCGAAGTCGGAGCCTCCCTTGCCGCCGCCCATCGGCAGCGTGGTCAGGGAGTTCTTGAAGACCTGTTCGAAGGCGAGGAACTTGAGGATGCCGAGGTTCACCGACGGGTGGAAGCGGAGGCCTCCCTTGTAGGGCCCGATCGCGCTGTTCATCTCGATCCGGAATCCGCGGTTCACCTGCACCTCGCCGCGGTCGTCCATCCAGGGAACGCGGAACATGACCACGCGCTCCGGCTCGGCGACGCGCTCGAGGAGCTTCGCCGAGCGATACTCGGGATGCCGATCGAGGACCGGGATCAAGGACTCGAACACTTCCTGGACGGCTTGGTGGAATTCGGGCTCGGCTGGATTCTTGGCCCGAATCCCGGCCATCACGTGTTGCACGTACTCTCTTGCCGTCGCGGTTTTCGCGGGAGTTCTCACCGCCACGTCGACGCCGCTCATGACCTGGGGCCTCCGTTCTGTAGGGCGTCCGGGTGGCGCGCATCCCCACCGGCACGCGTCAGGAACACAATACCGCCGCAGAATACACCAGGCCAGGACCCGCAGGCCACGTGACATATTCCGACTGTTAAGAGTGTCGTAATGATCTAAAGATGTCCCTTTAGCCTTGGCCGTCTGCTGCCGACCTTTGGGGCATGCGATCCCGGGTTTTCCTTATCCTCCTCTGCTGCCTCGGGGCGATCACCTCATGCGCTTCCGCGCGCCCACGCCCCGAGCTGCGCGACTTCTTCGTCCAGGAAGGGGTAGCGTCGTACTACGGCTCCGGCCACCACGGGCGGCGCACGGCGAGCGGCGAGATCTTCGACGAGCGGCGACTAACGGCGGCTCATCGGACGCTCCCGTTCGGGACGCGCTTGCGGGTCACCAATCTCGACAACGGTCGCCAGGTCGTTGTCGTGGTCACCGACCGGGGACCGTTCCGGAAGGAGCGCGTGATCGACGTTTCGAGCCGCGCGGCGCGGGACCTGGGTTTCCTTCGCGCCGGCACCGCGCACGTGCGCGTGGAGGAAGTTCCCGAGTAAGGGCGAGTAGCCGCTGCTCTGAAGTGGCGCGAACGAGAAAGGGCCCCCGGCGGATGCTTCCCCGGAGGCCCTCGTCGTCAGGCGAGATGCGGGGTCAGAGTCCGGAGTCCGAGGCGGCCTCCACGCGGGCACCGGCGCCCCTGATCTTGAAAAATACCCACACCCGCTTCCAGCGATTCGCGTCCGTGGCCGCCGTCACCGAGAGGCCAATGCGGTCGAGGGTGACCCGCACGGGAATCCGGTAGGAGACGCGCCAGAGATTCGATTCCGAGTCATACGTGAACGGCGTCTTCTCGCCGGCTCCGTCATTGAGCGTCACGGAGGTCACGTCGGCCGACCCCAGCGCGGTGATCACGACCACGCTCCCCGGGATCGCGAGCGTGTCGGGCGCGGTCGCCACCACGTCCGGCGGGAGCGAGTCGGTCGAGGAGGATTTGGGCTCAGCGTTGCCCGTCGCCGATGCGGTCACCGCCGCGGGCGCCTCGATCCGCGCCGGTTGTTCGGCAGTGCTGGTCGCGGGCTCGGCCGTGGCCTTTTCTTTCTGTTCCCCGCATCCCATCGCCGTCATCGCGAGCAGAAAGGACGCCGCGAGGATTGCGCCGCCTCCCGCCGCAAGATTCCGATGGATCTCCGTCCTCTTCCAGTTCCGTTCCATGGCCGTTCTCCAGACCGGCGCGTCGTGGCCGCTCGAGCCCGGCGCCGGAGCCGGGTCCCGATCGCCTGGCGCGGGGTGTTCCCTGGGCCAGGTCCGTGAGCAGCCCCCAAGTGGCACCGCCCACGTTCCTCTAGATCAATCCGCGTGCCTGGATGGTAACCATCTATATACAAGCAACTTATCCGAAATCCCACTTGTGCCGGCTGGCGACTTGTGTCAAGCTTGACACGAGAGTTCACCCCCCCGACATCTCGCTCGAGCCGGAAGCCTGGACCTCACACTGGGATGGAGTCGCGTGTCATGACGGACACAGAGCGGCTTCCGCGCAGGGCATCGTGGAAGCGAGGCGCCGCGCTCGCGCTCCTCGCCGGCGCGGTGTGGCTCCCGACCGGTGCCGACGCCGCCGCATCCCTCCCGCGCGTGCTCTGGGTCCGGGGCGACCACACGTACGTGGCGCTGGCCGACACAGCCTCCGTGGAAGAGGGAGACGCCGTCGAATTTCGCGAAGGCGAGAAGACTGTCGCGGCGGGTGAGGTGGCCGGCGTGTATCGCGGCGAGGTGGCGTTGGTCCGCGTGACATCAGGATCGCTGGCGCGCGCGCGGAAGCCGGACCGCCTGCGCCTCATGTTTCGACGACCGGCCCTTCTCCCTCTTGCGGCGTTTCGCATCGGGGTACCGTCGGCGCGCCGGAGCAACCTCCTGTTTTCCTGCGACCATCCGGCACCCGGCATTCCGCCGGGGTCCTCATATCGCGCAGCGGACGCCGGTGCCCGCGCGTGGAGGCTGGTGCGGGACGTAGGCGAGATCGCGTCGCCGGCTTCGACCGCGTGGCCCGAGACTCTCGTCGTGAGCCTCTTCGACGAGGCGGCGGACGAGGAGATCGCGCTCGAGCGGGGAGAGGTGGACGCGGCCGTCTTCTGGCCGGGCGAGTTGTCGTCGCGCATGAGGGACGATCCTCGCTGGCGAGGATATCCGTCGGGGACGCGCGCCCGCGGCGTGGTGGCGATGCTCGTAGCGGGGGACCCGTCCGCTCCGCTCGACACCACAGTCGTGCCCACGTTGAACGAGCAGCTCTTCCGGGGCGACCTCGCTCCTTGGGCGCGCGGGCGAGAATCGGCGACGCAGTGGAACGCGGAACGACGCGCGTACCGGCCGATTCTCGACGTGGACAAAGCGCTTCCCGGCCACGGCTGGCTCCAGACCCGTCTCGACCAGGGTCCCTTTGGCGCCGGTTACCAGCCCTACCTCTCCGGTGTCGTTGCCGGCGTTTCCGTCGCACGAGCACGGCTCACCTACCTGGACGCGCCGCCCGATTCGGTCGATCCCTTCCGGATCACGCCGCTCTTCACTATCCGCTGCCCGGTGGTCGTGGGCGCCGTGCACCGCCGCCGCGTGCTCGCGATGGGGCCCGACGCTCTCGCCAATCTCCTCGAATGCCCCCGGCGCGGGACGGCCCCGTGAACTCGCTACGCACCCGGCTCGTCCTTGGGATCTCGCTCATCGCCGTCGTCCCGCTGGCGGTGGCCATCGTGCTTCTGACCGATCGCATCGAGGGCCTGGTGCGCGCCCAGGCGGCGGAGCGTCTCGCGTCGGCGCTGGGCTCGATCCAATCCCAGCTGGCCCAAGACCAGCGGAGCGCGGTGGAGAAGCTCCGGATTCTCGCGCGCGATCCGGAGCTGAAGCGGCTCTACCTGGTGCGCGCGGGAGAAGGCCGCGAATTGTCCGGCTACCTGGCCGAGCGGCGCCTCCTTTTGGACTACGACTTTCTCCGGATCACCGACCCGCGCGGAGCCGTGGTCGCCGACGCCGCGGAATTGCCGCCTCCGGCCGGAGGCGGGGGCGAGGGGCGCGAGGGGCGGCGCGCGCTCCGACCGGCCGCCGCGCGGGACCCATCGCGCGGAGTCGAGATCCGCGCGCTCCAGGGCGACTCCGGCCTGGCCCTGGTGGTGAGCCAGCCGATCCCCTACCGGAACGAGGAGGTGGGACGACTCGAGGGGGGCTTTGCGCTCGACGCCGAGTTCATCGACCGCCTTCGCGAGCAGAGCGGCCTGAGCCTCGCGCTGCGGGACGCGGAAGGGCGGCTGGCCGTAGCGACGGATCCCGCCGGCCGGGGAGCCGGCGGCTCCGCGACTCTTCCCCGGCACGACAGCTCCGTGTCGCGAATGACGGTCCCCCTCGGTCTGGGCAACCCTCCCTACCCGTCGCTCGCCGGCTTCGCGTCCACCGAGCAGGCCGACCGCGCGGTCGCGGCGCTCCAGGCGGCGTCGGCGGTCCTGGGCCTGGCCGCGCTCGCGATCGCGATCGCCCTGGGGCTCCTCTGGTCCTCACAGGTTTCGAAACCGGTCGAGCACCTGGCCGCCGCGTCGGTTCGGCTGGCGCGCGGCGAGTGGGACGAGCCGGTGGCGCTCCGCGGGGTGCGGGAGCTGGAGACGCTCGGCGCCGCCCTGGACCGGATGCGGCTCGACCTCCGGTCCTATCGCGACCGCCTGGTGACCAGCGAGCGCCAGGCCGCGTGGAGCCAGATGGCGCGGAAAGTCGCGCACGAGGTCAAGAACCCGCTCACGCCGATCGCGATCTCGATCGCCGACCTGAAGCGGAGCTACGATCAAAGCCGCCCCGATTTCCCCGAGATCCTGGACCAGGCGGTCCGCACCATCGGAGACGAGGTGGAGAGCTTGAAGCGCCTGCTTCAAGAATTCGCCGACTTCGCGCGCTTCCCCTCCCCCCGCATCGTGCCGTGCCGATGGTCGGGGCTCAAGGCCGACCTCGAGACGCTTTACGGGCGCGAGACCGCGGACGGTCGCCTGGTCGTGTCGCCGGAAGGGCGCGATCTCGTTTTCCCCGCCGACGCCGGACAGCTTCGCCAAGCGCTCGTAAATCTAGTGCAGAACGGGTTCGACGCCGCGGGCGCCGGGGGCCGCGTCACCTTGTCCTCCGCGGGAAACGCCTCCGAGGTTCTCATCACCGTTCACGATTCCGGCCCCGGTCTCGCCCCGGGCGAGGAGAAAACCCTCTTCGACCCGGGATTCACGACGAAGGCGCACGGGAGCGGCCTAGGACTGACCATCGTCCAGCGCATCGTGATCGAGCACGCGGGCTCGATCGACGTGGACTCGGGCCCCGGCCGGGGCACGACGTTCCGGATCCATCTGCCGCTGACCAGGGAGAGCTAGCGATGCCGAGCGTGCTCGTCGTCGACGACGAATCCAACATCCGCTCCAGTCTCACGGGAGCCCTGGGCCGCGAGGGGTACCAGGTGGAATCGGCGGCCACGGCGGCCGAGGCCACGGCGAAGCTCCGCGACTCGTTCGATTTTCTCCTGGTGGACGTATGGCTGCCGGACGGAAGCGGCCTCGATCTCCTGCGCGACGCTCTCGCCGGCGATCCCGACGCCGTCGTGATCCTCATGTCCGGACACGCGACCATCGACGTCGCGGTCCAGGCGACGAGGCTGGGCGCGTTCGACTTTCTCGAAAAGCCGATCTCCCTGGAGCGGCTCCTGGTCCTGCTCCGTAACGCCGGCGCGGCGCACGCGCTCCGGGCCGAGAACAAGAGCCTGGCCCGCGCGTGGGCGGTTCCGATCGTGGGCCGCTCCCCCGCGATCCGGGCGCTGCTCCGCGAGGTCGAGCTGGCGGGGGCCAGCGCCGCGCGCGTGCTCATCGAGGGAGAGAACGGGACCGGCAAGGAGCTGGTCGCGCGCGCCCTGC
Source organism: Candidatus Limnocylindrales bacterium (assembly GCA_035300625.1). Taxonomy (GTDB): domain Bacteria; phylum Eisenbacteria; class RBG-16-71-46; order SZUA-252; family SZUA-252; genus DASQJL01. The sequence continues at coordinate 7,925 of DATGVG010000114.1, forward strand.
ACGCGGCGGGAGAGCGCCGCGACATGCCCTTCGTCGCCGTGAACTGCGCCGCGATCCCCGAGGAGCTGGTCGAATCGGAGCTCTTCGGACACGAGCGGGGAGCCTTCACCGGAGCCAGCCAGGCGCGGCGGGGACGGTTCGAGGACGCCCATCGGGGAACGCTGTTCCTCGACGAGGTCGGCGATCTAAGCGCCCGCGCCCAGACGAAGCTGCTCCGCGTCCTGCAGGAGGGGGAATTCCACCGCGTCGGGGGAAATCGCGCGATCCGGGTCGACGTGCGGGTGATCGCCGCGACGAATCACAACCTCAAGCGATTGGTCGACGACGGACGTTTCCGAGAAGACCTGTACTTCCGGCTCGCCGTGATTCCGGTCCGGGTGCCTCCCCTCCGCGACCGGCCCGAGGACATCCCGCTCCTCGTGGAGAATTTCGCGGCGCGGATCGCGGCGGAAGCCGGCGCGAAGCGAAGGACGTTTGCCGCGGCCGCCCTCGACGCGCTCGCCCGCTATCCGTTCCCGGGAAACGTGCGCGAGCTGCGGAACATCGTCGAGCGCCTGATGATCATGTCCCCCGGCCCGGGGATCGGCGCCGAGCAGGTCCGCGCGATCCTTCCGCCGGCCCAGGGAACGGCGGTGGCGAAAGCGGAGGCAGAGCGCCTCGCCGATCTGGTACGCGAGTTCGAGCGCGGCACCATCGAAGCTGCTCTCGCCGCCGAGGGGGGATCGATGACGAAAGCAGCCGCGCGGCTTGGATTGGAGCGGAGCCACCTGTACAAGAAGATGAAGAAGCTGGGGTGGCGCCCGGAGGCGTTCAGCTAGACGGTACCGGACCGTCCCATCATCGCGAGGAGCCGCTCCCGGACGCCGGGCCACTCGCCGGCGAGAATGCTGTAGTAGATCGTGTCGCGGATGACGCCGCGATCGCTGATCGCGTGGGAGCGAAGGATCCCCTCCTCCACCGCACCGATGCGGAGCATGGCGTCGCGGGACCGGCGATTCAGGACGTTGGTCTTGAGCTCGACCCGGACGCAATCCCAGATCTCGAACGCGTGTCCGAGCATGAGAAGCTTGGCCTCGGTGTTCACGTGCGAGCGCTGGAATTCGCGGCCGACCCAGGTCCATCCGATCTCGACCTTGCGGTTCTTCGGATCCATGTTGCCGAAGCGCGTGCACCCGGCCACCGCTTCGCCGGCGAGATCCACCGTGACGAACGGAAGCGACCGCCCTTCGCGCTGCTCGCGAAGCGCCTCGTCGAGGTAGCGCCGGAGATCGTCGCGCGTCTCTACGACATTGAGGGTCCAGCGCCAGAGATCCGGGTCCAGGCCGATCGCCGCGAGGCCCTCGAAGTGCCGGTCCAGATCCAGCGGCTCCAGCCGGACCCGGCTCCCTTGCAGCAGGACCGGCTCTGCGGATATCGTGGAGGCCATCGCCGGAGTGTACCCCATTGTCCCCATCGTCCGGCGTTCCCGAGCCTCCGCGGCGCGGCGGGAACCCGCTGCGCGCACGGGGGTACCGAGAGGCGGACCAACCGGTTGTCCGGGCGGAGAGCGTACCCAGTGAGACACGTCCCAGCCGTATCCAGCCGCAAGGTACTCGCGCTCGCCGCGCTTCTCCTGATGCCGGCTCTGGCCGGCGCAGCCCCGCATCCGGACGGCAAGCCCATCCCGGCCCCGTCGTTCACGCTGCCCACATCGAACGGTACGGTCTCCCTCGATTCTCTGCGCGGCAAAGTCGTGCTGGTCGATTTTTGGGCTTCCTGGTGCGTCCCCTGCAAAAGCTCCTTCCCATGGATGGGCGCGATGCAGGAGAAGTACGCCCCGAAGGGCCTCACGATCGTCGCCATCAACGTCGACAAGTCCCGCCATTCCGCGGACGAATTCCTCCAGAAGCATCCGGCTCCCTTCGTCGTCGCCTTCGATCCCTCGGGAGCGACGGCAAAGGCGTTCCACGTCTGGGGAATGCCGACCAGCTACCTGATCGGGTCCGACGGAGCCATCGTCTTCTCGCGCGCGGGATTCGATTCCAAGCACGCGAAGGAGGTCGAGTCGATGATCCAGGGGGCGCTGGCACGATGATGGCGCGCGCGAGGCTCTTTCTGGCGGCGGCCCTGCTCCTGACGCTTGCCCTGCTCTCGGGCGGATGCGCCGCGATGAAGGTGCAGCCGTGGGATCGCGATCTCCTGGCGGAGAAAAAGATGTCGCTCACTCCGGCGCCTCTCGAGACCGCCATCGACGAGCACGTCTACTTCAGCAAGGAGGGGTCGACCGGAGGGCAGGGCGTCGGCGGAGGCGGATGCGGATGCAACTAGGCGCGTCCCGCCGGCCGTCCGCGCTCCGCACCCGCCTCGGAGCCGCGGCATGCCTTCTGGTCGCCGCGGGGACCCGGAGCGCGGCCGCCGACACCGTTCCCAAGTGGCAGTTCGACGGCGCCGGCCTTCTCTACGGCGAAAAGGGGCGCGCCAAGGTCTTCGAGCCGCAGGCGCGCATCACCCGGATCTTCCCCGACGGCCAGACGCTCTCCGCCACGCTGGGTCTGGACGTGATCACGGGCGCGTCGCCGACCGGCGCCGTCCCCTCCGGAGCGATCCAGACCACGACCACGCCTTCGGGGAACACTATGAGCCAGGTGGCGGGCGCGATTCCCGTCCACCCGTTCAGCGACACACGGGAGGGTCTGGATCTGGAGTGGGTGAAGCCGATCGGGGGCTGGCTCACGCCGGCCCTGGGCACCCACTTCTCCACCGAGAAGGATTACCGCTCCCTCGGCGCCACGGCCAAGCTCTCGATCGCGACCATGCGGCGGCTCACGACGTTCACGTTCGGCGCCGGACTGAACGACGATCAGGTCGATCCCAGGGGAGGCACCAAGGTGCCCCTCTCCGACGGCAGCGTGATCGCCGGAACCGATCCCAACGCGAAGCGCATCCGGAGCGGGATGGCCGGCGTGTCGCGGGTTCTCACGCGGAGGTGGCTGGTCGGAGTCAACGCCTCGCGCTCCTTCGAGCGCGGCTATCTCACCGATCCCTACAAGGTGATCAGCGTGCTCGACTCCACGGATGGTTCGCCGGTCGGTGAGCTGACCGAGCGCCGGCCTTCCACGCGGGACCGAAGCGACGTGCTCGCCAGCTCCGTCTATCACCTGGCCCGGGACGTGGTCTATGCGTCCTACCGCTACTACTGGGATGACTGGGGCGTGAACTCCCACACCGTCGACGCGCGCTATCGTCTGGAGCTGGCGAACCAGGCTTTCCTCCAGCCTCATATCCGCTACTACTTCCAGACCCGCGCGAACTTCTTCCAATTCGGCCTCCCCCAGAACGCGCCGCTTCCGGCGTACGCGACCAGCGACCCGCGCCTCGGCGATTTGCGGACGCTTACGCTGGGCGGCACCTATGGGTTCCACGTGGCGGGAACGCCGGGCGAGTTCAGCATCCGGCCCGAATACATCCGGCAGTGGGGCCGGTCGTCGGGCGGACACGGCCAGGAGGTCGACGGCGGCTCGGCCGCGGCGACTGGGATCGACTTCTCGCCTCCGGTCGATATCGGGTCCCTGGTCGTCAGCTACTCCGTCCCGTTCTGACCGCGCGTGCGCTCGACTGATTCGCGCCAGGCGGCGCCTTCCGCCAACCCGGTGCTGGAGCGCGTCGCGGACACCTTCATCGGCCGCTTCACCGCGATGGCGAGCCCGTGCGAAGTCCTGGTCGACACCGACGACCGGGACGAGGCGGTCTCGCTCGCTTCGACCGCCGCGGCCGAAGCCCGGCGCATCGAGGAGAAATTCAGCCGCTACCGCGCGGGCACGGTGGTGGACCGGATCAACCGATCGGAGGGCCGCCCGCTCGCGGTCGACTCGGAGACCGCGGGACTCCTCGATTATGCCGCCGCATGCCACGAGGAATCGGCGGGCCTCTTCGACATCACCTCGGGCGCCCTGCGGCGCGTGTGGACCTTCGACGGCGGCGACCGCGTTCCCGACGACCGCGCGGTTCGGGACGTGCTCCGCCACGTCGGGTGGCACCGCGTCCTGTGGGACGGAACGACGCTCCTCCTGCCGGCCGGGATGGAGATCGATCTGGGCGGAATCGGCAAGGAGTACGCGGTGGACCGCGCCGCGGCGCTTCTCGCGGACCAGAGCGACCGCGCCGTCCTGGTGAACTTCGGGGGCGACCTCTTCGCGAGCGGCCCGCGGCGGGGCGGCCGCCCGTGGATCGTCGGAGTGGACGACCCCGAGCGGACGGGCGAGGCGGCACTCTACAAGGTCGAGCTCTCGGGAGGCGCTCTCGCGACCACGGGAGACTCGCGCCGTTTCGTGGTCCACCGCGGACGCCGCCTCGGCCACATCCTGGATCCGCGCACCGGGTGGCCCGTCGCGGATCCCCCGCGCTCCGTCACCGTGGTGGCCGGCACCTGCCTCGAGGCCGGAACCCTCTCCACCCTCGCCTATCTCCACGGTCCCGGCGCGGAGAACTTCCTGCGCGCCCACGGCGTTCAGTACCGGATCGTCCCCCGCCGCGCCGCCGCTTGAACGCCGCTCCCATCCAGGCGTAACCTACGCCTTCTCGAAGTGAGCCCATCGTACGAGGAGGGACCGTGCAGATCGGAACGCCGCTGACCCCTGGCGCCACGAGGGTGATGCTCCTGGGCTCGGGAGAGCTGGGCAAGGAGGTCATCATCGCCCTGCAGCGGCTGGGCGTTGAGGTGATCGCCGTGGACCGCTATGCCCACGCCCCCGGACACCACGTCGCGCATCGCTGGCACGTGATCGACATGACCGATCCCGCCGCGCTCCGCGCGGTGGTCGAGCGGGAGCGCCCGCACTTGGTGGTGCCGGAGATCGAAGCGCTAGCCACCGACGAGCTGGTCCGGATCGAGGCCGACGGACTGGCGGAGGTGATTCCGACCGCGCGCGCCGCGCGCCTGACCATGAACCGGGAAGGGATCCGCCGGCTCGCGGCGGAAGAGCTGGGGCTCCCCGCCTCGCGCTACCGGTTCGCCGAGAGCCCGGGAGAGATTGGCGCCGCGGCCGCCGATCTCGGATTTCCGGTGGTGATCAAGCCGGTCATGTCCTCCTCCGGAAAGGGACAGTCGGTCGTGCGCGACGCCTCAGGGGTCGACGCCGCCTGGGAAACCGCGATGAGCGCCGGGCGCGTGAAGCACGGCCGGGTGATCGTGGAAGAGCTGATCCCGTTCGAGTACGAGATCACCCTGCTGACGGTCCGGTCGCTGGACGAGTCGGGGCGTCCGGTCACGTCCTTCTGCGAGCCGGTCGGGCATGTCCAGGTAAAGGGGGACTACGTGGAGAGCTGGCAGCCGCAGCCGATGTCCGCGTCCGCCCTTGCGCGCGCGCGAGAGATGGCGCGCGCCGTGACCGGCGCGCTGGGCGGGCGCGGCATCTTCGGAGTGGAGCTGTTCGTCCAGGGGGACCAGGTGTGGTTCAGCGAGGTCAGCCCGCGCCCGCACGACACCGGCATGGTGACGATGGTCACGCAGGCGCAGAGCGAGTTCGAGCTGCACGCGCGGGCGATCCTTGGGTTGCCCGTGGACACGTGGCTCCGCTCCCCCGGCGCGAGCGCGGTGATCTATGGGCAACTGGAGGCCGAGGGAATCGCCTTCGAGGGAGTGGACGAGGCGCTCCGCATCCCCGGCACGGAGATCAGGCTGTTCGGAAAGCCGCTGGCTCACGCGAAGCGCCGGATGGGCGTCGCGCTGGCGACAGGCTCCGACGTGGCCGAGGCGCGCGACCGCGCCCGGCGCGCAGCCGGGCGGGTCACGCCTGTGCCGGGACGGGAGCGCGACGCCCGCCTTCTGTTGGACGGGGTAGACCGGGTGGAACGGGCGGCTACCTAGCCGCTCACTCGGTCGCGGCTTCCCGGCGGGCCCGCTGCACCATCTCCTGGCTCGCGTAGATCGCCACCTCGACGCGCCGGTTCTTCTGCCGCCCGCTCTCGTCGTCGTTGCTGGCCACCGGCTCCCGCTCGCCTCGACCCACGGTATCGATGGGCCGGGTGACGCCCCGTGAGCGCAGATACCGCGCGGCCGCGCTGGAGCGGCGCTCGGAGAGGGACATGTTGTAGGCGTCCGTTCCCTTCGTGTCGGTGTGCCCCACGACCAGGAGATTCGTCTCGTCGTACTTCTGGAGATTGGCCGCCAGCACGTCCAGGTTCCGGCGCGCGTCTCCCCGCACCTCGTCCGAGTCGAAGCCGAAGAGCAATCCCGACGGGAACGTGATCTGGATCCCCTCGCCGACCCGCTCGACGATGGCACCCGGGATGTTCTGCTCCAGCTCCCGCGCCTGCTGATCCATCTTCTTCCCGATGACCGCGCCCGTGACCCCTCCCACGACCGCGCCGATGATGGCGCCGCGCGCGGTCGAGCCGGTCGCGTGTCCGACCGCGGCCCCTCCGGCGGCTCCCGCCGCCGCGCCGATGATGGCGCCCTTCTTCTCCTTGCTCATCGAAGAGCACCCGGGCATCCCGCTCAAGAAGAGCGCCATGCAGAGCGCCGAGGTTGCCACCGTATGAATCGAGAGCTTCATGCTTCCTCCTTTTCGTCGAGACGACGCCGGCTTGCCGCCGGTGATCCCGCCCGGAGCCGCGCGTCGCCGCTCATTATTGTCCGTCGGGCGCCGCTGGACCAGGGGCCGGGCGCGGCCTGCCCATGAACGGCAATAGCAGGATTGAGACCAGTCCGAACGCGCCGTCCAACGTCAGCGTCACCGGGTACCCCCAGCGGGTCAGGGCGTGCCCCTGCCAGCTGGACGAATACGAGTAGACCAGGTTACAGAGGGCCATGTAGGCCGTGAATTGCGTTCCTGCCACGGCCGGCGTCGTCACGTCCATGTAGATGGCGGTGCCGACGCCGTACATCAGCCCCTGGAACACCGCGTAGGCCAGCGTGAGGGCCCAGAACAGGGCGACGAGGTCCGCGGGGACCGGGGGCCGGTCAGGGGCGGTCGGGCTGATGGGGAGGATCCACCCAAACCGGTGCATCGCCATCGCCATGCCGAACGTGGGCAGCGTCGTGCCGGCAATGAAGAGCGCCAGCGTCCGCCTCCTCCCGAAGCGGTCGGACAGCCATCCCCCCAGGACGCAGAAGGCGGCCGACAGTGCCGTGCTGCAGATACCGAGCAGCCCGATCTGGCTGTCGCTCAGCCCCAGCTCGACGGCGAGGTTGGATTGGAGCGCGAGCGAGAGCGCGTAGGCCCCCATCGGTAGGAGCGCGAGAAAGATCGCGACGAACGCGGCCCGGCTTCCGACGAACGCCTTCCCCGCGTCGTGAGCGAACCGCGCCATCTCCCTTCCGATGGCTCCAAAGGCCGGGCCCGTCCGGGGCGGTCGCGGCAATCCGGGTGACTCGCGCAGCGGGACAGGGACTAATAGCGTGACGAGCGCGATCGCCCCCGCCACGAAAAAGAAGGTGGAGCGAAATCCGATCACGGGCGTGAGAAGCAGGACGCCCGCCCCGCCGACGGCGACGCCGAGATAGTTGCCGGCGAACATGAGGCCGTTCGCGAGCCCGCGCTCGTCCCCCCGGAGCGTGTTGACGGCCAAGGCGTCGATCGCCACGTCCTGCGTGGCCGCGAAGACGTTCAGGACCAGGATGAGCGCGGTGAACAGCCCCAGGTGGGTCCGGAAGTCGACGGGGGCCGCCGCCAGGAGCATCACCACCATCATCCCCTGCGTGAGCAGGATCCAGCCCCGGCGCCTGCCCCAGCGGTCGCTCGCCAGCACGTCCACCACGGGGCCGAAGGCCCACTTGATGGCCCAGGGGAGATAGAGGGCGCCGATGAAGGTCCCGATCACGGCGGGGCTCAGCCCCTGCCGCCGCATCTGGGTCGCGATCGCGGTGCCGGTGAATCCCGCCGGGATCCCTTCCGTGAAGTAGAGCAGGAAGAATGCGGCCAGCCGCCCCCGGCGGGTCGCGAGGAGATTGGGGAACCTCAAGCGGGGGTCGTCTCCGGCACGCCGCAACCGTGCGCGATCGGGAATTCCGTGGCAATGGAAAGATCGGGGCCGGGGTCTAGTCCGCGGCGCCCCGTTCGGCTAGGCTCGCCGGGAGGAGGGGATTCTATGTCCTTGTGGAAGTTCATCGGTATCGATCGCGGTGCG